>NZ_JBIDCW010000020.1:0-153413 GCF_043204795.1 Streptomyces sp. NPDC047706 | reverse complement strand
ACCCTGCCGCACACCCTCTGGCCCCCTCCCCAGGTTATTTTTGCGCGCGCCCGGGCCCACGCGTTGGTTGATTATGTCGCCCGCGTTTGCCTCGCCCGGCCCGGGAGAGGCAACCGCGTCGTCCACGGATCGGTGTCAGGAGGTGCGGTGCACCTTGTGCTGCGCCGCCTGCGCCCTGGGCCGCACCACCAGGAGGTCGATGTTCACATGCGGCGGCCGGGTCACCGCCCACGTCACCACGTCGGCGACGTCCTCGGCGACCAGCGGATCGGGGACGCCCGCGTACACGGCGTCGGCCCTGCTCAGATCCCCGCGATAGCGGTTGAGGGAGAACTCCTCGGTGTGCACCATCCCCGGCGCGATCTCGATCACCCGCAGCGGCTCCCCGCACACCTCCAGACGCAGCGTCTCGGCCAGTACATGGGCGCCGTGCTTGGCGGCGCTGTAGCCGCCGCCACCCTCGTAGCAGGTGAACGAGGCCGTCGAGGAAAGGACAACCACCACCCCGTCACCGGAGGCCCTCAGGCTCGGCAGTAGCGCCTGGGTCATGTGCAGTGCGCCGACGACGTTCACCTCGTACATCGACCGCCAGTCGCCGGGATCGGCATTCTCGATGTGCTCCGTCCCGTAAGCGCCGCCCGCGTTGTTGACCAGTACGTCACACGCCGGCAACTGCTCGGCGAAGGCGAGGACCGCATCTCGATCGGTTACGTCCAGTGGGACGACCCGGGCCGCTCCGCCGTCATTCCTGATCTCCTTCGCGACCGACTCCAGGCGGTCGGCCCGGCGTGCGGTCAGGACGACCTCGAAACCGTCGCGAGCCAGTGCTCGCGCGGTTGCCGCACCGATCCCACTGCTGGCTCCTGTGACGACGGCCGTCCTCACAGGCCCCTTCATATCGGCGGTGCGCACGTCTGTCATGCTTCCCCCAGCTAATGATTAGATACACATCTAATCAAGCGATCTTGGCAGGAGGTGGAACCAGTGTCAACATAGATGCATGTCGAAGCTAGCGCAGTTGGCGGCCGCCGCCTCCGCCCCACCTTGCTGCCCGTCTCTCACGGACCGTGAGCTGACCGATGAGGAAGCAGAAGTCACCGCCGCCATGTTCAAGGCATTGGGGGACCCGGTGAGGCTGCGCCTGTTCTCCAAAGTCGCCTCCCACCCCGACCGGGAAGCCTGTGTGTGCGACATCGCCGATGTCGGAGTCTCCCAGCCCACGGTCAGCCACCACTTGAAGAAGCTCCGTGAAGCGGGCCTGCTGCTGTCCGAGCGGCGCGGCACCTGGGTCTACTACCGGGTCGCTCCCGCAGTCCTTTCCGCACTGTCCGGATTCCTCACCGCTCGCGACTGAGGTACGTCCCGGCGCTGTCGAACCTGGCCTCGTGTGCGGCTGAGTCCCGCCGCACCGCATGGGCCCGCGGTGCGCCCGCTGCTCGCTGCTGAGCCGCGCCCGTATGGCGCGAGCTCGAGACGCGGTGGTGTGGCCGACAGCCCGCCCGCGGCGTGCTTGGCGTCCCTGATTTTCCTCCTTCGGCCCGGCCGGCCAAGCAGCGCTCTGCGCCTGCCCTCGTTCATGGCGGCGCTTTGACGTGCCTCGAACGCTCTGCGGGCATCGTCCGCCCCCGCCCTCTGAGGGATTCGACCTCCTTGAGTTCCGAGAAGTGGTTGACACCTGCCGTAGATCGACGCCAAGCTGAGTCTTGATTCGGCAACGGTCGATATAGCGAAGTCGTGATGGCTTCTTGTGGCGTTTCCATGGCCGTCGCGTCACCTGGCGCACCGATGCGCACGGGACCTCCGCCCCACCGATCACTCGGCACGTCGCCACTCTGGCCGTGTCTCCCCACCTCTGTCGGTTCGCCTGTTCACAGCGCCCCTGCGTGAGAGGACTCGCACATGACCAGCACCATCCTCACCACTGCTCAGGCCCACCCCAACCACATCTTGCGGGGTGACGGCAGCCGCCCTGCGGAGCCCAACATCTTCCTGGCAGGCGGGAAGGACATTCCTGAGGACCTGCGGATGCACCGGGTCGAGCACTTCACGGACCGGGTCAAGTTCCATGTCGAGAACCGCTACGAGCATTTCGAGGCAACCACCGAAGTACGACAAGTCGAGGGTCGTTCCCTGCGCGTCTACGGCTGGATATACCGGACCTACATAGCCGAGTAGGCGATTCACCGCATCACAAGCGTGGCGGACCCGCGGCGACGGACCCCATCCTCGGCCGACCCGCCAGCCTCCCTACTTACCTGACGCCCCACGAAAGGCCTTCTCACCATGGCGCGCGAGTCGGGCAGTGTCCGATCCACCGAGAGTGGTCTGCCCATCGAAGCGGTCTACGGGCCGGAGGCTCTCGAGGGCTGGGACCCGGCCGGGAAGCTGGGCGAGCCGGGGACGTACCCCTTCACCCGGGGCGTGTACCCGACGATGTACACGGGCCGGCTCTGGACGATGCGCCAGTACGCCGGTTTCGGCACGGCGACGGAGTCCAACGCCCGCTACAAGCAGCTCATCGCCAACGGCACGATGGGCCTGTCGGTCGCCTTCGACCTGCCCACCCAGATGGGCCACGACCCCGACGCCCCGATCGCGCACGGCGAGGTCGGCAAGGTGGGCGTCGCCATCGACTCGGTGGACGACATGCGGGTGCTGTTCGGCGGCATCCCGCTGGACAAGGTGTCGACGTCGATGACGATCAACGCCCCCGCCGCGCTGCTCCTGCTGCTCTACCAACTGGTCGCCGAGGAGCAGGGCGTTCCGGCCGACAGGCTCACCGGCACGATCCAGAACGACGTGCTGAAGGAGTACATCGCGCGGGGCACGTACATCTTCCCGCCCAAGCCCTCGCTCCGTCTGATCGCCGACATCTTCAAGTACTGCAGGGCCGAGATCCCGAAGTGGAACACGATCTCGATCTCCGGCTACCACATGGCCGAGGCGGGCGCCTCTCCCGCGCAGGAGATCGCGTTCACCCTCGCCGGCATGAGGTGCCGGTAGATCTTGAAGGTCATGTTGATGTTTCTGTGCCCCATCCACTCCGCGACGTCTGTGATGGGTATCCCTCTGGCCAGGCAGTTGGAGGCGAAGAAGTGGCGCAAGGAGTACGTGGTGAGCCTCCTGGCGATATCGGCGGCCGTACGAGCAAGGGACTCCTTCGGATCTCGTGCGCGGGGGCGTTGCCCGCTTGCCTCGCCGACGTCGGCGGCCGGCGGTGATCCGGAGCTCGCCGGGTGCCGAAGACCGCCCGGCCTGCCGCACCGGCCGCGCGCTGTGGTGCCGGTGTCGGGGTCGTCGGGGCGGGTCATCGCGCGAGAGCGGCGAGGGTGGCGTCGAGGTCGGCGGTGTGGGGCTGGTTGTGGGGGAGTTCGGCGAGGATCCTGGCCATGCCGCAGGTGTCGGTCAGGGCGGAGAGGACCAGGCCGCCGGCGACGCCCGCGCAGACCCAGCGGGCCGAACTCCAGCGCTGCCCGGCGAGCAGCCCGGTCAGGACGAGAGATCCGGCGGCGAGGCGGACCTGACGGTCCATGGCCCAAGGGGTGCGGGTGCCGGCGGGGCGGTGGGTGTCGTGGCCGAGCCGGCTCCAGGCGCCGGTGCCGCCGGAGAGGGTGGCGGCGCTGATGCCGTGCTCGGCCAGGCGCTCGCAGGCGGTCGTGGAGCGGGCGCCTGAGGCACACACGACGAGGAGGTCGCCGTGGGCGGCCGCGGACTTGAGGGCGTCGAGCGCGCGATCGAGGTGGTCGAGGGGGATGTTGTGGGCGCCCGGCAGGTGGCCCGAGGCGTACTCGCCGGGGGTGCGCACGTCGATGACGGTCAGCTCGTGGAGCCGGGCGTGGGCCTGGTCCGCGGTGAGTGTGGGTGCCATGGGGATCTTCTCTTCTCTCGGTCGGTGATACCCCCTTCGGTAGGATACCCAAGGGGGTATCTCGAAGGAGTGGACTGTGGAACTGGCGATGGCGGCTGAGGAACTGAAGACGGTGGTCAACCGGCTGCGCCGGGCGCAGGGCCAGATCGCCGGGGTGATCAAGATGATCGAGGAGGGGCGGGACTGCGAGGACGTGGTCACGCAGCTCGCGGCGGCCTCCCGTGCGCTGGACAAGGCGGGTTTCGCCATCATCGCGACCGGTTTGCAGCACTGCCTGACCGATGGGGACACGGCCGCCTCGGAAGACCGGGAGCAGATGCGGGCCCGGCTGGAGAAGCTGTTCCTCTCGCTTGCCTGAACGCGGTGGTCACCGGGTCGGCTTCTCAGGTGAGGGCGTCGATGAGCATGAGGGCGGCCACGGTCAGCAGCGCGAGGGCGAAGGTGCGCCGCAGCCGGGTGCCACCGGCCTTGGCGGCCAGACGTCTGCCGTCCCATGCGCCGAGGATCGCGGCGCCGGTGAAGGGGGCGACGAGTGCCCAGTCGATGCCGGCGGTGGTTGCGCCGCGGGTGGCCAGGGAGGCCAGGGAGTTCGCCGAGATGACCAGCAGGCTGGTCCCGACGGCGGCCTGCATCTCGGTGGCCAGCACGGTGACCAGGGCCGGGACGGTGAGGAAGCCGCCGCCGACTCCGAGCAGCCCGGTCAGGGCGCCCAGTCCCGCGCCGATCCCGGCGGCCTTCGCCGGCCGCACCGCCGATGCCCGGCCGCGGGCCTGGCCGGGGCGCAGCATGTCGACGGCGGCGAGGCCCGCGACGGCGGCGAACGCGCCGGTCAGGACCGGCTGTGGCAGCCGGGCGGAGAGGGCTCCGGCCGCGGCGGCGGGCAGGAGTCCGGCGGCGGCGAACAGGGCGCCGGCCTTCCAGTGGACGTTGCCGGTGCGGGCGTGGGCGTACAGGGCGGTGAGCGAGGTGGCGGTGACGATGATCAGGCCGGCGGTCGTGGCGGCGGCCGGGGTGAAGTCCAGCAGGTAGATGAGCGCCGGCACGGCCAGGACGCTGCCGCCTCCGCCGAGCGCGCCGAGCGCGAGCCCGACCACCGCCCCTGCTGTCAGCGCCAGGATGAGCGCGCTCACGGCATGGCACCGTCGCTGCCGTCCTCCACGGTGACCGGCAGTCCCTCGCGGGCCCAGGCGGTCATGCCGCCGGTGACGTCGGTGGCCCGCACTCCGCGGGCGGCCAGGAGTGCGGCGGCCTGCCGGGAGCGGTGCCCGGAACGGCAGATGGCCACGACCGGCCTGTCCCGGACCTCCTCCGGGAGGGCCGCGCCGGTGACCAGCCGGGTCAGCGGCAGGTGCAGCGCGCCGGGTGCGTGCCCGGCCTTCCACTCCGGACTTTCACGGACGTCCAGCAGTACGGCCTTGCCGTCGCAGGTCTGCTGGTGGGCCCGCTGGGGGGTGAGGCGGGCGGGGCCGCGGCGGAAGAACGAGAACATCAGATGATCACTTTCGTGCGGGTGAAGCGGGGAGGGGTCGGTCGGTGGCGGGGCTGGTGAGGGTCAGGCCCGCTTCGGTGGCGGCGTCGAAGGCGTCGTCGACGGCGACCACGTCGCGGCCGGTGGCGTCGAGCAGGGAGGCGGCGATCGCCGCGCGCATCCCGCCGGCGCAGTGCACCCACACCGCCCCGTGCGGTACCTCGCCGGTACGGCCGTGCAGTTCGTGGATCGGGATGTGGACCGAGCCGTCGATGAAGCCGCCCGCGCGCTCGGAGTCGCGCCGCACATCCAGGACGACCACGTCGTCGCCTCGCTCACGGGCCTCGGCGAGGTCGGCGAAGCGGGCGCGGGGGAAGGAGGCCGGCTGTTCGCCGGCGCTGATCCAGTCGGCCGGGTCACCGGTGGCGGCGGCGGCCGGGCGGTCGATACCCACCCGGACCAGTTCCCGCTGCGCCTTCGCGATCTGCTCCGGGGTGCCGGCGAGCAGGGTGACGGGCTTGCCCCAGGGGATCAGCCAGGCCAGGTAGGTGGCGAGCTTTCCGTCACCCTCGAAGTTGAACGACCCCGCCACATGCCACTCGGCGAAGGCCACGCGGCTGCGCAGGTCCACCACCCACTCACCGGCGGCCAGCCGGCAGGCGATCTCCCCGGCGTCCGCCCGCTTCGGCGGGGTCAGGTCCAGCGGTGCGGGGCCCGCGGCGTTGGCCGGGCCCATCTGCGCGTAGTAGGCGGGCACGTCCTCCAGCCCGGCCAGTATCCGCGCGACGAAGGTGTCCACGTCCCGGGTCAGCGCGTCGTTGGTCTCGCGCTCCTTGCCGATCGTGGTCGTCTCGCCCTCGGCCTGAGCCGAGGAGCAGAAGCTGCCGAACCCGTGGGTGGGCAGCACCTCTACGTCGTCGTCCAGCTCGTCGGCCAGACGGCGGGCCGAGGCGTGCTGGGCCCGGGCCAGCTGCTCGGTCAGCCGCGGCTCGACCAGGTCCGGCCGGCCCACCGTCCCGATCAGCAGGGATCCCCCGGTGAACGCCGCTGCACCACGCCCCTCTTCCTCCAGGGCGTAGGCGGTGTGGTGCGGGGTGTGCCCGGGAGTGGCGATCGCCCGCAGCACCAGGCCCTCGTCCACCCGCACCGTGTGGCCGTCAGCGACCGGTGTGCGGGCGAAGGCGACCGATGCCCCGGCAGGCACCAGGTACTCGGCGCCGCTCACCCGGGCCAGCTCCAGGCCCCCGGTGACGTAGTCGTTGTGCACGTGGGTCTCGACCACGTAGGCGATACGCACGGCGCGCCGGGCGGCGGCGGCGATGACCCGGTCGATGTCGCGGGGCGGGTCGATGACCACCGCGGCATGCCGGCCTCCGGCCAGATAGCTGCGGTTGCCCAGACCCTTGGACTCCAGGGCTTCGACGAAGAACACGACGGGACTCCTCTCCGGCAATGTACCCCGGGGGGTATCTGACGCCCACCATAACAGGAATACCCAGGGGGGTATTCATGGCTCTCTGCCCTCCGGCGGTGTCAGGCACCGGTCCGGGTACCCGGCGGGGTATGGAGGTACCAGTTGCTCCGCCCCGAACCGGGAGTGTCCGTCTCCTGCGGTGTCCGGAGCCGTGCGGCAGGAGCACCGACCGGTCCGCCGTTCAGGGACCCGGCCCGGGGAGTCGGGGCGTGGCGGGTGCTCGCCGATCCGTACGGGTCACGACCGGGCAGGGACCTGTGGCCCTGCCGTCGCTCCGGCCGGGCGGTCATGATGAAACCAGGTCATGGAACCAGGCCGTGGACGCGACCGGAGGGAGCCCGGACCATGTCTCACCATCTGACTGTGGGCGTGGACGGCTCGGCCGAGAGCCTGCGTGCGGCAGAGTGGGCCGCCGACGAGGCGCTGCTTCGCGGGGTGGGTCTGCGCCTCGTGGTCGCCGACCAGTGGCCGGGTTCCGGGCCCGTTCCGCCGGTCGCTCTGGAGCAGCACCGTTGGGCCGGCAAGCTGCTCGCCGATGCCGCGAGCGACGTGTCGCGGCACCGGCCCGGGCTCGAGGTCGCCACGTTGCGCCTGTCCGGCCGCCCCGCACCGGCGCTGGCCGCTCAGGCGGCCGAGGCCGAACTTCTGGTGCTCGGCTCGCGCGGCCTCGGCCGCGTCCGGGGCTTCCTGGTCGGGTCGGTCGGCCTGGCAACGATCGGCGCCACCGAGCATCCGGTCGTGCTCGTACGGGGACCGGAACACCCGGACGACGAGCGAGCGGTACCGTACGACGGCCTCCACCGCGACGTGGTCGTCGGGGTGGACATCCACCACTCCTGCGACGCCCTCCTCGCGTTCGCCTTCGATGAGGCCGCGCGGCGCGGACGCACCCTCCGGGCCCTGTACTGCTGGTCACTGCCACCGGTCGTCCGCGACGCCTGCGCTCTCGCGGCGGCCGAGCGGGAGATGGGCCCGGACATCGCCCGGCGCCTCGCCGGCATGCTGCTGCCCTGGCGTGAGAGGTTCCCGTCGGTCGATGTCGTGGAGTGCACGCCCGTCGGGGGCGCCGCCCAGCGGTTGCTGCACGCGGCAGGTGATGCGGACCTCGTGGTCGTCGGCCGGCGAGTTCGCAAGGCCCCGCTGGGGGCGCACATCGGGTCCGTCGCCCATGCCGTGTTGCACCACTGTCCCGCTCCCGTCGCCGTCATCGCCCACGACTGACGGGGTCCTCATGCTGGTCGCCTCGTCCAGCGTGTCGGAATCGTCCGCGTCCATACCTGCGGCAATGCTCGACCCATGAGTACGGCTGTCGCGGTGGCGGCCGCCCTGCTGGCCGCCATGAGCTTCGGAGTCGGGTCGGTGATCCAGCAGGAGGCGGCGCAGAAGGCACCCGCGCGGGAGTCGCTGCGGCTGCGGCTCGTGCTGGACCTGGGCCGCCGTCCGGCGTGGCTGGCAGGCATGATCCTGGTCGTCTCCTCCTACGCGCTGCTGGGCCTCGCGCTGGCCTTCGGCCCACTGGTCCTGGTGCAGCCGCTCGCGGCCACCGACCTCGTCTTCGCCCTGCCGCTGCTCGCTTGGCGCCGCCGCACGGGGCTGACTCGCCGGGAGCTGGCCGGGATCGCCTGCACGGCGGGCGGCGTGGCGCTGTTCCTGACGGCGCTGCCACCGGCCCCCGAGGGCGCGGCCGTTCCCGCGGCCCGCGACTGGCTGCCCGTGATCCTCGCGATCGGCGGCGCAGTCGTCTTGCTGGCGGAGAGCGGACGCCGGAGCCGCGCGTCGAGGCGCACGGCCCTCTACGCGATCGGCGCGGCCTTGCTGCTCGCCCTGCTCGACAGCCTGACGAAGAGCACGGCGGGACGCTTCCGGACCGACGGGCTCGGGGCTCTGGCCCACTGGGAGCCGTATGCGGTGGTCCTCGTGGGCCTGATGGGTCTGGTCCTGGCGCAGAGCGCCTACCAGGCCGGCTCGCTGGCCATCAGACTCCCGCTCATCGACACCCTGGAACCGATGACCGCCGTGCTGATCGGTGTGGCGGTCTTCGGCGAGAAGCTCGCCTCGTCCCCCTGGGCGCTGACGGTGCAGGCGCTGGGCGCGGCCACAGCCGTGGCCGGCATCGTGCTCCTGGACAGGTCGCCGCTTGCCAGACGATGACCCGGCCCGGCGGCCGAGGCGGCGGCCTCATGCAGCCCTGCGCCATGGGCCAGGGGCGGGCCGGCGTCGCGCGGCTGCCGGTCGTCGACGCGGAAGGCATGCTCGAGGGCATCGTCAGCCGGGCGGACCTGCTCAAGGTCTTCCTGCGGCCGGACGAGGAACTCGCCGACGAGGTGCGTCGCGAAGTCGTGGCGCCCCTTTTCCCTGCCCCCGTCGAGCCCATCCGCGCGGAGGTGGACGACGCAGTCGTCACCCTGACCGGCCGCGTCAGGGACACGTCGTTCGTTCCTGTCGCGGCCCGCCTGTCCGCGCCGTCGAGGGTGTGGTGGACGTCGAGTTCCACCTCACCCCGGGCTCGGCTCGAGACGAACCGCGGTGAGCACGGCCACCTGCGAGGGCGTACCGGCGCGCTCGCGCCCTCCGCGTCAATCCATGGCCACCGTGGTCGTGACGCGTACGACGCACGGCTTCGAGGGGGTCGAACCGAAGCCGAAACGTACAGGGGGCTCCACCCGGGCGAGGGAGCCGAGGTTCTCGCCCTCGTAGGTGGCGGCGGCAGCGGTGATCCCGCGCAGGTCCTGAGCGCCGTACCACTCGCGGCGGCCGTCGCGGGCGCTGCCACGGGTACGCACCCCCATCAGCCGGGCGGCCGGCGCCACGGCCGTGGCCCACGCCGGGCGGGTCGCGAGCGCGGGCGGCACGGCGCCGAGCAGATGCCCGAGGAAGCCACGGCGGCCGGTGACGAACCGCAGGGTCAGCGACGCCGCCGTCACGGTCCACTCACCCCCGGCGACCTGCACCCGCACCGGGACGACCCGCACGTCGTCGAAGACATACGTGGCGGCGACGAACCGCGCGATCTGCGGGGACGGCGCCATCAGGAGCCGCCTGCCGTCCGCCCGTTCGAGCATCACGTCGCTGAAGGGACCGAACGGCGACGCGGGCCAGTGCCCGACCACCACCCGGGTACCGGAGGAGGTGCCGATCCCCGCGATCCAGCCGTCGAAGCGCAGCCGGACCCGGCGGGTGGTCCCCGCCGCCCGCTGAGCCGGTGGCTGATGTCCGTCCATGCGCGACCTCCGGGCCTGTGGCCGGGCGGGTCCGCTCCCGCCGATGCCGAGTGCCGGGTACCCACGTCCTCCCGAGCCGTTCGACAGCCCTGGCGGCCGCTCAGTAGTTCTGCCACTCGTGCCGCGTGTACTCGAGCACCGCGGGATCCATCAGCGTGCTCGCCCGGACGTCCTGCGGGCGGCGGTCGACCGGGAAGACGGAGGCCGCCTCCAGCACGGCGTCGTCCAGGAACCGCAGTCGTGGTGGGGCCTCGGCCAGCCGCAGCGCCGGGGAGGGCCCGTCGGCGCCCGGGGTGGCGAGGACGAACCCCCAGTTGCCGAAGCTGGGTACGTCCACCTGGTACTCGGTGGTGCGGTAGCCGGCCTGCTCGATCGTGGCGGCGATGGACCAGTACGACTTCGGGGCGAAGAACGGGGAGCCCGCCTGCACCACGACCTGGCCGTCCGGGTTTAGCCTGTGCCGCAGCAGGTGGTAGAACTCGACGCTGTACAGCTTGGCCAGCGCCGCGGTGTCCGGGTCCGGAAAGTCGATGACGACCGCGTCGTGGCGCCGTCCGGCGTCCCGCAGCCAGTTGAAGGCGTCGGCGTGCACGACGTCGACGCGGGGGTCGCCGAAGGCGTCGCCGTTGAGCTCGGCGAGCGGCCCGAAGGTGCGCGCGAGCCGGGTCATCGCCGGGTCGAGATCGACCAGCGTGACCTTCTCCACGTCGTCGTAGCGCAGCACCTCGCGCAGGGCGAGCCCGTCACCGCCGCCCAGGATCAGGACCGAGGAGCGCTTTCCCGCCAGCGCCGGATGCACGAGTGCCTCGTGGTAGCGGTACTCGTCCACGGAGGAGAACTGCAGGTCCCCGTTGAGGAACAACCGTGTGTCGGCACTGCCCGTGAACGCGGTGGACCGGGTGACGACGATGTCCTGGTACGGCGTGGTCTCGTCGTGGATGATCGGATCCCGGTACAGCTGCTGACGCGCCGTCACCTCGATGTCGTCCGCCAGCACGTAGACCGTGCCCAGCACGGCGAGCACCGCGGCGGCCCCCGCCAGCAGCGCCAGGCGCACGGCACGCCGGGTCTCCCGGCGGAAGATCCACAGCACGACGACGACTCCGGCCACGGCATTGACCGCGCCCACCACCAGCGCTCCCCGCAACTGCCCGAACGTGGGCAGCAGCAGCAGTGGAAAGCACAGCCCGCCGACCAGCGCCCCCACGTAGTCCGCGGCGAACATGTCGGCGACCGCGCTGCCCGCCTCCTGCCGCCTGATCCGCTGGAGCAGCGTCATCAGCAGCGGAATCTCCGCACCGATGAGCAGCCCGACGGCGAACGACACGGCCACCATCGCCGGCATGTAGATCCGCAGCCAGGCGAACGTGACGTACAGCAGGAGCACGGACAGGCCGCCGACGAGCGCCAGCGCCCCCTCCAGCAGGGCGAAGGCCCCGACGGCGCGCCGCTGCAGGGGCTTGGCGGCCAGCGAGCCGATGCCCATGGCGAAGACCATGACGGAGATGACCACGGAGGTCTGGGTCACGGAGTTGCCGATGAGGTAGCTGCCGAGCGCGGTCAGCGCCAGCTCGTAGACCAGTCCGCAGGCGGCGCACACGAACACGGCGAGCAGGAGCAGGAAACGCGCCGCCCGCGAGTGCCGCGCGGGCGGACGTGCGACGGCCGGATCCGCGCGATCCAAGGCGGTGGTACTCACGGTGCCGGATTCAGGAGACCGCGGCGCCGACCATGAAGGCGGTGCCCAGGTACATGGCGGTCTGGACCCAGGCGGCGGGGTGCGGGTGCCCGTCCTGGTCGTCGAGGACGGTGTGGCCGAGGCGGCCCGGCGTCAGCAGCCCCACCACGCACGCGATCAGGGTCATCACGACGACCCCCGCCAGGCCGTACAGCAGGGTGCTGAACAGCCCGTGTCCGAGGCCCTGTTCGGACTCGCTGGCCCGGATGGACTGGTCGATGACGAGGCCGATGGCGACGGTCTGGCCGGCGAGGAGGACGGCCGCGCCCCGGTTGCGCTCCGTCCAGACCACATGGACCAGCTTGCCGGGGGTGACGAGGTCGAGGGCGATGAACCCGACCGCCATCACCACGAAGCCGACCAGGCCGTAGAGCAGGGCAGTGCCTGCGGACTCGAAGATCTCTGCCACGGGGTGCCTTTCGAGGACTTCGGAGGAGTGGACTGCGGTGGCTTGCGGTGCGTGCGGTGGTGGCGGTCGTCGCGGCGGGTCACTTGCCGGAGCCGGGGCCGCCGCCCCGGAACGAGTCGCTGTCGGGATCGGGCCACACCGAGCTCAGGTGCGACCGCCAGCGGTGGTAGCCGGTGCGGTAGTCGTCCATCTCGATACGGCTGCCGCCCCGGTAGGGGCTGACCGCGACGATGTCGTCCCGGTAGCGCAGGAAGACCATGGAACCGCTGGTGGTGCGGTCCTGTGCGGAGGTGTGCTTCTCGATCTCGCTCGCGACCGTCCTCACCGGGTCGGTCCGGTCGTGGTACCCCCCGCCGACGGCCCGGTACTCGGTGCGGATCCAGTTCCACGGAACGGCGTTGCCGCCGGAGTCTCCGGAACAGGCGGCGAGCGCCGCCGTGGCGAGGAAGAGGACGCCGAAGCGTCGGGCGGTCTTCAACGGACCTCCAGCTGGGTGTGCGTCGCCACGATCGTGCGGCTCTGCGGATACGTGTGCCAGGTACGCCAGCTCGGGCCCGTGCCGCGCCACTCGACGGTCAGCGCGGTGACGGCCTCCGCGGAGCCGGGGAAGATCCCGCACAGCGCGCGGGGGTGTGCCTCCGCCCGGCCCCGTATGCGCGCCACCCGGGAGCGGAACTCGGCCGCGGCGAAGTGCCGGACGTGCGCGCCGAATCGGTACTTCCAGCCGTCGGCCTCGTGCTCCGCCGCCTCCGGCAGGCCCCCGGCCTCGCCGGGCAGACAGGCCACCGTCTCCCGGATCGGACCCGCGAAGACCTGGTGCGAGGCCCCCAGCAGCCTGAGCTGTACGGCGAGCCCTCCGACCGTCAGGTCCCGCACGGCGAGCGCGGTGTACGGGGGATGGCCGAGCGCGAACGACAACTGGTCGGCGTCGGTGTCGAGATACGGCGCCGCCAGGGCTATGCCACTCATCCGGCACAACCCCGGCACATGGCCCACGCCCCCGCGACGGAGCGCGCACAGCGCAGCTTCAACGAAAGATCCCCCGAGTTGGACCATGCAGAATGCCGCCGAGTATGGCACACGGGCGTCGGGCCGCGTGGTGGGGGCGGGGCGTGCGATCCGGTGCCGGCCGGCCCGTCCTCACGGCGCCGGTGACGTAGGCGCGGTCCCCGGCGAAGGCCAGACCGGTGAGGTCGAAGACCGGTTCACCGCGGGTGGCCGAGCCGCTCGACCCAAGGTGATACCGATGCCTGGTCGGCGGCACGGAACGTCCTCGTGAACGGGGGAGTTCCCGACGCCGTACCCGCCTCGGGCAACGCGACGGGCACGCGGACGGCGCCGGTGCGAGGCTCGCCCGCTCGCGGAGCCGGGCGAGCTTCGCCGGGACTGAGGGAACGCTGCGGTGACGCGTCGCCGCTCAGCGGGCTCCGGTCCAGTTGTGCGCCACGTCCACCACGACCCGGTCGCTCAGCACCAGCACCCTGAAGGGCAGCCGTGCCCGCAGTCCGAGCCCCACCTGGGTGTCGCCCTCGAAGCTGCCGGCGAACCGCGCGTCCCGGAAGGTGCGGTATCGGGTGAGGTCCACGCCCGGCAGCGGGCGCCCCGCGCGGGCGGGGTACGTCGGCTCGCCGGTCTCGGGGTCGTACGCCGGTGCGGTGACACGGACCTCGAGGATCGCGCCGCCGCGCACCGGTATCAGGTTGCCCGATCCGTCCTGGCGGAGCTGGTCGACGTAGCCGACCCAGTAGCCGAGTCCGCTGCCCGCGCCGGGGACGTCGACGACCATCCGGTCGTAGCAGGCGTGACGGCCGGTCCTGATGTTCGTGACCGACTCCGTCGTGCTGGTGGTGCGGGTCTCGGCCGTGCTGCCCCAGCCGGTCGGGCACGCCGTCGCCGGCGCGGCGGCGGCCGAGGCGGCGGGTGCGGCGGCCGTCGCCGGTGCGGCCGCCACCGCCGAGGTGGCGCCCATCAGCGCGAGCGCCACCCACACGGTTCGCTTCGCTGTCGTCTTCGTTGCCCTGTTTCGCGCCATTGCGGCCCCCAAGGTGTGCATGTCGGTGATATTCGCTATGACACCCGGAAGGGCGAGAAGGTTGCACCGGCCGATCACCCACTGTCACGTTTGCGACATGCGCAGGCCCCCGAGCGTGCCCGTGCGATCAGGGCACGGGCTCTCGGGGGCCGGGCTGCCCGGGGTCAGGAGGGACCGGGCTTGACGCGGCCGCGCCAGCCTCCGGACTCGCCTCCGCGGTGCTCGATGTAGTCCTTGAAGCGCCGCATGTCGCCCTTGACGCGCCGGTCGATGACACCGGCCATGTCCGCGGTCTTCTCCGCGGCGCCCGAGGGTTCGACATCCATGACCAGCTCCACGCGGGTGTGCGCGTCATCCAAGCGCTCGAAGCGGACGGAGCCCCTCTGGTGGGTGTCACCCGAGGTGGTGCGCCAGGTGATCCGCTCGTCGGGCAGCTGGTCGACGATCTCGGTGTCGAACTCCCGGCGTACCCCGCCGATCTTGGTGGTCCAGTGGTTGTGACGGTCGTCGAGCTGCCTGACCTCCTCGACGCCCTCCATGAACTGGGGGAACTCCTCGAACTGCGTCCACTGGTTGTAGGCGGTGTGCAGAGGGACCTCGACCTCCACGGCTTCCTTGACCGTGCTCATGTCCGACCTCCTTGGCGATCGTGTGCGGCAGGCCTCGGGCCTGCCGTGTGGATCTCGGCACGTGCAGCGAGTACCCGATGAGGGCGGGTTAACAGCACGGAACGGGACATCGCGATGCGGCGGCCTCCCTCAGAACGGCATGCGGCCGCGAGCCCGGCGGCCCGCCGAACCGCTGCGTCCGAGCGCCCGGGAGCTGGACCGGAAGGGCTTGCTGAAGAGCCGGCCCAGCGGCCCTGGCGCCTTCGAACCCGCACGCGACCCGAAACCGAGGGTGCGCTGGGCGCCGTTCTGCGGATGCCTGGACAGGCGGGGGAGGAGGAAAGCGAGGGCGGCGAGCACCACGCAGGCGACTATGATGCCGGCGATCATCATGAGGAACTCCCTGGTCACGAATTTGCGGTCACCACTCCGCGTGCCCCGATCCGGCGTGAACACGCACCGTGCGCGGGGTGTGGGGACCGCGACGCCGGTCTCGCGGGTGCCACCCGGACCGGCGTCTGGCCCCGTGCATCTGGGTGTACGAGGCTGTGTCCGTGAGTGCTCCGCGCCCCTCGCCGGCTCGCCGCCGGCAGCCGCCGCCCCGGGAAGGAACGACCGAATGATCATCTTCGGCACCAAGGGATACCTCTACCAGATCGCGATACTCACGCTGCTGTGCGGCCGCTGCGGCAACCCCGCCGCGCACACGCTGAGGAAGCGCGTCACGGAGTTCGCCCTGTTCTTCGTGCCGCTGTTCCCGTTCTCGACGAAGTACGCGACCCGGTGCACCTTCTGTGGTGCGGAACAGCGGGTGACCAAGGAGCAGGCGGAGCGGTTGCAGGCGCAGGCGGCGGGCGGGCAGGGCGGCCGGCCGTACGGGCAGCCGCAGCAGCAGCCGTACCGGTCCTGAGGCCGGCGCCCTGTCCGCGGACGCCCCGTCCAGGGCGTCCGCCGTGTCAGGTCCCGGCCGCCTCGCGCGCGATGGCGTCGAAGCGGGCGCCCATCGCCTCGGCCAGGGCCTTCGCGGCCGACAGCGGCCGGACCATGACCATGAGTTCCTCGATCTTCCCGGACTCGTCCACGCGCAGGAAGTCACAGCCCCGAAGCTGCTTCCCGCCGACCGTCGCGGTGAACACGAGGGCGTGGTCGCGGGCCCCGGGGGCGCCGATCTCCCGTTCGTAGGTGAAGTCCTCGAAGACCTCGGCGACGGCGCGCAGGATCGCGGCGGTGATGGGCCTGCCGGCGTAGGGCTTGAAGACGACGGGGCTGGTGAAGACGACGTCGTCGGCCAGCAGGGCCTCCACGGCGTCCATGTCCTTGCGTTCGACCGCCTGACGGAAGGGATGCATCGGGCTCACCTCGGGAACGTGGGTAGTCAACGAATTGAATAGGTGGCCGTGAGGCTACGGGGGCGGCGTCCGGCTTGTCCAGGGTCCGCACAGTCAACTCGTTGACTGGTCAACGCGGTGCTAACGTGGCGCGATGGCATTGCGCAACGCGGTGATGGCCGCACTTCTGGAGGGTGAGGCATCCGGATACGACCTCGCGAAGGGGTTCGACGCGTCCGTCGCCAACTTCTGGATGGCCACCCCCCAGCAGCTCTACCGCGAGCTGGACCGCATGGAGAGCGAGGGCCTCGTCGCGGCCCGCGTGGTCGAGCAGGAGCGGCGCCCCAACAAACGGCTCTTCTCCCTCACCGAGGCGGGCCTCGCGGCCGTGCGCGCCTACGTCGCCGAGCCGCCCGCGCGGCCGACCGCGATCCGCGACGAGCTGCTGGTGAAGGTGCAGTGCGCGGATGTCGGTGACACGGAGGCCGTGCGCGCGGCGGTCACCGAGCGCCGGGAGTGGGCCACGGCCAAACTCGCCCGGTACGAGCGGACCCGGCAGCGGTTGCTGGACGGGCGCACGGAGGAGGAGTACTTCGCGCACGCCGAGCGGATCGGCCCGTATCTGACGCTGCTGCGGGGGATGTCCTTCGAGCGGGAGAACCTGCGTTGGTGCGAACTGGCGCTGCGACGGCTGGAGCAGCGCGCGGCTTTGCGCTGACGCCGGGGGCGGTGTCGGCGTGACTCGGGGAGGGGCCCGGTGCCGGGCCGGGTCACGGCACGCCTGCGGGCCTGAGGTTCGGCGCACGCCTGCCCGGTCCGGGGGGAGTGGCGACTGCCAGGTCCGGGTAACCCGCGCGCGGTCCCGGGGTTGGGCGCCGGTGGGCTGGGAACCCGGCCCGCCGGCGCGGTGTGCCGAATGCTCCGGCCGGCGCGGGAAGGTGAGGGGCGCCGGAGCGGTCGGATCGCCGGACCCGGGGTGCCCGAGCGTCGTACGGACGCCGCGTCGGGTGACCGCCCGGTGCTGCGCGGGAACACATGCGCCCGGCCGGGTGCGCCCGGCTACGGTGCCGCGTTTCCCACGGGACGCGCTCGGCGACGCGGTCCGGGACGGAGCGCCGGTGTCGCGGGGTCACGCCTCCGCACCGGCCACCCCTTCCTGCCGCATACGGCGGCACGACGGCGGTGGCCGGCGGGGACGGACGACGGGAAGGGACGGAAGACCGCTGATGAGGATCGGCCTGGCACTGAGCGAACTGCACGACGCCGAGGTGGAGTTGGTGCGCACCCT
Organism: Streptomyces sp. NPDC047706; assembly: GCF_043204795.1. Classification (NCBI taxonomy): domain Bacteria; kingdom Bacillati; phylum Actinomycetota; class Actinomycetes; order Kitasatosporales; family Streptomycetaceae; genus Streptomyces; species Streptomyces sp. NPDC047706. The sequence continues at coordinate 135,979 of NZ_JBIDCW010000020.1, read as the reverse complement.
GCTGCGTACGGCGGAGCACCACAGGTCCGCCCACGACGTCCACCGCCTCGCCCTCGACCTGGCCGCCTGGTCGCGCCGCTCACGGCCACCGGCGCGTACGCCTCCCACGGGCCCGGGGCCGTGGCACGGCCGTCACCCCGGCCGGGCCGCGAACCGGCTGGCCGCCTTCGACCCGGCCATGGCGGCGCCCCGCCCGCCCGCCGCGCCCCGTCTGCGCATGCAGCCGCGCCGGAAGCCTGGAATCCTGAGTCTGGCAGTGCCGCCCAGGCCATCTGACGAACCGACGACCGCCTGACGAACGAACCGCCTGACGAACGACGGTGGTGATCGCCGTGAGGGTGAGCCACGACGAGGCCGGGGAGCCGGCAGGCCGACGCGTGGACCCGGCCGGGCTTCCCTTCCTGCGTACCCGGCTGGCCCCGCCGACCGGTCCTGCCACGTTCCTGCGCCGCAAGCGGCTGCTCCAGCGCCTGGACCAGGCGTCGCCGACGCCGTTGACCATGGTCAACGGGCCGGCCGGTGCGGGGAAGACCCTGCTGGTGGCCGACTGGGCCGCCGCGCAGGAACCACCGGTCGCCTGGCTGACCTGCGACGAGACCGACCGGGCCCCCGGCGTGTTCTGGGCGTACGTACTTCAGGCGCTGCGTGCCGCCGGGGTGCCGGTGCCGTCCGAGGTGGGCGCCCCCGCTGAGGCGAGCCGCGTGGAACCGGGGCTGCTGGCCCGCCTCGCGGTCGGCCTCGACGGCGCCGACCGCCCCGTGGTCCTCGTCCTCGACGAGTACGACCGCGTGACCGCTCCCGAGGTCGCGGAACAGCTGCGCTTCCTGCTCGACCACGCCGGCCGCCGGCTGCGGCTGGTCCTCGTCACCCGCACGGAGCCGCTGCTGCCGCTGCACCGGTACCGGGCGTCGGGCCGGATGACGGAGATCCGCAACGCCGACCTGACCTTCACACCCGAGGAGGCCGCGGAGCTTCTGGCGTCACACGGACTGTCCCTGCCCGCCGGCGCCGTGACGGCGCTGGTGCAGCGCACCCAGGGCTGGGCCGCGGGTCTGCGGCTGTGCGCCCTTGCCGCCCGGCAGAACCCTGACCCGCAGACGTACGTCAAGGAGTTCGAGGCCGGACGCAGTACGGTGGCCGACTTCCTGCTGGCCGAGGTGCTGGACAGGCTCGCGCCCGAGCGGCAGGACCTGCTGCTGCGGGTCAGCGTCCTGGACCGGTTCTGCCCGGACCTCGTCAACGCGTTGACGCTACGTTCCGACGCGGGGCCGACGCTGGCGGCGCTGCACCGGGAGAACGCCTTCCTCCAGCATCTGGGCCGCTCGTGGTACTGCCTGCACCCGCTGTTCGCGGAGATCCTCCGGGCCCATCTGCGAGAGCGCGCGCCCGGCCTGGAGCCCGAAATCCGCCGCCGGGCCGCGCGCTGGCTGCGCCGGTCCGGGACGCTTCCCGAAGCACTCGCCCAGGGTGCCGCCGCGGACGACTGGGAGTTCGCCGCCGGCGCCCTGGTGGACGACTTGGCGATCGGACAGCTCTTCACCGGCCTGTGCACGCAGGATTTCTCCGGCCTGTTCGGGCGGATCAGTCCCGAGGCGGCGGGCCCGGCCACGGACCTCGTCCGCGCGGCCCGCGAGCTGGCCCACAGCGATCTCCGGCACGGTCTGCTCCACCTGGACCGTGCCGGGCGGGCTCTGGCCGGACACGACCTCGACTCGGGGGCTCCCCGGCTCAGCCACGCCCTGCTGGAGACCCTGGCCGCGCGGCTGACCGGTGCGCCGGCCAGGGCGGAGGAGGCGGTGCGGGCGGCGGAGGAAGCCAGGCAGGACGTGCCCGCGCAGCTGCTGGACGCGCATCCGGAACTCACCGCACTGCTGCTGACGCACCTCGGCTCCGCCCGGCTGTGGGCCGGCCGGTTCGATGCCGCGCGTGCCGCCCTGAACGCCGTCGCCGGATGTGCGGGCGGGGCGTCGACGGCACTGGCACGCCTGGAGGCGGTGAGCCACCTCGCGCTGATCGACCATCTCCAGGGCTGGCACGGCCGGGCGGAACGCAAGGCCCAGGCAGCGGCGGCCGAAGCGGAACGCCACGGTCTCGCCCAGGAGGCCGGCTCCGGCGTCGGCCGACTGGTCCTGGCGGCCGTAGCGGTCGACCGCGACGAACTGGACAGGGCCGAGGCGCTCGTCAAGGAGGCCGGCGACCCCGACCACGGGTTGCGCGATCCGGTGACAGCGGCGGTACGGGCCATCGCCCGGGGCCGTCTGCTGCTGGCAAGAGGGGACGCGCGTGCCGCCCTGGAGACGGCCGACCCCGACGTGACGGCCGTCGCGGATTCACCCTGGCTGGAGGATCAGACCGCCCTCATGGCCTCCGCGGCCCACCTCGCGCTGGGCGACCCGGAGCTGGCTCTGCGCGATCTGGAACGCGCCTCGGGTGCCCGGACGGCGTGCGCCGTCCAGGCCGCACGGGCATGGCTGGCGGTGGGCCGGACCGACGAGGCCCGATGCCTGGTCGACCACCTGCCCGGCGACGACCGGCCCGGTCCGGGGGTGACCGTACGGGTCACTCTGGTGCGCGCCCAGGCCGCCCACCGGTCCGGGGACACGTCAGCCGCCCGGCGTCTCGTGGCCCGCGCCCTCCTCGACGCCCGCCGCGAGCAGCTGCGCAGGCCGTTCCTGGAGGCCGGGCCATGGATCCGGCCGCTGCTGGGCACGGATCCGCTGCGGGACCTGACCCACGGCTGGCTCACCCCCGGCCCCGTCGGCGACCCCGCCCGGCCCCCGGGCCTGGTCGTGGAGGACCTGAGCGCACGCGAGCGTGACGTGCTGCTGCGGCTGGCCCGGATGATGTCGACGCAGGAGATCGCCGCGGACCTCCAGGTGTCGGTGAACACGGTGAAGACCCACCTCAAGAGCGCCTACCGCAAGCTCGGGGTCAACCGGCGCGGCGCAGCGGTACGCCGGGCCCGCGACCTGCGACTGCTGTGAACCGGGCCAGCCCGCCGCGGTCTTCCCCACCCCGCCTCGCCCGCGCAGGGTGAGGCGGGGAGCCGCCGTCGGTTGCTGCGATGTACCCGTGAAGCACTGGCGCGCTCTGGTGGTCCTCGGGACGGCACAGTTCCTGATGGTGCTGGACACCTCCGTGATGAACGTGTCCATCAGCCGGCTGGTCGAGGACTTCGACACCGAGGTCACCGCCATCCAGGCCGTCATCACCTTGTACGCCCTGGTCATGGCCGCCTTCATGGTCCTTGGTGGCCGGCTCGGGGACGTCCTGGGCCGTCGCCGCGTCTTCCTCGTCGGGATGGCCGTCTACGGTACGGGCTCGGCCCTCACCGCCGTGGCACCCACCCTGGGGGTCCTGGCGCTGGGCTGGTCCGTGATCGAAGGGATCGGCGCGGCCATGGTGCTGCCGTCCATGGCCGCGCTCGTCGCGGAGTCCTACCGCGGACGAGACCGCCCGATCGCCTACGGAGTCGTCGGGGGCCTCGCCGGTGCGGGGATCGCGGTGGGTCCGCTGCTCGGCGGGTGGGTGACGACATACCTCACGTGGCGCCTGGTCTTCGCCGGCGAGGTCGTCGTCGTGCTGGTGGTGCTGTGCCTGCACCAGGCGATCCCGAGGACCGCCGCCGGCGGTCGGCGGCCTCGGCTGGACCTCGTCGGCGCGGCACTGTCGGCGGCCGGGCTCGGGCTGAGTGTGCTCGGGGTGCTGCAGAGCGGCACCTGGGGATGGGTGCAGCCGCGCAACCCCCCGTTCACGGTCCTGGGCTTCGCACCCACGCTGTTCGTGATCGCCGCCGGGGCGGTCCTCCTCGCCCTCTTCGGTGCCTGGGAGCGGCGCCGGGCCGAGCACGGCGAGGACCCCCTCGTACACCTCTCACTGCTCTCCCGGCCACCGCTCAGATCGGGTCTGACGACCTTGCTGAGCCAGAACCTGATCCTCCTCGGCCTGTTCTTCGCCATTCCGCTGTACTTGCAGGTGGTGCAGGGCTTCGACGCCTTCGAGACAGGACTGCGCCTGCTGCCGGTCTCGGTCACCATGCTGGTGACCTCGCTCGGGGCCGCCCGGCTGGGCCGCAGGTACGGCGCGCGCAGGGTCGTCCGGCTGGCTCTGACGACGCTGCTGGTGGCCGTCGTGTGGTTGCTGGCAGCCATCGACCCCGTCATCGACGATGCCCAGTTCTTCGCGGCCATGGCCGTCCTCGGTGTCGGCATGGGCCTGCTCGCCTCGCAACTCGGCAATGTCGTGCAGTCCGGTGCGGGGGAAGAGGAGCGCAGCGAGGTCGGAGGCCTGCAGTTCACCGCCCAGAACCTCGGTTCGGCGCTCGGCACGGCCCTGATCGGTTCCCTCCTCGTCGGCGCGCTGGCACAGGCCTTCACGACGCAGGTCGAGGACGACCCCCGGCTGTCGGAGCAGGCCCGCCGGCAGACCGGCATCGCCCTGGAGGCCGGCATCAGTTTCGTCCCCGCCGAGGAGGTGCGCACGGCCGCCGAGCGGGCCGGCTTCCCGCCGGCGGAGATCGAGGCGCTCACCGACTCCTACGAGCAGGCGCAACTCGGCGGCCTGCGGGCGGCCATCCTCGCCGCCGGCGGAGTCACCCTGGCGAGCTTCCTGGCCACGCGCCATCTGCCGGGCGCCGCAACCGTGCGCGCCGGCACGGGAACGCCGTCGGAGCCAGGACCGGCCGGACCGGAACGGAAACCTTGATGCCCAGGCCGCGCAGCACGTCCGCCCGGGCCGCGCGCTCGGCCGAGCGGCGGGCGCACGCCGACTACACGGGCGGTGTCTACGGATCGATGCTCGCCACCTCCGTCGTGGTCGGCGCCGGCACTTTCGGCCCGTTCCCACGGGTGGAGCTGGCGGTGCTGCTGCTGCTCACGGGCGTGGTGTTCTGGATCGCGCACATCCATGCCCAGCTGTTCGGGGCGCGCCTGGCGCAGCAGCCGCTGGACAGCCGGGTGATCCGGCACGTCTGCCGTGACGAGTGGCCGATCCTCAAGGCCGCCGTCCCGCCCGCCGCGGCGGTGGCGCTCAGTCCGCTGCTGCGCCTGGACGTGCAGGCCGCGGTGTGGCTGGCGCTGGGTGTCGCCCTGGCCGGGCAGGTGGGCTGGTCGGTGGCCGCCGCCCGCCGGGCCGGCGCGAACACACGCATGGTGGCCGGCGCCGCGGCGGTGAACCTCGTGATCGGCATGCTGATCGTCGCGTTCAAGCTCGTGGTGACCCACTGACGCCGGGAAGACGCCGGGTCACCTGTTCGGGGTGAGGCCACGCGGGCCGGAGAGGCGCAGGATCGCCGGGTGGCCGCAGTCGGCCCGGTGGAAGTCGCCCGCGGGAGAGCAGCCCATGCGCTATGAGATCCGCGTCGACGGGCAGGTGTCGGAGACGCTGACCGCTTCCTTCCCTGAACTGGAGCACGTGGTGATGGCCGGTCAGACGGTCTTCTACGGTCCGGTCGTGGACGAGGCGCACCTGTACGGGCTGCTGGCCCGCTTCCAGGCGCTGGGGCTGACCGTGGTGGAGATGCGCCGGCTCGCGGAGTGAGGGCGCTCAGACCCCTTCGGCCGTGACGCGGCCCGACCGGACGGCGGCCTTGAGCGCCTCGAAGTCCCGCTCGTTGCGGTCGGCGTAGGACTGGGCGAACTCGGTGAGCGCGCGGTCGAAGCGGGCGCTGCCACCCAGGTAGGCGGCGATGGCGACGGGATCCCCCGAGCGCGCGTGGGCGCGGGCGAGCGAACCGCCGCACAGCCCGCCGAACAGCGTCAGCAGGGCCGGGTCCATGGTTTCCGGGCGGGCGATCCCCTTCCAGTCGCGCAGCTGGCGGACGTAGAAGTCACGGTCCCGCCCGTCGAGCCCGACCGCGTGGGTCCAGCCGAGGAAGATGTCGCTGGACGTCTGGATGAGGCGTTGCCCGGCCACGACGCGTCGGCCCTGGTTGTCCCAGGGCTCGCCGCCCGTGCAGGGGGCGAGCACCGACTCCTGGGCCTCCTTCGCCTGAAGCAGCAGGGGGTCGTCGTCGTCCCGGCCGAGCAGCAGGGCGATCCAGCAGCGGGTGCCGACGCTGCCGACACCCACGACCTTGCGGGCGACGTCCACGAGCCGGTAGCGGCGCAGCAGGTGCCGGCGCTCGGAGGAGAGGCTGTGCGCGTAGGCGTCCAGCAGCGCGCCCAGTTCCTGGGCCCGGGCCTCCTCGCCCGTGCCCGGCACCAGGTCGCGCAGCGGTGTGACGAGCGGCGGGTCCGGTGCGATGCGGCGGCCCTGTGCCGTGGCCCGGGTGAGCTGCTCGAAGGCCTGGAGGTGGGTGCGGGTACGGGCCTTCGCGGCCGCCCGGTCGGTGCGCCGCCGGGCCTCCCTGCCCATCGGCGCGTCCAGCAGCGCGCGCAGGTGGCGCACGTCGTCCTGCGCGTACCAGACGTCCAGCGTCCCCATGCCGGCGAACGCGCGCATCCGCTTCCGGTACGCCCGGACGCACGCGTCCACCGCGCGGTTCTGCTCCCCGGTGGAGAAGCCGTTGGCCCGGGCGGCGATCACGAGACTCGCCGCCAGGCGTTTGACATCCCACTCGAAGGGCCCGGCCAGGGTCTCGTCGAAGTCGTTGATGTCGAACACCAGATGCCGCTCGGGAGAGGCCAGCAGCCGGAAGTTCAGCAGGTGGGCGTCCCCGCACAGCTGCACGGTCAGTCCGGTCCCGGGCAGCGGGCCGAGGTCCATCGCCATGATCGCCGCCGCGCCGCGGTAGAAGCGGAACGGGGATTCGATCATGCGGCCGTACCGGACCGGCACCAGCTCCGGGACCCGTGTGGCGGACTGGCGCTCCAGGACGCCGACGGGGTCGGGCCGTCGCGGATCCGCCTCGAACCAGCCGTGGCACGAACGCGAGGCGCGTGCGCGTGCCCGCCGGCCGTACGCGGCCCGCTCGGCCACCGTCAGGGGGTACGCCGGCGCGCTCGGCCACGTCATGGTCGTTCTCCTCCCGCGTCGTCCCTCGCGCGGCCGCGCCGCTGCTGTAGCCCCGCCTGCACCGCGCCCGCCAGCACCCGCGCGGCGACGCCCACCAGCAGCAGCCCTCCGGCCATCTGGAGCATCGTCAGCACACGCCCCGCCTGGGAGCGGGCGGTGATGTCGCCGTACCCCACCGTGCTGAACGTGGTGAGGGCGAAGTACAGGGCGTCCGTCCTGGTCAGCGGCTCGCTGAAGGCCGCGGGAACGGACCGGCCCAGCAGGTAGTAGGCGCTGGCGAAGAGCAGCAGGAACAGCGGAACGGTGGCGGCCAGCGCCTCCACGGCCTTCAGCCGCGGATGGGCGGAGCGAGTGATCGTGCGGACCTCCCAGAAGAAGACCACCATGACCGCCAGCAGGCCGCACACCAGCCATGCCACGCTGTCCGCCGTGACGCCCTCCATGGGCAGCAGGAAGTACGCGGTCACCAGACCGGCCGTGATGGCGGTCGCTCTGACGAACACCAGCAACGCCACCCGGCGGCCGGGACGTGACGGACTGCTCATCTCCGCTCCGTTCCGCCGGCGACCGGTGCACCGCTCCAGCATCACCCTCGGCACCGGGCGCCGCCCGCGGATCACCCGTCCTGGGTGATCCGGAGCCCCGGCGCGCGGGGCGAGGCTGGCCCGGTGGGCGACACCGCCAGGAGGAGCCATGACCGTTCCCCGTGAACACGCATCACCGTCACCAGGATCCTCGGCCTCGACGGGCCGTACGGCCCCAGGAGCCGACCCCGCCGAGACGCTGGCCCGGCTCGGCGGTTCATGGACGTGGCTGCTGGGCTCGGCGCTGGCGACGCTGGTGCCCGGCATCATCCTCCTGGCCTGGCCTGGCCGGACGGCACGCTCCACGTCCTGGCCGTGCTCATCGGGCTGTACCTGCTGGTGATCGGCGGCTTCAGGTTCGTCGCCGTCTTCGCCCAGGAGCGCGGCGAACGGCTGCCGGGGCTGCTGCTCGCGGTGCTCTACGTGCTCGCGGGAGTGCTGTGCCTGCGCAACCCGCTGCAGACGATCGCGGCACTGTCGCTGATCGTGGGCGTCGTCTGGCTCGTCACCGGCATGCTCACCGCCTACGCGGCCCTCGCCGCCGAGGCCCTGCCCCACCGTGGCGTCCTCTTCGGCGCCGGAGCGCTCGGCATCGTCGCGGGCGTCGTCGTACTGGCCCTGCCGGCCGAGTCCGCCGTCGCCCTGACCCGGCTGCTCGGCCTGTGGCTGGTGCTCCTCGGAGTGGTCGAGCTGGCGGTCGCCTTCGCCTGGCGGGCCGCCCTGCGCAGGGCGGCCGCCGACCACGGCGCCGAACCGCCGGCGGCGGCGTGAGGAGGAAGACCCCATGGCCGAGACCCCCGCCTCACCCCCACCCTCCGGCGGCGACGCGGAGAACCGGGTCACCCTGACCGCCGATGAGCAGGCCGAATACCGCCGGCTCCGACGCGCCGCCGCCGTGCGCCACCGCAAAGCCCGCTGCACCGGCGCCTCGGTCCTGCTGCTGATCGCCCTCCTGCTGGCCCCCCTGGCCGTGGTCGCGACCTGGCTGGACCAGGAGGTCGCCGACACCGACAGGTACGTGCAGACCGTGGCGCCGCTGGGTTCGGACCCGGCGGTGCAGTCGGCCGTCACCGGCAGGCTGACCGACCGGGTCGTGGCAGAGGTGAACGTGGAGGCGGTGACCCAGTGGCTTGGGAAGGCGCTCGCCGACGCCGGGGCGCCGCCGGCCGTCGTGGACCGCTCCGACGCGCTCACCGGTCCGCTGCGCGCCGCGGTCAGTGACGTCGTGCACCGGGTCGTCGACCGTGTGGTCACCAGCGACGTCTTCGAGCAGGCATGGGTGGCCGCCAACCGGCGCGCCCACACGGCGATGGTGAACGTCCTGACCGGCAGCCGGAGCGGAGCCGTACGCGCCGAACAGGACAAGGTCGTCCTGGACCTGGGGGCCGTGGTCGACGAGGTGAAGAAGCGGCTCGTCGACGCCGGCTTCGAGAAGGCATCTGCCATTCCCGCGCCGGACCGGCAGATCACCCTGTTCGAGGCCGGCGAACTGCCCCAGGCGCAGGCCGGCATGCGGGTGCTGGACGTCGTCGGCCTGTGGCTGCCCGTGCTGACCGTGCTGCTCGCCGCCCTCGCCGTGTGGATCGCTCCCGCACACCGCGTGATGCTGCTGGTCGCGGCCATGGGCGTCGGCGTGATGATGGTGCTGCTGCTGGTGGCCCTGGCGGTCGTGCGCCGGCTGTATCTGGACGCCGTACCCGCGTCGACGTTGCCGGCCGACGCCGCCCAGGCGATCTACGACACCCTCGTGCGCTTCCTGCGCGACAGCACGCTGACCCTGCTCGTGGTCGCCGTGATCACCGCGCTCGCCGCCTACCTGTACGGTCCGGGCCGCGTGGCCCGCGGTGTGCGCGGCCTGGCGGCGCGCGGCACCACCGCCGCCGGCCACGGGCTGCGGCGTCTGGGGCTGCGCACCGGGGCTGCCGGGCAGTGGCTGGAAACGCGTCGTTCGTGGACCACCGGCATCGTGATCGCGGCCGGCGTCCTCGCCCTGCTGCTGTGGAACTACCCCACGGTCGGGGCCGTCGCACTGGTCCTCGGCCTGGTCCTGCTGGTCCTCGTCGTCCTCGCGGTACTCGCGGCGGCGGGCGGCCCGGGCCGGCCCGCGAGCCGGGCTCCCTAGCCCCGGCGGATCACCCCCGCCGGGTGAGGCCGACCCGCCCCGCCCTGCGCAGTCTGGATCAGCGGGCGACGCCCGCCGGGCCCTGCTCCGAACGGAGACGACAGATGAGCACCCAGATGTATCTCGCCTACGACTATCCCCTGCTCAGCATGTTCTGGACGCTGCTGTGGTTCTTCCTGTGGATCATGTGGTTCATCCTGCTCTTCCGCATCATCGGCGACATCTTCCGCGACGACGGCCTCAGCGGCTGGGGCAAGACGGGCTGGCTGGTGTTCGTCATCGTGCTGCCGTTCCTCGGCGTGTTCATCTACCTCATCGCCCGCGGCAAGGACATGGGCGCCCGAGAGGTGAAGCACGCCCGGGCGCAGCAGCAGGCCTTCGACGACTACGTCCGCCAGACGGCGGGCGGCCCGAGCCGCTCCAGCAGCGCCGACGAACTCGCCAAGCTGTCCGAGATCCGCGCCCGAGGCGACATCACGGACGAGGAGTTCCGCCGCGCCAAGGAGCTCGTCCTGGCCGGCCACGGCCCCTCCACCGGTTCCGGCACCGCCACCTGAGCCGGCCTCTCACCCAGCACAGGACAAGGAAACGAGGCAGAACATGACCGGCACACACACGCCTGGTACGCACACGGCGCGGCAGCAATGGGCCGCGGGAGTGATGGTCTTCGGCGCCGTCCTGCTCCTGCTCGCCGGAATACTCGCCATCTTCCGCGGCATCATGGCGATCGCCCAGGACGACGTCTTCATCACCACGCCGAACTACGTCTTCGCCTTCGACCTCACCGGCTGGGGCTGGATCCACCTCATCCTCGGAGCGGTCGCCGTACTCGTCAGCGTCGGCCTGTTCCAGGCGGCGACCTGGGCGCGGATCGGCGGCGTGACGATCGCCGGGCTCATCATCATCGCCAACTTCCTCTCGCTGCCCTACTCCCCGTTGTGGTCCGTCCTGATGATCGCGTTCTCCGGCTTCGTCATCTGGGCGCTGTGCGTCGCCCGCAAGGACGCCTTCGGCGAACCGCTCGACAGCGCACCGCGTGACGTGTGAGGCGGACGAGAACGCTCACCGGCACGTCCACCGCGAGCCGGCACCATCTGCTGCGGCCGGCGCCGTCCGCAAGGCGCACGCGAGGGGGCGGACGGCGCAGGGACAGGAGCAGGCACCGGGCACGTGTGCGCCCTGTTCCGGCGTTCCGCCCTGCGCCTACAGTGTGGCGCCCCGGTCCGCGCCGGGTTTCGGCACGGCGGAGCCCGCAGCGAAGGGCACCGGCGACCGCCCGCGCGACCGGCATCACCCCGTGAGTTCGCTCGGGCCGCGCGACCGAGTGTGCGCGGCACCCGTGCGCGTCGAGAACCGCTGGAGGTCGCCGTGTCCCGCCCGTGCATCGCCCTGATCACCGACCCCACCTCGCCCGAGGGCTGCGCCGAGTTCCTCGCCCGCGCGGTGGAACTCCTCACCGGCACCGCGCCGGTCCCCATCGACTCCCGGCACTTCGCCACCGGCGGGACCGGGCGCGGCCTCCCCGCCGGGGACGGCTTACGGCTGCACGTCCCCGACGAGCAACTCGACCTGGTGCCCGACGTCATCGTGCTCTACGAGATCCCGCCGCACCGCCGCCACGAACTCGCCGCCTTCCAGCGCCTCCTCGAACACCACGACGTGGTCACCCTCGGCACCGGCGTCGCCGCCTGGCGGACCGCCACCGAGAAGGACCTCACCGTCGAGCGCTTCCGGCGGGACGGCATCGCCCACATGGAGACCGTCGTGCTGTCCCGGCCCGGCGTGAGCGAGGCGCTGGCCGCGTTCGACAAGCTCGGCCGGGACACCTGGGCCAGGCCCGTCGTCGGCACCGGCGGCGGCGACACCTTCCACCTGACCACCGAGGACGGGGTGGAGCGGGCCACCGCCTTCTACGCAGACCGCGGCACCGACTGGCTGCTGTCGCGGGACGCGGGCAACTTCACCGCCGATGGCGCCCGCCACCAGTTCCGCGTCTTCGTCCTCGGCGGCCGCGTCATCCACGCCCGCGAGCACATCCAGCCCGAGACGGACACCCCCTGCAACACCTGCCAGGGCGCCACCGCCGTCCCCATCGCCCCGGCCGACCTGCCGCCGCGCCTGGCCCGTCTGGCCGTCGCCGCCACCGCGTCGGTCGGGCTGCCCTTCGCCGGCGTCGACCTCGCCATCGAGAACGGCGGAGTCGTCTTCGAGGTGAACGTGCAGCCGGCCTTCATCGACGGCGAGGTCGAGACGGCGGCGGTGCCCTACGTCGAGGCCCATCTCAACGCCCTGGCGGCGGCCCGCAGGGCACGCCCGGCACGGCGGCTGCCCGCGTGAGATCCTCACACCTGGGTTACGAAGTGTCCAACCACTGGTATCCGTGGGGTGATGCGGCGACGATGGAGACATGACTCTGGCCCAGCGCGCCCTGGAGCAACTGGAATCCTGGCCCGACCTCACGGCGGGACCGGCCAGTTGCGGCACGGGGCGGGCAGTTCGCTCCGCTCGCAACGAGATCGCACACTTCCACACGGCTCACGACGTGGACCTGCACCTGACCGGCCAGGCCATCGAGCGGTTCGCCCACGAGCTCACCGTCTCCACGGCGGTCCGGCTGGTGCCCGGCTCCCAATGGGTGACCGTGCACCTCGACTGCGACACGGACGTCGACGTACTGCTGAGCCTGGTGAGCGTCGCGCTCCACGCCCACCAGGACCAGCCGCCGGAGCAGCCCGCCTCGCCCGCCGGGTGCAACTTCCACCGGGTCACGGTGCTGCGCCGCGACCCGGCCGGGGTGCCGCAGCCTGCCTGCTAGGGCCTGCCGTCCGGGCCGCGGACACGGGTCCGGCACGCGCGCCCGCCGCGTCACCGCCCGCCGGCCAGGTGTGCCGTCCCCAGGCGCGCTCGCGGCGCGGTTCCCGCTCGTCACCGGCGTGGGCCGTGCCCCGGGACAAGGTGCCGGGGAGAGACTGCTTGCGCACGGTGCCGAGACAGCCGTACCCGGTCTCGGCGAGCCGCCTGCTGCGGGAGGAGCACCGAGGTGACGGGCTGGACCTGGGAGTACGAGGGATACGAGCCGGCCGACGAGCGGTTGCGTGAGTCGCTGTGCACACTCGGCAACGGCTACTTCGCCTCCCGCGGCGCACTGCCGGAGTGCTCCGCGGACGATGTGCACTACCCGGGGACCTATGTGGCCGGCTGCTACAACCGGCTCACCTCCGACGTGGCCGGACGCAGGGTCGAGAACGAGGACATGGTCAACCTGCCCAACTGGCTGCAACTGCGCTTCCGGCTGCGCGGCCGCCCCTGGCTCACCCCGGACACCGCGACCGTCCTCGAACACCGGCTGATCCTGCACCTGTCCTCGGGCGTGCTGGAGCGGCTGACCCGCTTCGCGCTCGGCAACGGGCGAGCCCTGACGGTGCGCCAGCAGCGGCTGGTGCACATGGCCGATCCGCATCTGGCCGCACTGCGCACCGAGTTCACCACCGACGGCTTCTCCGGCGAACTGCACGTCGAGGCCGCCCTCGACGGCGGCGTCCGCAACGCCGGAGTGGCCCGCTACCGGGACCTGGACGGGCTGCACCTCACCCACGAGCACGCGGGAACCGCCGAACACGACACGGTGTGGCTGCGCTGCCGCACCCGCACCTCCGACATCCGCATCGGCATGGCGTCCCGGCTCACCGCCGACGCTCCCGTCACCGCCCGGCACGTCCGCCCCCGCACCACCCAGCGCATCCGGCTGCACCTTGAGCCCGGCCGCACCGCCACGGTCGACAAGACCGTCGCCCTGCACACCTCACGCGACCCGGCGATCAGCGACCCGCTGCACGCTGCCCTCGCCCGCGTGGGACGCGCCCCCGGATTCGACGAGCTGCTGCGCAGTCACCGGACCGCCTGGGCGCAGCTGTGGCGCCGCGCCGACCTCGACGTCGCCGGCGAGGCCGGCGGCATCCTGCGGCTGCACCTGTTCCACGTGCTGCAGACGCTCTCCCCGCACACGGCCGACCTCGACGTCGGCGTACCCGCGCGCGGGCTGCACGGCGAGGCCTACCGCGGGCATGTCTTCTGGGACGAACTGTTCGTCCTGCCCTTCCTCAATCTGCACTTCCCCGAGGTCTCCCGGGCACTGCTGCGCTACCGGCACCGCCGCCTGGAACAGGCCTGCACCGCCGCCCTGAACGCAGGCCGCCGGGGCGCGATGTACCCGTGGCAGAGCGGCAGCGACGGCCGCGAGGAGACCCAGCAGCTGCACCTCAACCCGCGCTCGGGCCGCTGGCTGCCCGACCACTCCCATCTCCAGCACCATGTCGGCTCGGCGATCGCCTACAACGTCTGGCAGTACTGCGAGGCCAGCGGCGACGTCGAGTTCCGGCACACCAAGGCCGCCGAGATGCTGCTGCAGATTGCCCGCTTCTGGGCCGACGCGGCCCGCTACGACAAGACCCTTCGCCGCTACCGCATCCGGGGCGTGGTCGGCCCCGACGAGTACCACGACGCCTATCCGGGCGCCGGGCAGCCCGGCCTGGACGACAACGCCTACACCAACGTCACCGCCTCCTGGGTGCTCATGCGCACCCTGGAGCTGCTGCAGGGCCTGCCCGAGCCACGGCGCCGCGAGCTCGCCGAGCGCACCGGCCTGGACGAAGCCGAACTCGCCGAGTGGGAGGAGGTCTCCCGCGCCCTGCACGTGCCCTTCCACGAGGGCGTCATCAGCCAGTTCGACGGCTACGGCGCCCTCGCCGAGCTCGACTGGCACCGCTACCGCAGGGAGTACGGCGACATCCGCCGGCTGGACCGGATCCTGGAGGCCGAGGGCGACACCGTCAACCGCTACCAGGCCTCCAAGCAGGCCGATGTCCTCATGCTCGGCTACCTGTTCTCGCCGGCCGAGCTGCAAGGCCTGTTCGCCCGGCTGGGGCTGCGGCTCGACGAGGAGACCTGGCGGCGCACCGTCGACTACTACCTCCATCGCACCAGCCACGGCTCCACCCTCAGCGGCCTGGTGCACGGCTGGGTCCTCACCCGGGCCCGGCGGACCGAGGCCTGGCAGTTCGTGCAGGAGGCACTGCGCGGCGACATCGCCGACGTGCAGGGCGGCACCACCGGCGAAGGGATCCACCTCGGGGCGATGGCCGGCACCCTCGACCTCGTCCAGCGCGGCCTCACGGGCCTGGAGACCCGCGAGGGTGCCCTGTGGCTGGACCCGGTCCCGCTGCCGGAGCTGTCCTCCTACGGCTTCTCCCTGCGCTACCAGAACAACTGGGGCGTCCGGCTCCGCCTGCGCCACGGCCGCCTGGAGGTGACCGTGCCGTCGTCCGACGCGACCCCCGTCGACGTCCGCCTGCCGGACCGGGCCGTGCGCCTGGAGCCCGGGGAGAGGGGGCTGCTGGTGCTGCCGGAATGAGCGGCCACCGCCGCCCGGCACCCGGCCGACGGGGTGACCGGGCGCGCGCGACATGACCGTGCGGTGGCATTGTCGGGAACGACCCGAGCAGGGCAGCGATCACCGTACCGACAGGGAAGTCGACGCATGACCGACACACTCACCGTGAGCGTTCTGGGCACCGGCATCATGGGCGCCGCGATGGCGCGGAACCTCGCCGGGGCCGGACACGCCGTCCGAGCCTGGAACCGCAGCCGCGCCAAGGCAGAACCGCTCGCCGCCGTCGGCGCGCATGTCGCCGGCACCCCCGCGGAAGCCGTCGAGGGCGCCGACGTCGTCCTGACCGTGCTGTACGACGGGGCCACCGTCCTGGACGTGATGCGCCAGGCCGCGCCCGCCCTGCGCCCCGGCACGGCGTGGGCGCAGTCGACCACCGCGGGCCTGGAGTCCGCCGCCGAACTGGCAGCCTTCGCCGAGGAACACGGACTCGCCTTCTACGACGCCCCCGTCCTGGGCACCCGCAAGCCCGCCGAGGACGGGCAGCTGCTGGTGCTCGCCGCCGGTCCCGTCCAGGGCCGGGACACGGTCAGGCCGGTCTTCGACGCGGTGGGCAACCGCACGGTGTGGACCGGCGAGGACGGCGCCGCCGGCACGGCGACCCGGCTGAAGCTGGTCGCCAACAGCTGGGTCCTCGCCGCCACCACCGCGGCCGGCGAGACGCTCGCCCTGGCCCAGGCGCTCGGCGTGGACCCGCAGCACTTCTTCGACGCCATCGCGGGCGGCCCCCTCGACATGGGGTACCTGCACGTCAAGAGCGGGCTGATCCTCGACGACCGGCTGTCCCCGCCCCAGTTCGCGGTGACCACGGCCGTCAAGGACGCCCGGCTGATCGTCCAGGCGGGCGAGCGCAACGGCGTACGGCTGGATCTGGCCGCCGCGGGTGCGCGGCGGCTGGCCCGTGCCGAGGAGCAGGGTCATGGCGAGAAGGACATGGCCGCCGCGTACTTCGCCAGCTTCGACGAGACGCCTCCCGCCTGACCGCTACCCCTCCACCCGCACCCGTCCCCGCACCCGCACCCGCACCCGTCCCCGCACCCGCACCCGCAGCCGTCCCCGCACCCGCACCCGCACCCGTCCCCGCACCCGTCCCCGTCCCCGCACCCGCGACAGAGGAGAGAGAGCCCCATGTCCAAGCCACCGCTTCCGCCCGAGGCCGACGCCCTGCTGGCCGCCGCCAACCCCTGCGTGATGGCCACCCTGCGTTCCGACGGCACACCCGTCTCCACACCGACCTGGTACCTCTGGGAGAACGGGCAGGTGCTGATCAACCTGGACGAGGGCCGGGTACGGCTGAGGCATCTGCGGCGCGACCCGAGGGTCACCCTCACCGTGCTGGACAAGGCGGACTGGTACACCCACGTCACCCTGGTCGGGCGCGTCGGCAGGACCTACGAGGACGAGGACCTGGCCGACATCGACCGGCTCGCCCGGCGCTACACCGGTGACACCTACCCGGACCGGGAGCGCGGACGGGTCAGCGCGTGGATCGAGGTCGAGCGCTGGCACGGCTGGGGCGCCCTGAAGGACAGCGGCCAGGCCTCCACCTGAGCCGGGCCCTGACGTAGGCTCCGGGACATGCGGATCTCCGTTTCCTCGGACATCGACGAACCCGTCGCCCGGCTGCTCGTCACAGAGCTGCGGGGCCGTGGGCACGAGGTGCTCACCCACGGCGCGCTGCGCCCCGGCGACGACCCGCAGTGGGCGGCGTGCTCCGCGGCGGCCGCCCGCGACGTGGCCGACGGTACGTCGGCGATGGGCGTCGTGTGCTGCTGGACCGGCACCGGCGCGTCCATCGCCGCGAACAAGGTGCCGGGGGTGCGGGCGGCGCTGTGCACGGACGCCTACACGGCCGGCGGTGCCCGCCGCTGGAACGACGCCAACGTGCTGGCGCTGAGCCTGCGGCTGACCTCGGAGCCGGTCCTGAGGGAGATCCTCGACGCCTGGTTCGCCGCAGAGGCCGGCGAGGACGCCGAGGACCGGGGGAACGTGGCCCGAATCGAACAGCTGGACGACGATCGCGTCGTGCCGTGACATGACGCGGCGGCCGGGAGGTCATATGTCTCCCGGCCGCCGATGGCGCCTTCTAGGGCCGGTCGCCGCGCCGTTCCGGCGTTCCGTGCGGCAGGGGGCCGGACGGCTGCGGCGATGTCGTGGGCGACACCGGGGAGCCGGCGTGGCCCGCCGCGCCCTGCTCAGGGCGCGGGGCCGCCGGATCGCCGGACGTCGGTTCCGCCCCGGCCTTCAGCTGCTCCAGCCGTGCCGTCAGCAGCTCGGTCGCCGGTGCCCGGTCGGCGTGCATGCGCTCGTACGCCAGGAGTTCCTCGATCTCTTCGAGGGTGAGCGACCGGACCCGGGCCTCCAGGCCGCCGATCGGCAGGTGGTCGTAGTCGGGCAGCGGCAGGGCGCTGCGGCCGGCGTCGGCCATGATCGTCCCTTCCCTCGGTGTTCGCACCCCTGGGCGGTCAGTGCGCGCCGAGCCCGCCGCCGCCGAACGAGCCGGTGGTGCCCTTGCTCCAGCGGCGCCGGTCCTTCGAGGTGCTGGGCCGGGTCTGCATGTTGGTCAGCTCGTAGGGCGTGAGGGGGCGGCCGCCCCTGGGTATCACGGGGACGTCGTCCGGCTCCCGGTTCTCCCGGACCTCGTGCACCGCGCCTTCCGGTGGCAGGTGGGGCTGCTCGTCCGGGCGCGGGCGCGGGGGTTCGCTCAACTTGATCCGGTTGCCGAGCCAGAGGCTTCCCGCCAGCACCGCGACGACGGCGATGGCCACCGCGAACAGGGCCAGGCTGAGCAGTCCGCTCGGCGCGGCCAGCTGTATGGGGGCAGCCTGCAGGGATGCAGTGTTCATATCGGACGAATACCCTCAAATTCGACCCTGAATCCGCGCCTGGAGCGGGCGGCGCGGGTCCCTCACCTCGTTCCCCGCCGGTCTCCCGGGGCCTTCCGGGTCGTACGGAGGCGATGGCGGAAAATGGGCCCTAGCCTCCGTCCCGCACGCGTTTGGAGGGGGCCGCCATGGCTACCCGCGCGGTGTGACTTCGACGACTTCGCAGCAGGACGTCTTCCGCTTCCTGGAAGACCGCTTCGCCTGCGCGCAGGCGTGCACGGACTGCGCCCGGGCGTGCGCGCTGCGCGCGAGCCTGGTGGACCCGGACGGCACCGAGAACCAGGAATTCCTGCGCCGCAAAGGGATCATGTGCGCGGAGGTCTGCGACGCGACCTGCCGCATGCTGTCCGAGCAGTCCCTCGTCGACGAGGACGGACTGCGGGTCCAGCTTGAGTGGTGCCGCGGCGTCTGCCTGGAATCGGCACACGCCTTCGACGGTCACCCCGCGGCCGAGGCCGCTGAGGCGTGCCGCGCCTGCGCCCGGGCCTGCACGGAGTTCCTGGGGACGCTGGGCTGAGCGGCGGCGCTTCGGGCGGTGGTCGTGCGGAACCGGTTCCTCCGGGCGGGCCGCCGATCGGACGAGGCTGCCCGGAGGATCCGGCCGGGGTGGACCCCGGCGGTCGTACTGCCGGCCGTGCCGGGGCGCCCGGCGGTCGCACCGCTGAGCCGTGGCGGGGCGCCCGACGGTCGCACCGCTGAGCCGTGGCGGGGCGCCCGACGGCCGCACCGAGCCATGGCGGGATTCCCGGTGGCCGCCCGGCCGCGTCGGGTACGGGTGGGTCCCGGTGCTGCGCGTTTCCGGCGCGTTCCCCTTCCCGACGCCGCCCTTTCCGGCCGCCGTCGCCATTCCCAATTTCTGAAACACGTTCTACGGTGTGCGCCGTCAGTCAGGACCGGCCCCGGGAGCCTGGAGGCGCCGTGCACCTCGAATACACGCCCGACCAGCAGCGGCTGCGCACCGAACTGCGCGGCTACTTCAGTGAGCTCGTGCCGGACGACGCGCGCGGGCGGCACGCCGAGCCCGCCGCCCAGAAGCGCTTCTACCGCGACACCATCCGCCGGCTGGGCACCGACGGCTGGCTCGGTGTGGGCTGGCCGGAGGAGTTCGGCGGACGCGGACTGACCGCCATGGAGCAGTTCATCTTCTTCGACGAGGCAGCCCAGGCCGGCGTACCGCTGCCGCTGATGGCGCTGCACACCGTCGGGCCCACGATCATGCAGTACGGCACCGAGGAGCAGAAGGCGTACTTCCTGCCCCGGATCCTCGCCGGCGACATCGACTTCGCGATCGGCTACGGCGAGCCCGACGCGGGCACCGACCTGGCGGCACTCAAGACCCGCGCGGTGCGTGAGGGCGACGCGTACATGGTCAACGGCCACAAGATCTGGACGACCAACGGTGACACCGCCGACTGGGTCTGGCTGGCCGTGCGCACCGACCCGCAGGCCGCACCGCACCGCGGCATCACCATGCTCCTCGTGCCGACCTCCGACCCCGGCTACTCCTGCACCCTCATCAACACCCTCGCCGGACACGACACCACGGCCGGCTACTACGAGAACATCCGCGTCCCCATCTCCCGCCGGGTCGGCGAGGAGAACCAGGGCTGGCGGCTGATCACCAACCAGCTCAACCACGAACGCGTCACCCTCGCCGCGCACGGCACCATGGCGATCCGCGCCCTGCACGACGTCCGGCGCTGGGCGAGCCGCACCAAGCTCACCGACGGCCGCCGCGTCGTCGACCTGCCCTGGGTGCGCCGCCTGCTCGGCAGGACCCACACCCGACTGGACGCCATGAAACTGATGAACTGGCAGATGGTCAGCGCCGTCCAGCACGGCACACTGACCCCGCAGGACGCCTCCGCGGTCAAGGTCTACGGCTCCGAGGCACGCCGCGACGCCTACGCCTGGCTCATGGAAGTCGTGGGCGCGGCAGGCGCGCTGCAGGAGGGCTCCGCCGGTGCGGTACTGCACGGCGAACTGGAACGGGGCTACCGCTCCGCGGTGATCTTCACCTTCGGCGGCGGCAACAACGAGATCCAGCGCGAGATCATCTCGTGGATCGGCCTGGGCATGCCCCGCGTACGCCGCTGAACCCCCGGACGCTTCGGTGACCGGCAGTGTCCCGCCCCCTCGGCCGGCGAGCGGCTGCCCGCCGTCGATGTCGTAGGACGCGCCGGTCCGGGCCGTGTGCGTGATCAGGTGAACGGCGGGCGCCGCCACCTCGTCCGGCCGGACGACGCGGCCGATCGGCGGCGTGGAGCGCAGCTTCTCGCGGCAGGCCTCGAGCCCCTCGCCGAGCAGCCTGGCCGGCGGCGGTGGGTCCACGAACCCGCGGCGATCAGGCCGGCCCGGACGGGCGCGAGTTCGCGCGCGAGACCGGCGGTGAGCACGGGCGGGGCGGCGGTGACCGCCGGTGTGATCCCGAGGCAGGCTCGGACCCGCCGCGCCCCGGTGCCGCCCAGGAACAGCAGCGTGCAGGGCGACCGCCCCTGCGATCTCCATCGCGCCTCCCTCCTGCCGGCGCCTGCCGGGGCCGGCGGGAGGACCGGGGAAAGTGCTGCGTTTCCTCCCCTGCCGGCCTGCACCGGATGCGCGGCTCCGCATGTGGCACGCCTCGCGCGAACCCGCCCGCGCCGTGCGGTGCCGGAGCTGTCGTACCGGCGCGAGTCGAGGGAGAGTGGGGGAGACGGTCCTGTGACGACGGATTCCGGGCGGGGTGAGCTCGTTGGCCACACAGAAGTGGGGTGGGGGCGACGGACGTCGGGCCCTGGCACCGGAGCCGTCAGGCCGCCCGGCGGCTGATCCGGGACTGTTCACACCCGCTTCCGTGACCTGGCAGATGCACGGCGACCCGATGATGTGGATCGCGGGCATCCGCGCCCTCCACCTCCAGGCGCTGCACCCGCGCGCGGTACGCGGCGTCGTGCAGAACAGCGACTTCCGGCGCGACGCCTGGGGCCGCCTGATGCGCACCGCGAACTTCGTCGGCACCACGACGTACGGCACCACCGACGCCGCCGAGCGCGCGGGCGCCCGCGTCCGGAAGATCCACAGCATGCTGCGCGCCACCGACCCGGAGACCGGCGAGGAGTACCCGGTCGACGCCCCCCGTCTGCTGCTGTGGGTGCACTGCGCCGAGATCGACTCCTACCTGCACGTGCTGCGCCGCTCCGGCTACCCGCTCACCGGCGCCCAGGCCGACCGCTACATACGCGAACAGCGGGTCGGCGCCCGCCTGGTCGGCCTCGACCCCGCCGGCGTACCGGCGGACCGGGCGGAGCTGGCCGCCTACTTCGACGAGGTCCGGCCCGGACTCTCCGCCGGACCCGAGGCCAGGGACGTCGACGCCTTCCTGCGCCGCCCGCCGGTACCCCCCGCCCTGGCACCCTTGCGCGAGCTGGTGTGGAGCCGGGTCGCCGGGCTGGCGTACGCCTCGCTGCCGCCGTACGCCCACGAGCTGTACGGCCGTCCGGCCCCCGCACCCGACGTCGTCACCCGGCGCCTGCGCCGGGCCGGCACCCTGCTGCGCGCCGTCCCCGCCCATGTGCGCTGGCAACTGCCGCCCCGGCACATCCTGCGCGCCATGGCCCGGCTGGGCCCGGCCGCCCGCCCGGCGCCGCACAAACTCGAACCGTAGGCGGCCATACTGGACGGGCCAGGGGAGGGCGAGGCTCACAGCGACGGGGGCGACGGCACGCGATGGGGGAGACCAGGCTGATCCAGGGCCGGTACCGGCTGCTGGATCCGATAGGCCGCGGCGGCATGGGCGAGGTGTGGCGGGCACGTGACGAGTCGCTCGGCCGGCACGTCGCCGTGAAGTGCCTCAGGCCCCTCGGCCCGCACCACGACCAGTCGTTCGTCCGAGTGCTGCGGGAGAGGTTCCGCCGCGAGGCCCGCGTGGCCGCCGCGCTCCAGCACCGCGGGGTGACCGTCGTCCACGACTTCGGCGAGTCCGACGGCGTGCTGTACCTGGTGATGGAGCTGCTCCAGGGCCGCAATCTCAGCCAGGTGCTGGAGGACAACAAGCGCCATCCGCTGCCGGTCCCCGACATCGTCGACATCGCCGGGCAGGTCTCCGCGGCCCTCGCCTACACCCACCGGCAGGGCATCGTGCACCGCGACCTGAAGCCCGCCAACATGGTGCGGCTCACCGACGGCACGGTGAAGATCTGCGACTTCGGCATCGCCCGCCTGGGCGCGGACATCGGGTTCACCTCCCGCCTGACCGGCACCGGCGTCGCCATGGGCACCCCGCACTACATGTCGCCGGAGCAGATCAGCGGGGACGAGGTGGACCAGCGCAGCGACCTGTACTCCCTGGGCTGCGTGCTGTACGAACTCGCCACCGGCGTGCCGCCGTTCGACCTGGGCGACGCATGGGCGATCCTCGTCGGCCACCGCGACACCCCGCCCGAGCCGCCGCGCGCCCACCGCGCCGATCTGCCCGGCGATCTGGAGCAGATCATCCTGAGCCTGCTCGCCAAGCTGCCCGGACAACGGCCGCGCGACGCCACCGAGCTGGGCCGGAGAATCAGCGCGGCCCGGGGCGTCCCGGCGTACGCCCCGACCGTGATCTCCGTCGAGCCCGCCGCCCGCGAGGCGCGGCTGCCGTCCTGGACGCGCGGCATGACCACCGGCCACAAGGCCGCCGGCGCGGCACTGCGCGTCCCGCAGGCGGACGCAGGCGACGGACTCACCGGCGAGTGGATCGCCCGCCCCGTCACCGGCCCCACCCCCCGCCCGGTGCCGCAGACCCCTCCCGAGCCGTCCCGGGAGGCGCTCACGACCCTGGCCGGACGCCACAACGCGGGCCTCAGCCTGGCCCGGCTCGGCCGCTGGTCGGAGGCGGGCGAGGTGCACCGCGCGGTCTCAGCCGAGCGCGAGCACCTCCTCGGCGCCGACCACCCCGACACCCTCGCCAGCCGCTACGAGGTCGCCTTCACCCTCAGCCGCACCGGCCGCGCGGCAGACGCCCTGCGTGAGTACACGCACGTGGCCCGCGCCCGTGAGCGGGTGCTCGGAGCCGAGCACCCGGACACCCTCGCCGCCCGGCAGGAAATGGCGTACGTACTCGGCCAGTTGGGTCGGCCCCTGGAGGCGCACCAGGGGTACACGTCCGTGCTCGCCGCGCGGGAGCGCACCGTGGGCGCCGACCACCCCGACACGCTGCGCTGCCGCCACAACCTCGCCTTCAACCTGAGCAGACTCGGCCGTCTGGAGGACTCGTACCGGCTGGCCTGCGAGGTGGCCCGCGATCGCGCCCGGGTGCTCGGCGCCGGCCATCCCGACACGCTGGTGACACGCTTCGAAGTGGCTTACGTCCTGGGCCAGTTGGGGCGCTGGCCGGAGGCCCTGGACACCTACCGCGAGGTCGCCGGGGCCCGTGGCCGGGCGCTCGGCCCCGACCATCCCGACACTCTCGCCGCACGCCATGAGATCGGCATCAGCCTGGGCCGCCTGGGCCGCGGCGCCGAGGCCCTCGAGCTGTACCGCGAGCTGGCCGGCGACCGCACCCGCGTCCACGGACCCGACCACTTCGAGACCCTGCGCGCCCGGCACGGCCTCGGCGTCAGCCTCGGCCGCCTCGGCCGCTGGGAAGAGGCCCTCGCCGAGTCCCGGGACGTGCGCGCGATCCGGGACCGTGTCCTCGGCCCCGACCACCCCGACAGCCTGATCAGCCGCCGCGAGGTCGCCGTCGGTCTCGGCCGGCTGCGCCGCTGGGCCGACGCGCTCGCCGAGTACCGCGCTGTCGCCGACGCCCGCGAACGCGTCCTGGGCCCCGTGCACCCCGACACGCTCGCCGCCCGCAACGACGAGGCCCACTGCCTGGAGCAGCTCGGCCGGGGGCAGGAGGCGGCGGAGCTGTACCGCAGGGTGGCGGAACTGCGCCGGCAGCGGGACCCCCGCGAGACCTGACCGGGCCGGACCCGCTCTGGCCGGGCGGGATCATCGCGTGTTACCAAGAAACATGCCTGCACACGAGGGATCCCGCGCGTACGACGCCGTCATCGTCGGCGGTGGCCACAACGGCCTGGTCGCCGCCGCCTACCTGGCCCGCGCCGGGCGGTCGGTACTGGTGCTGGAACGGCTCGACCACACCGGCGGTGCCGCCGTCTCCACCCGCCCGTTCCCCGGCGTCGAGGCCCGCCTGTCCTGCTACTCCTACCTGGTCAGCCTGCTCCCGCGGAAGATCGTGCGGGACCTCGGCCTGGACTTCCGGCTGCGCACCCGCACCATCTCCTCGTACACCCCCGCCGAACGCGACGGCCGGCCGACGGGGCTGCTGATCGGGGGTGGCGAGGACCGGACCCGGGAGGCCTTCGCGCGGCTGACGGGCGGCGACCGCGAGTACGAGTCCTGGCAGCGCTTCTACGGCATGACCGGCCGTGTCGCCCAGCGGGTCTTCCCCACGCTGACCGAGCCGCTGCCCCCGCGGGACGAGCTGCGCCGGCGCATCGACGACGAGGACGCCTGGCGGATGCTCTTCGAGGAGCCGATCGGCGTGGCCGTCGAGGACCACTTCGCCGACGACCTGGTGCGTGGCGTGGTGCTGACCGACGCGCTGATCGGCACGTTCGCCGACGCGCACGACGGGGAGCTGCGCCAGAACCGGTGCTTCCTCTACCACGTGATCGGCGGCGGCACCGGCGACTGGGACGTCCCCGTCGGCGGCATGGGCGCGCTGACCGGCGCGCTGGCCACCGCCGCGCGGGAAGCGGGCGCAGTCGTCGCCACCGGGCACGAGGCCCTGCGGATCGACACCGACGGCCGCAGCGCCGAGGTCACCTACCGCACACACGACGGCGAGGGCGTGGCCGTCGCCCGGCACGTCCTCGTGAACGCCTCCCCGCAGGAGCTGGCCGCCCTCACCGCGGACACCCCGCCCGCCCCCGCGGAGGGCGCCCAGCTCAAGGTCAACATGCTGCTGAAGCGGCTGCCGAGGCTGCGTGACACCTCGGTCGACCCGCGTGAGGCGTTCGCCGGCACCTTCCACATCGCCGAGGGGTACGAGCAACTGGCCACCGCCCACGCGCAGGCCGCCGCCGGTGAGCTCCCCGCCGCCCCGCCCTCCGAGATCTACTGCCACTCGCTGACCGACCCGTCGATCCTCGCCCCGGAGCTGGCCGGGCGGGGCTACCAGACGCTCACGCTGTTCGGTCTGCACACCCCTGCCCGGCTCTTCGCCCAGGACAACGACGCGGTCCGGGACGCCCTGCTGAAACCGACCCTCGCGCAGCTCGACGCCCACCTCGCGGAGCCTCTCGCCGACTGCCTGGCCACCGACGCCGACGGGCGGCCCTGCATCGAGGCCAGAACGCCGCTCGACCTGGAGCGTGAGCTGCGGCTGCCCGGCGGCAACATCTTCCACCGCGAGCTGTCCTGGCCGTACGCCCAGGAGGGCACCGGCCGCTGGGGAGTGGAGACCCGGCATCCCAACGTGCTGCTCTGCGGCGCGGGCGCCGTGCGTGGCGGCGGGGTGAGCGGGGTGCCGGGGCACAACGCGGCGATGGCGGTCCTGGAGGACGGTGACGGCCCGTCCCGGTGACCTTCGCCCCCCGGCTCGATACCCGGGGCGGGGCACGCGATCCTCGTGCGCAGGGTCACGGCGCCGCCCGGACACCATGGCCCCGGCCGACCGGCACGGCAGGCCCGCCCGGCGGAGACCGGCGCCGTGGTGCCCGTACGGTTGCGGGACGGGCACCACGCCGCCAAGCCCCGCCGCCCCGGCCGCCGCAACCGCCGGTCAGTCCTTCGATGCCGTCCACCCCGTCGGCGTGATCCGTGCCGCGTCCGCGGGCCGGGCCTCGTCGAAGAGAACGGCTCCGCCGGACTCGACCCGCAGGCCGTCGACGTACGCTCCCCGGCCGACGTAGCGCTGGTCGGTGGTGTACCGCCAGCGCAGGGTGAGCCCCGGGGCGGGCGGCAGGGCCGCCGTGAACCGGTGCCAGGTGCGGCCCGACCAGCCGGTGACCCGCCCGGCCGGGTGCTCCTCGGGCTCCTCGCCGCGCCGGTCGGTGCTGAACGGAACCGGCTGCCAGGTCGCGCCGCCGTCCGTGGAGGACTCCAGGGCCAGACCGTCGGACGCCGGTTCGGTGTCCCACCACAGCGCGCCGCGCAGCGATGCCCCACCCGAGGACGTGTCGAGCGCGGGCAGGGCGAGCGTCGCGGTCGTGGAGTTCGCCATCCCGGAGAACCAGGCGGTACGACCGCGCGCCGGGCGGACGGCGACGGCGCGCGCCAGATGGTTCGCCGCGGCGACCCGGGGCGCCGAACCGGAGCGCCAGCTGCGCACCGGGTGCACCGAGTTGCCCAGCACCACGAGGAAGGAGTCGGTCGTCGGGTCGAGGACGAGGGAGGTGCCGGTGAAGCCGGTGTGGCCGGCGGTGCGCGG
Source organism: Streptomyces sp. NPDC047706 (assembly GCF_043204795.1). Lineage (NCBI taxonomy): Bacteria > Bacillati > Actinomycetota > Actinomycetes > Kitasatosporales > Streptomycetaceae > Streptomyces > Streptomyces sp. NPDC047706. The sequence continues at coordinate 109,590 of NZ_JBIDCW010000020.1, read as the reverse complement.
GGTGGCCATCGCGCCCATGTACCAGTGCTGGTGGAGCTCGAAGCCCAGGCCGTGCTCGTCACCGGGGAAGGCGGTGTTGAAGTCGGTGAACATCAGCTCCACCGACTCCGGCCGCAGGATCCGCGCCCGGCCGTAGACGCCGCCGTTCAGCAGGGTCCGGCCGAGCACGGCGAGGTCCCAGGCGCAGGAGAAGACCCCGGCGTGCCCCGCGACCCCGCCGAGGCTGTAGGCGTTCTCGTCGTGCACCTCGCCCCACACCAGCCCCCGGTCCAGCCCGGACCACGGCTTGCGGGCGTCCTCGGTGGCCGCGACACCCGGTCTCCAGGAGGCCGGCGGATTGAACCGAGTGCGGCGCATACCGAGTGGAGCGGTGATCTCCTTCCCCAGCAGCGTGTCCAGACGGCGACCGGTGATCTTCTCCAGCACCAGCTGAAGCGAGATCAGGTTGAGGTCCGAGTACAGGTACCTGGTCCCGGGCGCGTCGACCGGTGCCTCGTTCCAGATGAGCCGCAGCTTCTCCTCGTACGTCGGCGCGACGTACAGCGGAATCCACGCGCGGAACCCCGAGGTGTGCGTGAGCAGCTGCCGCACGGTGACGTCCTGCTTGCCGGCGCCCGCGAACTCGGGCAGATACGAGGCGACCGGCGCCTCCAGCTCCAGCGCGCCCCGCTCGATCTGCTGCACGGCCAGGATCGACGTGAACAGCTTGGACACCGAGGCGAGATCGAAGACGGTGTCCTCGGCCATCGGTATCTGCTCCTCGGCCGGCAGCTCCACCCCGGTGTCGGTCTTCTCGTCGTACGCCGCGTACCGCACCGCCGTGCCGATCGGCTCGTGCAGGGCCACGGTCCCGCCCCGCCCGGCGAGCAGCACGGCCCCGGCGTACCACGGGTGTTCGGGGGAGGGGCCGAGGAACGCCTCGGCGTCGGTGACGAGCCGGCGCAGATGCGAGCCGAGCAACCCGGCGCGCTCCGGCGAGCCGCGCCGCAGGGTCGGGCGGCCGGTGCCGGCGGGCGCGGCGGCCGCCGCCGGTCCCGCCGGGAAGGGCGCGAGGGCGAGTGCGCCGCCCAAGGCCACTGCCCGCAACCCCAGTTGACGGCGGCTGAACCCGTTCGCCATCTCTTCGCCCATCGAGGACCCTCCCGTACCCGGCTGAAAGTATCTTTCGGGGACCACTGTGCGGGGTGAAACTTTCCTGTCATGGGCGGGGGTGTGTCAATGGGGCGTGCGGCCGCGGGTGAGAGCCCGCCAGATCTGACGCTGTGTCAGAAAAACTCTTCCGTCGACCGGAGGACTGCGGCATCCTGCGCCCATGCAGACGGAGCTGAGCAAGCAACTGGGAGCCGAGCACGCCCTTCTCGGCTTCACGCCGTTCCCGGCCGTCGCCGCGGCCCTCAGCCGGGCCGGCGGCTTCGGAGTACTCGGCGCGGTCCGCTACACCGCACCCGGCGACCTCAGGCGCGACCTCGACTGGATCGAGGCCCATGCCGAGGGGCGGCCCTACGGCCTGGACGTCGTGATGCCCGCGACCAAGGTCGAGGGCGTCAGCGAGGCCGACGTGCAGGCGATGATCCCCCACGGGCACCGGCGGTTCGTCGAGGAGACGCTCGCCAAGTACGGCGTACCCGAACTACCCGAGGGCGAGGCGGCCGGCTGGCGCATCACCGGCTGATGGAGCAGGTCGCCCGCACCCAGGTCGACGTCGCCTTCGACTACCCGATCCGGCTGCTGGCCAACGCCCTGGGCTCACCGCCCGCCGACGTCGTCCGGCGCGCCCACGACCGCGGCGTCCGGGTCGCCGCGCTCGCCGGCAGCGCCCGGCACGCGCGCAAGCACCAGGACGCCGGGATCGACGTCGTCGTCGCCCAGGGGTACGAGGCGGGCGGGCACACCGGTGAGATCGCCTCCATGGTGCTCACCCCCGAGGTCGTCGATCCGCTGCCCGTGCTCGCCGCCGGAGGCATCGGCAGCGGGGAACAGGTGGCCGCCGCGCTGGCGCTCGGCGCGCAGGGCGTGTGGACCGGCTCCATCTGGCTGACCACCACCGAGGCCGACCTCCACTCCCCGGCCCTGACCCGCAAACTCCTCGCGGCCACCTCCGGCGACACCGTCCGCTCCTGCGCCCTGACCGGCAAACCCGCACGTCAGTTGCGCACCGAGTGGACCGACGCCTGGGACGACCCCGCCGGGCCGGGCACCCTGCCCATGCCCCTCCAGGGCCTGCTCGTCGCCGAGGCCGTCTCGCGTATCCAGAAGTACGAGGTCGACCCCCTGCTCGGCACGCCGGTCGGTCAGATCGTGGGCCGGATGACCGGCGAGCGCAGCGTCCAGGCCGTCTTCGACGACCTCACCCGCGGCTTCGAGCGGGCCGTCGACCGCGTCAACCGCATCGCGGGAAGGAGCGGCACGTCATGAACCACCCCACCGGCTTCTGGGCCCAGGCCACCGCCGATCCCGGGCGCGCCGTCCTCGTCGCACCCGACGGCGAGGAGTGGACCGCCGGGCGCCTGCACGCCGACGCCAATCGCCTGGTGCACGGGCTGCGGGCCGCCGGCCTGGAACCCGGCGACGCCTTCGCCGCCGTGCTGCCCAACGGGCCCGAGTTCCTCACGGCGTATCTGGCCGCCACCCAGGCCGGGTTCTACCTGGTCCCCGTCAACCACCACCTCGTAGGCCCCGAGATCGCCTGGATCGTCGCCGACTCCGGCGCCAAGGTCCTCATCGCCCACGAGCGGTTCGCCGACGCCTCCCGCCAGGCCGCCGACGAGGCGGGCCTGCCGCCCCGCCACCGGTACGCGGTCGGCACGGCCGAGGACTTCCGCCCGTACGCCGAACTCCTCGACGGCCGGCCGCAGTCACCGCCCGGCGGCCGCACCCTCGGCTGGGTGATGAACTACACCTCGGGCACCACCGGCCGCCCCCGCGGCATCCGCCGCCCCCTGCCCGGCAAGCCCCCCGAGGAGTCCCACCTCGGCGGGTTCCTCGGGATCTTCGGCATCGAGCCGCACGACGGCAACGTCCACCTCGTCTGCTCGCCGCTGTACCACACGGCGGTGCTCCAGTTCGCCGGCGCCTCGCTGCACATCGGCCACCGCCTCGTCGTCATGGACAGATGGACGCCCGAGGAGATGCTCCGCCTGATCGACACCCACGGATGCACGCACACGCACATGGTCCCGACCCAGTTCCACCGGCTGCTGGCCCTCCCCGAGGACGTCCGCCGGTCGTACGACGTCTCCTCCATGCGGCACGCCATCCACGGCGCCGCTCCCTGCCCGGACCACGTCAAACGCGCCATGATCGACTGGTGGGGGCAGTGCGTCGAGGAGTACTACGCCGCCAGCGAGGGCGGCGGCGCCTTCGCCACCGCCGAGGACTGGCTGAAGAAGCCCGGGACCGTCGGCAGGGCCTGGCCGATCAGCGAACTCGCCGTCTTCGACGACGCAGGCCACCGGCTGCCCCCAGGCGAACTCGGCACCGTCTACGTGAAGATGAGCACCGGCGGCTTCGCCTACCACAAGGACGACGACAAGACCCGGAAGAACCGCGTCGGCGACTTCTTCACCGTCGGCGACCTCGGCCTTCTCGACGAGGACGGATACCTGTTCCTGCGGGACCGCAAGATCGACCTGATCATCTCCGGCGGCGTCAACATCTACCCCGCCGAGATCGAGTCCGTCCTGCTCGCCCACCCCGCCGTCGCCGACGCCGCCGCCTTCGGCATCCCGCACGACGACTGGGGCGAGGAGGTGAAGGCCGTCGTCGAACCGGCCCCCGGTCACGAACCCGGACCCGCCCTCGCCGCCGCCCTCCTCGACCACTGCGCCGCCCGGCTCGCCGGCTACAAGCGCCCCAGGAGCGTCGACTTCACCAGCGAGATGCCCCGCGACCCCAACGGCAAGCTGTACAAACGGCGGCTGCGGGAGCCGTACGGGGAGGAGCGGACCCGGGAGATGTGACGCACCCGGTCGCGTGCGGCGAACCGGCCGGCCACCGCAAGCGGCGCGTCCGCCGTCCTTCGGCCGACCCCGGCCCCCGCACCGCCCTCCTGGCGTGCCCGTACGGCGACCACGATCACCAAGGGCCGCCCGCCAAGCGGGAGCGCGCGGCGGGAGAACGGGCGCCCGCCCGATCTCACCCGGGTTCATGCTGCTGGGCATCGTCCTGTCCAACACGGCCTTCCACCTCTGGACGGCCGCTTGTACCGCCGGTCCCAAGTCCTCCAGGAGCTGATCAAGGTCGTACAGGCCACTGACGCCCGCGTCCGCACGTGCCGTGCGGGGCCATCGACCTCGACAGTGCCCCCGGCGTCATGACGGCTGAGATTCTGGCCAGCGTGCGCAAGCACGAAGTAGCCCACGCCATGGAGCCCATGAAGGGCAAGAAGCAGTCCAGCCGCGCGGCCGGGGTCAACCACGGCGGCCCGCGTGCGTTCGGCTTCCGGCCGGTCAAGCGGAAGGCCGAGGGTGAGGCCCCCGAGGTACCGAAGGCTCGAGCCCCGCGAAGCCGAGCTGCTTCGCGAGGCAGCGACGGCCATCCTCGCGCACGCCGCCGATCCCGACACCGGTCTCACCCCCGCGGGCATCAGCCGTCGGTGGACGGCCAGCGGCGTCAAGACCCCTTGAGGCACCGCCTGGACACGGCTAGTGCTGATTGCCGAGCAGCAGACAACGTCCACCCACCGTCGTGGCACCGCTGAAGGCGACCGCGTCGGAGGGGGGAGCGCTTGAGCGTACCAAGGGGTATGCCGAGCGCGGCCCTGTCTCTTGACCTCTTCCGGACGCGGACGGAGGATCATCAGTCATGACGCCCGGACACGGCAGCACGGTTGACGGGGTGCTGCGGCGCAGCGCCCGCCGCACCCCGGCGCGCGTCGCGGTCGAGTACCGCGAACGCCGCTGGACGTACGAGGAACTCGACGACGCCGTCTCCCGGGCGGCGGGCCTCCTGCTCGGTGAGGGCCTCGCCCCCGGTGACCGGGTCGGCGCCTACGGCCACAACTCCGACGCCTACCTCATCGGCTTCCTCGCCTGCGCCCGCGCGGGCCTGGTGCACGTGCCGGTCAACCAGAACCTGACCGGCGACGACCTCACGTACATCGTCGAGCAGTCGGGCAGCGGGCTGGTCCTCGCCGACCCGGATCTGGCGGGCCGACTCCCGCAGGGCGTACGGACGCTGCCGCTGCGGGACGCGGGCGACTCGCTGCTCGCCCGCCTGCCGTCCACGGCGCCCTACGACGGCCCGGAGCCGCGCGCCGAGGATCTGACGCAACTGCTCTACACCTCGGGCACGACGGCGCTGCCCAAGGGCGCGATGATGACGCATCGCGCACTCGTGCACGAGTACCTCAGCGCGATCACCGCCCTCGACCTCGCCGCGGGCGACCGGCCGGTGCACGCGCTGCCGCTGTACCACTCGGCACAGATGCATGTCTTCCTGCTGCCGTATCTCGCGGTCGGCGCGACGAACGTCATCCTGGACGCCCCGGACGGCGACCAGCTCTTCGATCTGATCGAAGCCGGGCGCGTGGACAGCCTGTTCGCTCCGCCCACCGTGTGGATCGGCCTGGCGAACCGGGCCGACTTCGCCACCCGCGACCTGAGCGGGCTGCGCAAGGCGTACTACGGAGCGTCGATCATGCCGGTGCCCGTCCTGGGACGGCTGCGCGAGCGGTTGCCGCAGCTGGCGTTCTACAACTGCTTCGGCCAGAGCGAGATCGGCCCTCTGGCCACGGTCCTCACTCCCGGCGAGCACACGGCCCGGCCGGCCTCCTGCGGCCGGACGGTGCTGTTCGTGGACGCCCGGGTCGTCGGCGAGGACGGCAAGGACGTGCCCGACGGCACACCCGGCGAGATCGTCTACCGCTCACCGCAGTTGTGCGAGGGCTACTGGGGCAAGCCGGAGGAGACCGCCGAGGCCTTCCGCGACGGCTGGTTCCACTCCGGCGACCTCGCGGTGCGGGACGCGGAGGGCTACCTCACGATCGTGGACAGGGTGAAGGACGTCATCAACTCCGGTGGTGTGGTCGTCGCCTCACGGCAGGTCGAGGACGCCCTCTACACCCATGAAGCCGTCGCCGAGGTCGCCGTCGTCGGGCTGCCCGACGAGAAGTGGATCGAGGCGATCACCGCCGTCGTCGTCCCGCGCGGCGAGGTGACCCCGCAGGACCTGATCGCCCACGCGCGCGAGAGGCTTCCCCATTTCAAGGCGCCGAAGCGGGTGGTGTTCGTGGACGCGCTGCCGCGCAACGCCAGCGGCAAGATCCTCAAGCGGGAGCTGCGGGACCGGTTCGGCGACGGACAGGTCAGCGCGGACGCAGATCCACGATCCGCCTGATCTTGCCCACGGACCGTTCGAGGGACTCCGGTTCGACGATCTCCACCGCCACGGACACGCCGATGCCGTCCTTCACGGCCGCCGCGATGGCCCGCGCCGCGTCGTCGCGGGCCCCGGCGGTGGCGTCCGGGCGGGCCTCGGCCCGGACGGTCAGGGCGTCGAGCCGGCCCTCCCGGGTGAGACGCAGCTGGAAGTGCGGGGCCACACCGGGGGTGCGGAGCACGATCTCCTCGATCTGGGTGGGGAAGAGGTTCACGCCGCGCAGGATCACCATGTCGTCGCTACGACCGGTGATCTTCTCCATCCGTCGGAAGACGCGTGCCGTGCCCGGCAGCAGCCGCGTCAGGTCCCGGGTCCGGTAGCGGATCACGGGCATGGCCTCCTTGGTGAGCGAGGTGAAGACCAGCTCGCCCCGCTCGCCGTCGGGCAGCACCTCACCGGTGACCGGGTCGACGATCTCCGGGTAGAAGTGGTCCTCGTGCACATGCAGACCGTCCTTGGTGTCCACGCACTCCTGGGCGACTCCCGGGCCGATCACCTCGGAGAGCCCGTATATGTCCACGGCGTCGATCGCGAACCGCTCCTCGATCTCCCGCCGCATCCCCTCCGTCCAGGGTTCGGCACCGAAGATGCCCACCCGGAGCGAGGTGCCCCTCGGGTCGACGCCCTGGCGCTCGAACTCGTCCAGCAGCGTCAGCATGAAGGACGGCGTCACCATGACGACGCCGGGTTTCAGGTCCTGGATCAGCTGTACCTGACGGGCCGTCATGCCGCCGGACGCCGGGATCACCGTGCAGCCGAGCCGCTCGGCGCCGTGGTGCGCGCCCAGCCCGCCGGTGAACAGGCCGTAGCCGTACGCCACATGCACCGTGTCGCCGGGCCGCGCGCCCGCCGCCCGCATCGAACGGGCCACCATGTCGGCCCACATCGACAGATCGTTGGCCGTGTAGCCGACGACGGTCGGGCGCCCGGTGGTACCGCTCGACGCGTGGATCCGGCGGATGCGCTCCCGGGGCACGGCGAACATCCCGTACGGGTAGTGCTCCCGCAGGTCGGCCTTGGTGGTGAACGGGAAGCGGGCGAGGTCGGCGAGGGAGCGGCAGTCGTCGGGGTGGACGCCCGCCTTGTCGAAGGACTCACGGTAGAAGCGCACGTTGTCGTAGGCGTGCCGCAACTGCGCCCGCAGCCGCTCCAGCTGCACCGCCCGCAGCTCCTGCGGGCCCAGTCGTTCCCCCGCGTCCAGCGGGTCCGCCGTCCTCGCCATGGGATCTCTCCTTACCAACCGCGGCAATCCGGGCGACCGATCATTCGGTCGAGGTGTTGTGGATCAGTAATCCAGCCCGCCCCGGCGGAAGCAAGGCCCCGGCCCGCACTTTCTGCGGGAGGCGGAAGTCTGTTGCGCGGGCCGCCGCCGAGCGCCGAGGATGCTCGCCACGCCCACTTTCCTCGCCCCTGACGGCACCCGGCTCACCTGTCATCTGCGCGGTGACGGCGCGCCGCTGGTCGTTCTGCCGGGCGGCCCCATGCGGCGCTCCGCCTATCTCGGCGACCTGGGCGGCCTCGCCGCACACCGCCTGCTGGTCCTGCTCGATCTGCGCGGCACCGGCGACTCGGAGGTGCCGGCCGACCCGGCGACCTACCGATGCGACCGCCTCGTCGACGACGTGGAGGCGCTGCGCCTCCACCTGGGTCTGGAGCGGATGGACCTGCTCGCCCACTCGGCGGGCGGCAGCCTCGCCATGCTGTACGCCGCCCGCCACCCCGGCCGGGTGGCACGGCTCGCGCTGATCACCGCGACGCCCTGGGCGCTGGACATGCCGGCGACGACCGAGGACCGGCTCGCCGCCGCGCGGCTGCGGGAGGGTGAGCCCTGGTTCACGGAGGCGTTCCCGGCGTTCGAGAGGTGGCTGTGCCAGGGCGGCGACTTCGACCCGAGGTTCATACCGTTCTTCTACGGGCGCTGGGACGAGGTCGCCGCCGCGCACGCCGAACGGGACGAGCACGAGAGCAACGACGAGGCGGCCGGGGGGTACGGCTCCGAGGGCGCCTACGACGCACCCGCGACCCGCGCCGCGCTTGCCGCACTGGACGCCCCGCCCTCGCGGCCGTGGCCGCCCGCAGCCGCGCGGCGGCCGAGGACAACCCCCACGCCCAGCTGCGGGGCCCGGTGCCGCACGGGGAGTACGCCGTACGGCCGCTGCGCACCGGCGACTGCCCGCCCGTCGGCGACGGCGCCGCCGCCGTGATCCTCGCCGCCGGGGACCGCGCCCGCGAGCTGTGCGCACGCCCCGCCTGGATCCGCGGCATCGACCATCGCATCGAGGCACACGGCCTCGGCGTCCGCGACCTCACCGACTCGCCCTCCACCCGCCTGGCCGCCGAGCGGGCCGGTGCCTTCGCACGGCCCGTCGACACCGCCGAACTGCACGCGCCCTTCACCGCACGGGAGGTCGTCCTGCGCAAGGCGCTGCGTCTCGGCGACGCCGTGGACGTCAACCCGTCGGGCGGCGCGCTCGCGGCCCACCCGATCATGGCCGCCGGTCTGATCCGCATCGGCGAGGCGGCCGCCCGCATCCACCGGGGTCCCTGCGGCCGGGCCCTCGCCCACGCCACGTCCGGCCCCTGCCTGCAACAGAACCTGGTCGCCGTTCTCGAAGGGGATTCCCGATGAGCAAGGAGCCCGTGGCCGTCGTAGGCGTCGGCCAGACCAAGCACGCGGCGGCACGCCGGGACCTCTCCCTCGCCGGGCTCGTCCGGGAGGCGGCCGCAGAGGCCCTCGTCGACGCCGGGCTGACGTGGGCCGACGTCGACGCCGTGGTCATCGGCAAGGCGCCCGACTTCTTCGAGGGCGTGATGATGCCGGAGCTCTATCTGGCGGACGCGCTGGGCGCGGTCGGCAAGCCCATGCTCCGCGTGCACACCGCCGGATCGGTCGGCGGCTCCACCGCCCTGGTGGCGGCCCAGCTCGTCGCCGCCCGGGTGCACGGCACCGTCCTGACCCTCGCGTTCGAGAAGCAGTCCGAGTCCAACGCCATGTGGGGTCTGTCGCTGCCGGTCCCGTTCCAGCAGCCGCTGCTGGCCGGCGCGGGCGGCTTCTTCGCCCCGCACGTACGCGCGTACATGCGGCGCAGCGGCGCGCCCGACACGATCGGCTCGCTCGTGGCGTACAAGGACCGGCGCAACGCCCTGAAGAACCCGTACGCCCATCTCCACGAGCACGACGTCACCCTGGAGAAGGTCCAGGCCTCACCCATGCTCTGGGACCCGATCCGCTACTCGGAGACCTGCCCGTCCTCCGACGGCGCCTGCGCCATGATCCTCACCGACCGGGCGGGAGCCGCCCGCGCGCCCCGGCCACCCGCCTGGATGCTCGGCGGCGCTATGCGCAGCGAACCCACTCTCTTCGCCGGCAAGGACTTCGTCTCGCCACGGGCCGGCCAGGACTGCGCCGCCGACGTCTACCGGCAGGCCGGCATCGCCGACCCGCGCCGGGACATCGACGCGGCCGAGATCTACGTGCCGTTCTCCTGGTACGAGCCGATGTGGCTGGAGAACCTCGGCTTCGCCGCCGAGGGCGAGGGCTGGAAGCTCACCGAGTCGGGGGTCACCGAACTTCACGGGGACCTGCCGGTCAACATGTCGGGCGGCGTGCTGTCCACCAACCCCATCGGCGCCTCCGGCATGATCCGCTTCGCCGAGGCGGCCCAGCAGGTGCGCGGGCTGGCGGGGGAGCACCAGGTGGACGGCGCCCGCAAGGTGCTGGGGCACGCCTACGGGGGCGGCTCCCAGTTCTTCTCCATGTGGCTCGTGGGCGCGCGGCCGCCGGACGCCTGAAAGGTCCCCCTCACGTGGCCTGTCGGCTGCGGGAACCGATCGCTAGGCTGGCCGCGGACGACGAGTCGGGAGGAGCACGGACGTGGCCGAGACCACCATCCAACAGCAGCCGCTCATGGGCTGGGACAAGCCGGAGCTGGACCTGAGCAACGCCGAATGGCAGTCCAGCAGCCGGGGTGTGGGGGATGTCCAGATCGCCTTCGTCGAGGGCTTCATCGCGATGCGCAACAGCGGCCGCCCGGAGAGCCCCTCTCTCATCTTCACCCCCGCCGAGTGGGGCGCGTTCGTGTCGGGTGCCCGGGAGGGCGAGTTCGACCTGACCTGACCCCGCCGGCGTGTGCCGGGCAGCCCGACCGGCCCTGGGGTGTCCCACCCGATTTTCCGGACACGCGACCTGCTGAGGCCTCCCGGGGTCGAGGCCTGAGCGAGGCTGGCCCCGGGAAGCGGAAGGTCGCCACTGCGGAGGTGAGGAACCCATGAGCACCCTGCCGGTCATCGCGGCGTTCGACGGTTCGGACGACAGCCTGCGGGCCCTGGACTGGGCCCTCGACGCCGCCCGCGGGCGCGGCGCCCCGTTGCGGGTGGTGCACGTGCGCCAGTACGCCGCCCGGATGCCCGCCGCCGCGGAGGTCACACGACTGCCGGAGCCCGCGGACGATCCCGTCCTGGCCAGGGCCCGTGCCCACCTCGCCGGCGCGCCGGACGTCGACTACCTCGGGCCCGAGGGCACCCCGGCCGCCGTTCTGCCCGAACTGGGCGCCGACGCCCAGCTGTTGGTGCTCGCCGCCCGGGGCCGCGGCGGGTTCGCGAGTCTCCTGCTCGGCTCCAACGGCCTCGCCGCGGCCCGCGACGCCGCGTGCCCTGTCGTCGTGGTGCCCCGGCCCGGCCGCGAGGTCTACGAGGCCCCGCCGCAGGAACCAGGCCCCCGGGTCGTCGTCGGCCTCGACGTGGACGGCCCCGACGACGCCACCCTCGCCTTCGCCTTCGTGGAGGCCGCCCGGAACGCCGCACGCCTGCAGGTGGTCGCCGCCTACCCGGGACCGCTGCAACTCTGGGCGGGCGCGGCGGGTGAGCTGCTGCCGGCCGGTATCGACCGGGACGCCGTCGAGGGCGAGACCCGCACCCTCGCCAACGGCTTCCTGGCCCCGCACCGGCGGCGCCACCCCGGTGTCCGGGCGGAGCCGTACGTGGCACCCGGCGACGCCGCCGCCCAGCTCGTCGCGCACTCGCAGGGCGCCGAACTGGTCGTCGTGGGCCGCCACCGCCGCCGCCTGCTCGCCCCCGCCCGCATGATGGGCTCGGTCACGCACGCCGTGCTGCTGCACGCTGCGAGCCCGGTGGCGGTGGTACCACCGGCGGCGCCGGAGGAGTGAGGCGCGCCGCGAGCTGATGGTTCGCTGCCGCCCTGTCATCAGCCTCATGCGGGACCCGGCCAGCAGGGCCGCCCGGATCGCTCTCGACCTCGCCGGGACCGTCCGGCACGACGGGCACGGCGGCGTCGCGGGCTCACCGCCTGGGTGCGCGCCCACCCCGGCACCGAGCCGGACGCCGGCGTCTGCACCGCCGACGCCGGGACCCTCACCGCAGTGCGCGAGCTGCGCGCCGCCGTCCGCGCCCCCCTCGCCCGCGCCGTACGCCCCGCCGCGCCGAGCCCCGCCGACGCGGCCCTGCTGCCGCCCGTCACCGAAGCCCTGGCCCGCCTCGACGCCACCGCCGCCCGTACCCCCACCGTGCCCGTCCTGCGCCGGCCCGACGACGCCGACCCCGTCACGTACCACCGGCCCGCGCACGGCGAGGCCGATCTGGCCGCGCTGCTCGCGCAGGCCGCCCTCGCCTTCCTCGCCGGCCCCGACCGCAGGCGGCTGCGCGCCTGCCGCGCCCCGCGCTGGGCGCGCTACTTCCTGAAGGAACACCCGCGCCAGGAGTGGTGCACACCGTCCTGCGGCAACCGTGCCCGCGTCGCCCGCCACCACGAGCGGCACCAAGGCCCGCCCAGGCACTCCGCCCAGGGGTGCCCGGGCGCGCCGTCGGCCCACTGCGACGCCGTCGTGGCTGGTCGCGCCGCGCGGCGGCACCGCGTACCGACGCGGCCCCGCGCCCCTTCGGAGCGCTGCCCGGCCACGGCGGGCTCACCCGCCCTGCTGAGCCGCCCGCCCTCCCCGCGCCGACGACCTGCGGGCACGTACCATGGCGGCATGTCGTTCCTCCGCCGCCGCAGCGCCACCCCCGCCGGGCCCGACTTCGACGTGCTGGCCATGGACCCGGGCGACTGGCCCGGCAATCTGGGCGCGGGTCTGCTGCCCGCCCCCGACGGCACCTGCCAGGGCGTCTTCCTGCGCTACGACCTCTTCGGCGGCCGCGGCCCCGCGATGATCATCGGCAATCTGCCCGAGGGCTCCCCGGCCCGCGACGTCGTCGAGGGGCAGATCCCGTTCGAGGTGGCCCAGCTGCTGCTGGCTCTGGAGAACGACGAGGAGGTGACCGTCGCCGGGAGCGAGGACGTGCCGGTGATGCAGGGCGACAACCTCCTCATCGTGCGCCGCCTGAAGCTCTCCGAGAGCCGGATCTCCTGCGTGCAGTTCGACCGCAGCGACAACGTGCTGGTCACGATCGCCGCCTGGGACCGCCCCATCACCGACGACCTGTACGCCCTGCTGAAGCCGCTCCCGGCGGAGCTGTTCCAGCAGGGCTGAGCCACTACGGCGACACCTTCACATCGGCCGCCCGGACGAACGCGACCCGGTGGCCGAACTGGATCTCGTAGTACTGGTCCTCGCCCACGACGACCCTGTGCCCGCCGGTGGCGAAGGTGACCGCGTAGTAGTACTCGCCGGGCACCTTGTCACCGACGACGTACCTCTGGCCCGTGAGCAGCTTGTACGGCAGCGGGGACACCGACTGGGCCGGCACTCCCGCCGGGTAGGCGGACGCCTCCGGGTAGGCGCGGCCGTACACCGGGACGCTGCCAAGCCCGCTCCTCGGCGTGACGACCAGGCCCCTCGAAGGCACCGCGGCCGGGGCCTTCGCCGGGTTGCGGAACCAGGCCTTCTGGCCCAGGTACCAGATCGCCGTCCACTCGCCCTGGCGCCCGGCCACCGCGTACCGCTGCCCGGTCGAGACCCGTGAGCCGATGTCGTTGACGCCGGTCGTCGAGTCGCCGCCGCCCGGGCGCAGACCGATGTCCTTGATCAGCGGGTAGGTCTCGCCCGGACCTGAGTACAGGCGCACGGCGCTCGAGCCGTGGGGCGCGCACGGCTCGCCCGGGGTGCCGCAGCCCGTGTACTCCGGCCGGTGCCCGTCGTAGTCCGGCAGGATCGTCACCACGCCGCTGCCCGGCGGGGCGGTGGGGCCGAAGGGGCGGCCCAGCAGGGCGAAGTAGTGCCGCCAGTCCCAGTACGGCCCCGGGTCGGTGTGCATGCCCGGGATCGTCGCCGTGGTCGTCCCGGGCACGGTGTCGTGACCGAGGATGTGCTGCCGGTCCAGCGGGATGCCGTACTTCCTGGCGAGGTACTTCACCAGCCGGGCCGACGAGCGGTACATCGCCTCCGTGTACCAGGCGTCCGGCGAGGCCAGGAAACCCTCGTGCTCCAGCCCGATCGACTTCGCGTTGACGTACCAGTTGCCCGCGTGCCAGGCCACGTCCTTCGCCTTGACGTGCTGGGCGATGTGGCCGTCGGTGGACCGCAGCGAGTAGTTCCAGGACACGTAGGCCGGGTCCTGCACCAGGTCGAGGACGCCCTCCCAGGCGCCCTCCGTGTCGTGCACGACGATGTAGTCGATGCTCTGCGAGGCCGGGCGCCCGCCCAGGTCGTGGTTGCCGTAGTCGCCGTCTGCGAACTCCTCGTACGGCGCCGGGATCCACTCGCAGGAGACGGTGGGCGGGCATTCGGTGCCCTCGGCGGACGCCGTGCGCAGGCCCGCCCGCCGCAACGGGGCGGTGTCGGGGACGAGTCCGGGCCGCGCCGGCAGGGTGACCCGCTGCCCGGCGTCCGTGCGGCGTTGTGCACCGGCGCGCAGCACGTCGTAGACGTCGTTCGCGTACGTCGCGGCCGTAGCGGTGTCGTCGGCGCCCGAGAAGCGGGCCACCGCGCCGTACCAGTCCGCCGGGTCGTCGCTCGGCGGCCGGCCCAGCTCCCGCTGCGCGGCGGCGAGCAGCGCGGCGCCGCCCGCCACGTTCGCCGCCGGGTCGGTGCGCAGTTCCCCGGCGCTGATGCCGGTCAGCTCGGCGGCCCTCGTCAAGGTCCGCAGGCGGGGTGGGAGTTCGGCGTTCTGAGGCAGCTTCGCCTCGGGGAGCAGCGCCGGGCGTGCGTCGTCACCGCGCGGGTCCTCCGTGCCTTCGCTGTGATGCGGCGCGGTGGCCAGTGCCGTACGGGCGTCGGTGAGGTGCATCGGGCCGTAGCCGCCGGACACGCTCGGCGCGCTGCCGTGCGCGTCCCAGCGGGACTGGAGGTAGGAGACACCGAGCAGCACGCTCTGCGGAACGTCGTACGCGGCGGCGGCCCGCTCGAACGCCTTTTGCAGCCGGCTGTCCGGACGGCCCTCCGGTCCGGTGCCGGACGGGGCCGCGCCGATCAGCGGCAGCAAGAGCGCCGCGGCGGCCACGGTGCCGGCGGTCCGGCGCCGGCGTCTCCGTCCGGCCGCTCGTCGGGGGTCGGTGGCGGATCCTCGCAAAGCAGCCTCCTGGGACGGGTGAGCGCGATGAGCCGTGCGGGGCCGGGCGTGACAGTGGTACCGGCTCTCCGACGATCCGTCAATCATGCGACCAGTGACGCGAATTCCCCGGTCAGGGCGGGGTGCGAGGAGATTCGTGGCGGCGGCCGACGGGCCTGCGGGGCGTCAGTGGCGTACACCAATGGGGCACGCCCCCGGGCCCCGGACACGACGAGGTCCGCGGTGCGCCGCTGTCCCGGGCACACCGCGGACCGTCATCCCCCTTCAGCGAGTGCCGACCGCCGCGCGCACGGCCCGGCGGGCCAGCTGGCAGTCGTCGTGCAGCCGCCTCAGGAGCAGCCGCTGTTCCTCGCCGGACGGCGCAGCACCCGGGTGGGCCGCTCCCGGTGCCGCGGGGGCCGTGTCGTGCATCGAACGCTGCACGGCCGTCTCGTACGTACGGATCTCGCGGGTCAGTACGAGCATCAGATTGACCAGGAACGCGTCCCGCGAGGCCGGCCCCGCGGACTGGGCGATCTGGCTGATGTGCCGCCGCGCGCCCGGCGCGTCGCCGAGCACCGCCCACAACGTGGCCAGGTCGTACCCCGGCAGGTACCAGCCGGCGTGCTCCCAGTCCACCAGAACCGGTCCCGCGGGCGACAGCAGGACGTTCGACAGCAGCGCGTCGCCGTGGCAGAACTGACCCATGCCCTGCCGGCCCGCGGCGAGCGCGATGCCGTGCAGCAGCTTCTGCAGGTCGCCCAGGTCCCGGTCGGTGAGCAGACCCAGGTCGTGGTAGCGCGAGATGCGGGCCGCGTAGTCCAGCGGCGCGTCGAACGTGCCCGCGGGGGGCCGCCAGGCGTTCAGCCGGCAGATCGCGGTCAGCGCCTGACGGATGTCCGCGCGCGGCGGTGCCTCCGACGGGTGCCGCTGGAGGGCCGCGGCCCGTCCCGGCATCCGTTCGATGACCAGCGTGCAGTTGTCCGGGTCCGCCGCGATCAGCCGGGGCACCCGCGCGGGAGGGCGGTGCCGGACGAACGAGCGGTATGCCGCTATTTCGTGGCGGATCCGCTCGGCCCATGCCGGGGACGGGTCGAGTAAGCACTTGGCGACGGCCGTACTGCGGCCGGTGGTGCCGACCAGCAGCACGGACCGTCCGCTGCGCCGCAGCACCTGCACGGGGGCGAACTCCGGGCAGATCCGGTGCACCGACGCGATGGCGGTACGCAGCTGGGCGCCCTGCGGGCCGGACAAGTCGAGTCTCCCGCTGAGCGGTTGGGTGCCGAGCCCCGCGGGGCGCCGCGTCCGGCCCGCGCCGAGCACGGGGGCCGTCGGGCGCGCAGGGGCGAGGTAGGGGCCGCCGCCACCCGGCAGGGGGAGCTCTCCCGGCCTCTGGGAGGCGGGAGCCGCGGGGCGCGGGCGCAGCGGCCGGGGCGGGGCGGACACGGAGGACGATGCTGCGTACATGGGAGAGACAGATCCCTTCGTGTGCCTGCGAAGTCGTTGCGCCCCCGTCCCGACCGCCCGGGTGCACCCTGGGGAATGCACCGGCCGTATCCAGCAGGCGACCGGGTCGGGGTGGCGCGTTCCTACCTGACACCCGATGCGCGGTGGCACACCATCTGGCGCACCCTGGCGAACCCTGGCGAATAGTCGCCCGGCAACCTGCCCCGGGCTACTGTCAACTCAGCCGAGTACCTGGGGGCTTGATGTGAGCGGACAACCCAACACCCGACTGTCGGACCTGTTCGGCCTGGCCGGCTGGTCCAAGGGAGAGCTCGCGAGGCTGGTCAACAAGCAGGCGGCGGCCATGGGCCACCCCCAGCTTGCGACCGACACCTCGCGGGTACGGCGGTGGATCGACATGGGAGAGATCCCGCGCGATCCGGTGCCGAGGGTGCTGGCGGCTCTGTTCACCGAGCGTCTCGGCCGTGTCGTGACCATTGAGGATCTTGGTCTGGTCCGGCACGGGCGTGCGGGGAAGCGGCAGGCCGGCGGGAGTGCTGAACATCCCGACGGTGTGCCGTGGGCGCCCGAACGGACCGCCGCGGTCCTCACCGAATTCACGGGAATGGACCTCATGCTCAACCGACGCGGCTTGGTGGGCGCGGGTGCCGTGCTCGCCGCGGGATCCGCACTCAGCAGCGCCATGTACGACTGGCTGCACACCGACCCGGCCCTGGCGGCCGACGCTCCCCACTTCGACGACCCCCTGCACGCCGACCCCGCCGGGTTCGACCGCTACGAGGCCGCCCCCATCGGGTCGCAGGAGATCGAGGAACTGGAGCGCTCGGTCGAGGTGTTCCGCGCCTGGGACGCGGCCCGCGGCGGCGGGCTCCAGCGCAAGGCGGTCGTGGGCCAGCTCAACGAGGTGGGCGGCATGCTCGCCTACCGTCACCCACCCCATCTGCAGCGGCGCCTGTGGGGCGTCGCGGCCAACCTCGCCGTCCTCGCGGGCTGGATGTCGCACGACGTCGGCCTGGAGCCCACGGCCCAGAAGTACTTCGTCATCGCCGCCCATGCCGCGAGAGAGGGCGGCGACCGGCCCCGGGCGGGCGAGGCGCTCTCCCGGGCGGCCCGCCAGATGGTGCACCTGGGCCGGCCCGACGACGCGCTCGACCTGATGAAGCTCGCCACGTCAGGATCGGGGGAGGAGGTACTGCCCCGCACCCAGGCGATGTTCCACACCATCGAGGCCTGGGCGCAGGCGTCCATGGGCAGGAGCCAGGCGATGCGCCGCACCCTGGGCCAGGCGGAGGACCTCTTCGTCTCCGACAAGGGGGAGGTGCCTCCGCCGAGCTGGATGCAGCTGTTCAACGAGGCGGACCTGTACGGCATGCAGGCCCTGGCCTACCGCACTCTCGCGGAGCACGAGCCGGGCGCGGCGGCGCACGCTCAGCACTACGCGGACAAGGCACTGGCGCTGCGGGTCGACGCCCAGCAGCGGTCGAAGATCTTCGACTTCCTGTCCATGGCGTCCGCCTGCTTCATCGCCGACGACCCCGAACAGGCGGACCGGTTCGCCCGGCTGGCGCTGATGTCGATGGGGCAGAACTCCTCGCGCCGTACCTGGGACCGGCTGCGCCAGATGTACCGGCTCACCGCCGAGTACGCCGAGTACCCGAAGATCCAGCAGCTGCGGGAGGAGATCCAGCTGGCGCTGCCCAAGCCGAAGGGAAGGGGCGGCAACAGCTCAGCCGTGTAGGGCCACTGCCCCTGCTCCCTGTCCTGTCTTCCCTCTTTCCTACGACGTGACCCTGGCGATCAGGACACAGGCGTCGTCCTGGCGTGCGGTCTCGCCGAACTGCTCCACGACCATCCGCACGCAGTCCTGTGCGGTTTCCGCCTCGGCGAACCGTGGGGCGAGGTCGGTGAGGCGGTGGGTTGCGGCCGTGCCGCTGCTGCCGGGCACCAGCCCGTCGGTGTGCAGCAGCACCAGGTCGCCCTCCTCCAGGGCTTCCTCGGCCTCGCCGTAGGCGGCACCCGTGGTCGCGCCGAGCAGGACACCGTCCGGTGCGCTCAGCCTGCGCCCCGTCCCGTCGCGGAACAGCAGCGGGGCGGGGTGTCCGGCCTGCGCCCACACCAGGGTGCGGGTCCCGGGGCGGTAGCGGCAGCAGACCGCGCTGCCCAGGGCCGGCTGGACGGTGGTGTCCAGGAGCTGGTTCAGCCAGGCCAGCAGCTTGCCGGGACCGGTGCCCGCCATGGCCATGCCGCGTACCGCGCCCAGCAGCATCGCCATCCCCGAGGTCACCGCGACGCCGTGGCCGGTGAGGTCGCCGACGCTCAGCAGCGTCTCGCCGTCGGGCAGTTCCAGCGCGTCGTACCAGTCGCCGCCGATCGGTTCGCCGGGCGCGGCGGGCAGATGGCGGGCCGTCAGGTCCAGGCTGCTCGGGCCCTGGCGCGGGAGCCGCAGGGTGCCGTGCCACGGCGGCAGCACGGCTTCCTGCAGCTCGACCGCAAGCCTGCGCTCGGTCTGCGCGACGTGCCGGCGGCGCTGGAGCGAGTCACGGGTCTCGCTCACCGCCTGCTGGCTGCGGCGCAGTTCGCTGACGTCGCGCAGCACGGCCCACATCGAGGCGGTGCTTCCGTCGGCGCCGAGCACGGGCTCGCCCATCATGTGCACGGTCCGCATCTCGCCGTCCGGCCGTAGGATCCGGAACTCGCCGTCGATGCGCTTGGCGTCGACCAGGCAGTCCGTGACCATCGCGGTCAGCTGCGGCCGGTCCGCGTCGAGTACCAGTGAGGGCAGCTCGTCCAGGGTGAGCGGGGGAGCGGAGGCGTCGCGGCCGAGGATCTCGTAGAGCTCGCCGGACCAACTGGCGTGGTCCGTCAGCAGGTTCCACTCCGCGCTGCCGACCCGGCTGAGCAGCGACTCGCCGGTGACCGCGGGCACCGCCGCGCCGGCCGGTTCGGCGTCCTGCGCTCCGGTGACCGGGGGCGGACCGTCGCGCAGCTGGGCCAGGTGCTCGTCGAGGTCGTTGAGCTGGTGCAGCGCGAGGTCGTAGAGTGCGCGCTGCCAGCGGTCCCGTGGATCCGAGCCGTCGCTCCGCGCGTCCCGCCGTACGGCGTCCATGTCACCCTTGAGCCGCCGCGTCTGCGATATCAGCGCGTCGACCGCGCCGCGTCCTGGCGGCTGGGCGGCCGGGTGGTCCGCGGAGAGATGGGACGGCATGACGCACTCCGATGCGGGGACGGTACGACAAGGCTGGCGGTGGGACCGTTACGACTGTTGCACAGCCCGCGACGCCCTGTAAGGGATTTGGCAGCACACGATACGGTGGTGCTCCTGGCATATGCCAGCGTCTTCACGGAGTGCTTGCCGCGTAGTCGGGGCCTACGCGTCCAGGCGGGCAAGTCGTAGACCACGTACGCGAATTGACGGAACGTCCGGCTCGGCGGCATGCGCTCAAGTGGGTGTTCGTCGCATGTCTGTTCAAGGGTGTACGTGAGAGGCCGGAACGAGCTCGTAAGAGAACCGGCATGGAAAACCGGCCGCCCTCTCGCCGCAGTGGAGACCGAAGCATGGACATCACCCTCCAGCAGCCCGCCCGCGCCCGGCTGATCACGGCGGAGGAGCGGGAAGTCCCCGTCCCCGTCACCCTCCGCTACCTGTCCTCCGACCCCCTCGCAGTGCACTTCGACTTCCCGCCCGAGGCGTGCCTCGACGGTGACGCGCTCAGCTGGACCTTCGCCCGGGCACTGCTTCAGGAGGGGGTGCACGGCCCGGCAGGCAGCGGTGACGTGCAGATCTGGCCGTGCGGCCGGGCCCTGACGGTGCTGGAGTTCCACTCGCCGTGCGGGCTGGCGCTGCTCCAGTTCGACACCTCGGCCCTGCGCCGCTTCCTGCTGCGTACGTACGCGGTCGTCGCCACCGGCCAGGAGGACGTCGGCGGGGCCGTCGAGCGGGGCCTGAGCAGCCTCTTCGACGGGGTCTGAGAGGCCCGGCCCCCCCCGGCGTCAGCCGGCCGCGTCCGCGTACAGCTCCGGGCGGGTGGCGAGGTCGACGGTCACGCGGCCGCCGCCCTCCAGCGCCCGGACCCCGGCCTCGGCGACGGCGGAGGCCGCGTATCCGTCCCAGGCGCTCGGGCCGGTGACCCGGCCCCGCCGGGTGGCGTCGACCCAGGCCTGCACCTGGTGGTCGTAGGCGTCCGCGAACCGTGCGACGTAGTCCTGCGGCACCTCCTCACGTGCGCCGCCCTCCGCCGTGACGCGTATGGTGCGGCCCTCCCCGATCCGGGCGCTGCCCGACTCGCAGACGGCCTCGCAGCGCACCTGGTAACCGAATCCGCAGTTCACGAAGACCTCCACGTCGACCAGCGCGCCGCCCGCCGTCTCGAGGAGCACGAACTGCGGGTCGAGCAGGCCCTCGGGGGCGTTCGCGGCGGGCCGGGGACGCACCACGGTCACGGCGGTCAGCTCCTGCCCGAGCAGCCAGCGCGCCGCGTCGATCTCGTGCGAGACCGAGCTGTTGACCAGCATCGCGCTGGTGAAGCCGGGCGGCGAGGAGACGTTGCGGTGGACGCAGTGCAGCATCAGCGGCCGCCCCAGACGGCCGCCGTCCAGCAGGGACTTCAGCTGCCGGTACTCGGCGTCGTAGCGCCGCATGAAGCCGATCTGCGCCAGCCGCCGGCCGAGCCGCGCCTCGGCCTGCACCACCCGCAGCGCCCCCGCCGGCTCGGGCACCATGGGCTTCTCGCACAGCACGGGCAGGCCCCGCGCGAAGGCCGCGTGCAGCCCCTCCTCGTGGGCGGGCCCGGGGGAGGCGATCAGTACGGCGCCGACGCCCGGCGCGTCGAGCGCCGCCTCCGCCTCGGCGTGCACCGTGACCCCGTCGATACCGGCCGCCGCCTCCTTGGCCCGTGCCGGGTCCGGGTCGGCCACGGCGGCCACCCTGGCTCCGCTCACCACTCGGTCCAGCCGGCGTATGTGGTCGGCTCCCATGTGACCCGCGCCCAGTACCGCCACGCCCAGCAGCTCGCCCACGTGCGCCCTCCCTTGTCGCCGGCTGTTCCGGCGTAGCGTAGGCGCAGGGGCGCGGTCGCCGTCAGTAGCGCAGCACGCCCGCGATGCCGCCTGCGTCGGCCAGGGTGCCGTCGGGGACGAAGCGGACGTCGGCGCCGGTCTCCAGGCACTGTTCCACGATCTCGTCCACGATGTCGTCACGGGCGTCGAGATCCTCGGTGGAGGCCGGGACCAGGTGGTCGCCGTCGTCGCGCACGGTCACGCGGTAGTTCTCCTCGACGGCCAGCAGCCGTACCCGGGCCTCCCGGGCGCTGTGCCAGACCTCGTCGACACCGGCCGCGAACTCCTTGCGCCCACGGGCGGATTCGAGCTCGTTGGTCACGGTGTCTATGGTCCTCAGGTCCTCGGCCTCGACCACCGTGCGCACCGCCTGCCACACGGCGTCCGGAGTGCCCTGCGCGAGACCGCCGTGCGGGATCTGCAGGGCGTGCCGGGAGGCGTCTCCGACCTCGTCGAGGCAGGACAGCGCGGCCTGCTCACCGGTCACGTACAGCGGTCGCGGGCGGTCCCGGAGCAACGCGCCCAGCGCGGTGTCGGCCTCGCGCAGGAAGTGCCGGGTGCCCTCGTCGCGGAACGTGCTCGGCATGTCGCCGACCCGTTCCAGGCGTTCGGGATCGAAGTTCTCCGCCCGGCGGGTCATCGGGAAGCCGCCGCTGCGCTCCTCGGTGACGCGGCCCCCGCTGCCGTTCCAGAGGGTGGCGCGGTCGGCCGAGACCGACAGCACCCAGAACGGCCGCTCGGACACCTGGGCGGAGACCAGGTTGCGGGTGAGGAAGGTGTCGGAGAGCACCACCCGCTCGGGCACGGAACGGGCGAGCGACCACACCTGGTGCTCGCCCGGGGCGGCGAAGATCACCAGGCCGTCCTCGGAATGGGTCAGATCGACCTCGCCGAGCGCCTGGTCCAGCTGGGCCGCCACATCGGCACGCCGCTCCCGGGTCACCGCGGGATCGGCCTCCAGCTGCCTCTTGGCCTCGGACACCACATTGCGCAGCCGGACCCGGTCCTGCGCGTTGTACGGCTCCCTGCGGTGGGTCGGCGTCAGCACGGACACCGCCGGGTAGGGGCGCGGCCGACGCAGCTCGGACAGGGTCGTGGGACTGAGTGCGTGCTCCATGACACGACCATAGGACCGATTTACGTATCGGGCATTTGGGGCAGGATGATCGTCATGGAGCGGCTCCCGCGCTGTCCTCGGAGCCGCAGGAGCTGCCGTTCGGCGGCAGGTTCCCGTACAGCAGGAAGTCGTCGACCTTGCCGTGCACGCACTTGGACGACATGTAACCGGTGTGGCCCTCGCCCTTGTTGTCGAGCACCACGGCCGACGGTCCCAGCCGCTTCGCCGTCTGCACGGTCCAGCGGTACGGCGTCGCCGGGTCGCCGCGGGTCCCTACCAGCAGCATCTTGGCGGTGTCGACGTCCTTGACCTCGTTCCGGATGAAGTCGGTGCCCTTGGGGCGGCCGTAGCACAGCAGGACCTGGGTGAGGCGGAACGGGCCGAACACGGGTGACGCCTCCTCGTACGTGGCGCGCAGCCGGTCCAGGTTCCCGGTGATCTGCCGGGCCGTGGGGCGGTCGGGGTCGTCGGCGCAGTTGACGGCCATCAGCGCGGCCGGAAGGTTGTCCAGAGGGACGTTCTCCTGGTCCACGAGTCCGCGGTCGCCGGACGGCGAGGCCACCTGGCGGCCGTGCCGCAGGCCCGGGACCGCCATGCCGCCGGTGGCGAAGGCCTCCACCCCCCGCGTGTCCCCGTCCTCGACGAGCGAGGCCAGGGCGCGCTCCAGCGACGGCCACATCTGCCTGCTGTAGAGCGCCTGGCTCAGCGCGCCGACCAGGTCCTGGCCCGTGAACACACCGCTGAACGCCGTCGGGACCGGATCCTCGTCCATCGACCGGACCAGGCGCACGACCTCCTCCCGCGCGACCCGGGCGTCCTGGCCGAACGGGCAGGCGACGTCCTTCACGCACCAGCGGATGAAGTCGTCCAGCGCGGTCTGCTGTCCCGCCGCGCCCGCCACGCCCTGCTCGGCGAGCGACTCCGTCAGCGTGTCCACGCCGTCCATCGCCATCCGGCCCACCTTGTCGGGGAACTGGGCCGCGTACACCGCGCCGAGACGCGATCCGTAGGAGAAGCCGAGGTAGTTGAGCTTGTCGTCGCCGAGGGCCTGGCGTACGACGTCCATGTCCCGGGAGACGTTCACCGTGCCTATGTGCCGCAGGACGGGCCCGGAGTGCTCGGCGCACTCCTCGGCCGCCTTCTTCAGCTGCTTCAGCACCGCGTCCGGGTCGCGGAGCGTCTCGTCGGTCCCGGCCGTCAGCTCCGCGCCGGCGTACGGGTTGTCGCCGCAGCTGACCGGGGAGGACCGGCCGACGCCGCGCGGATCGAAGCTCACCACGTCGTAACCGTCGGTGAGGCTCATGAAGTCGTCGCCGCTGTGGGCGAGTTCGCTGACTCCCGGGACTCCGGGGCCGCCGAAGTTCAGCAGCAGCGAGCCGCGTCTGTCGCCGCTGGCCCGGTACCGGGCCAGGGCCAGGTCGAGCGTTCCGGCGCCGGGCCGGGCGTAGTCGAGCGGGACGGTGACCTTTCCGCACTGCAGGTCGCGGGGGGTCGCAGCGCCCTCGCACTTCTCCCACACGACCTTCTGCCGGTAGAACCGGGTCAGGTCGGGCTGGGGGTCGTCCGCGGCCGTCGTGGGCACGCCGGCGCCCAGCATCGCCAGGCCGACGGCTCCGGCGACCGCGTGGCGTCGCACCGCGCGCCGCGGTGACAGCTTGGCCAGCATCGATGCCTCCAGGGGGCCCCGCTGGGGAACCGGTGTACGGCGCCCTCGCTCACGATAAGCGGCGCTCGCGGGGGCCGCCTCCGGGCCGACGGGGCGCGTGGGGCGGCCCTGCCTGCCCGGCTCACTCGTCCGGTACGGACGGTTACGGAGGGTGTGCAATGGTTCGGACGTTTTTACCGCCAGTTCGACAAACCTGACACTCGGCAGGGTGATAGGCGGGTGAAAGACGGATAAGCCATAACTCGGATGGTTCACCTGCGTTCTATGCGGTGCGGGTGAGTGCCCGCGACCACGTCTGGAAGGCAGGGACCCTATGAAACGGGTTACCCGAAACGGTGTGATCGCCGTCGCCGCCGTGTCCGGCGCGATGGCTGTGACGTTTCCGGCGCACGCCGACTCGGCGGCCGACGGAGCCGCGGTCGGCTCACCAGGGCTGATCTCCGGCAACACCATCCAGCTCCCGGTGCACGTCCCGGTGAACGCCTGCGGCAACACCGTGAACGTGGTGGGGCTGCTGAACCCCGCCGCGGGCAACCGCTGCGCCAACACCGGCGACGCCCGGGAGGAGGGCCCCGGTTCGGGGGCCGCCGCGGGCGGGGGAGCGACCGCCACGAGCAGCGGAAAGGATTCGCCCGGCGTGCTCTCCGGCAACGGGGTGCAGCTCCCGGTGCATGTGCCGGTGAACGTCACCGGCAACAGTGTGAACGTCGTCGGCGTCGGCAACGGGGCCGTCGGTAACGAGTCCGTGAACACCCCCGGCGACCGGCCGGTCCGTCCCGAGCGGCCCGTGCGACCGGCACCCGAGCCGTCGGTGCCGCCCAAGGCCCTGCCGAAGCCGGTGGTCCAGCACGCCGGGCCCGGCCTCGCCGAGACGGGTGCGGACGCGACCCTGCCCACCGCGATCGGTGCCGCGGCGCTGGTGCTGGGCGGCGCGGTGCTCTACCGGCGGTCCCGGGCACGGGTGGTGCGCTGAGACCACGTGGCTTGCCGAGTCCGTGCGGCTCGCCGAGTCCGCGTGTCCCGCCCGGTCCGTCCGGCCCGCTGAGCCCCTGTGGCTCCCGGCGCGCGCCAGGAGGCCCCATCGGTGGCCGATGCACCGATGGGGCCCGGCCTCGGTCACGGGCGCCCGTCGGGGCGGCTCAGCCCCCCCGCGCGGTGGAAGCGCCGGTGCAGCTCCCGCACCGCGTCGGTGAGCTCGGGAACCGGCCCCTCCACGACCACGCCGGGCGCCACCTCGTTCACCGGCAAACTCCGCACCGGAGGCGGCGGTACGCCCAGGTCCGCCAGCCATGCGGCATCTCGGCTTCGCTCACCATGGCGTACGGCCGCCTCCTCGGTCGGTGACGTCCACGCCCCGAGCACACCCAGGGCCGCGTCGAACGCGGCCGCGGCACCGGCGACGACGCCCCGTGTCGGGGGACGGGCGCCTCGGTCGTCCCGCCCGCGCCGGTACCGGCGGTTCGAACTGCGCAAACCCTCCTGCGGGACTCCGCGCGGTTGACATGCAGGCAATTGGCTGCATAACTTTGAGTGTGCGATCAGAAGACGACGACTTCCGGTTGGACAGGGTCTTCAGGGCCCTGGCCGACGAGACCCGCATGCGCCTGCTGGACCGGCTGCACGAGGACAACGGGCAGACGCTCGGCGAGTTGTGCGAGCGCATCGAGATGACCCGCCAGTCGGTGACCCGGCACCTGGCCGTCCTGGAGGACGCCAACCTGGTCAGCACGGTGCGGCGGGGCCGGACGAAGTTGCACTACCTCAACCCGGTGCCGCTCCACGAGATCCAGGAGCGGTGGATCGACAAGTTCGAGCGTCCGCGCCTGCGTGCGCTCGGCGCCGTGAAGCGACAAGCCGAGGAAGCCATGGCCGACAAGCCCACATTCGTGTACGTCACCTACATCGCGAGCACCCCGGAGAAGGTCTGGGACGCGCTCACCGACGCGGACCTCACCGCCGGCTACTGGGGGCACAGCAACGTCTCCGACTGGAAGCCCGGGTCCCGCTGGGCGCACGTCCGCACGGACGGCTCCGGCGTCGCCGACGTCGTCGGCATCGTCGCCGAGAGTGAGCGCCCCACCCGGCTGGTCACCACCTGGGCCGCCCCCGAGGACGAGGCGGACGAGGCCAGGCACTCCCGCGTCACCTTCGACATCCGGCCGCACGGCGACATCGTCCGCCTCACCGTCACCCACGAGGACCTCGCCGACGAGGGAGAGCGCGCCGCTGCGGCGTCCGGCTGGGCCGCCGTGCTGTCCAACCTCAAGTCGCTGCTGGAGACCGGCAGTCCGCTGCCGCAGGAGCCGTGGCTGGTGCCCGGCGACTGAGACACGTGAAACGGCCGGTCCGCCAGGCACGGCGGGCCGGCCTCGGTGCTGTTCATCGACTCCCTTCCTGTCGGGGATACCTATGGCTTGGGGGCGCTCTTCGCAGCCGTACCGGCGCACACCAGGCCCAGGATCACGGCCAGAGCGCCGATGATGACGTTGTTCCAGACGACGCCCGCGTCCGGGCTCGCGCCGACGATCCACGGCGAGATGATCATCCACACACCCAGGGCGCACATGGCCCAGCTGAGGCCGTACATGCGCTCGGGTGCCCGTGTGAACCCGAGTGCCAGCAGACCGATCGCGATCCCGATGATCAGGTTGTGGGTCGCGAGTGAGGGCTGGCCGGTGGCGTAGTGGATCACCCAGGGGGACACGGCGCAGTACAGACCGAGCAGGAACACCGGTCCGTCCACGAGTGCCACGTCGCGGCCGCCGAGCACACGGGCGTAGCGAGCCCGCATCTCGTGGGCGTCGGGGTGGCCGGTCATGTCACCTCTGGTGGGCTGGACGTTGGCCATGACTCGTCTCCTTCTGACTTCGCTGGCCAGACCGCGGCTGGTGCGGTACGCGGTAAGCGCGGTGTTATGCACATTCTGCTCTTATTTGGCCTTTATGTGTAGAGGTCGCCACTCTGATCATCATGGACAGAATCGATCATGTGCGGCGCGGGTGCGCGGCGGCCCCCGGGGGCCTCGACCTGCGGTACCTCGCCGTGCAGTTGCGCCGGATGAACGTCGAGATCGACCGCCTGGTCCACGGGTTCGCGGGCAACGGCCTGAACGCGACCGACCTACAGGCACTCGCGGCCGTCCTGGACCCGACGGGCCCATGACGCCGGGACGGTCGCGCGAACACCTGGGACTCACCTCCGGGTCCGTCTCCGCCTGCGTGGAGCGGCTGGAGCGCGCGGGGCTCGTCCGGCGGGTCCGTGGCGGCGACGACCGCCGCGTGGTCCATCTGCGCTACGTCTGCGCCGCCCCTTCGACGGGCCCCTGGTACTGCCGGCCGCTCGCGGAGGCGACCGCCGCCACCCGGGCCCCCTTCTCCGAGGCCGAACTCACGGTCGCGCTGCGCCTTCTGGCGGCGCGGAACGAGGAACTCTCTCTGCACCGGGCCTCCGCCGGCTGAGAACGGGGGCGCCCGGCCGGAGCGGGACACCCGCCCGTCACCGCCTGTTGCGTGCGGTTCACGCGGATGTACATGATCGCGGGGATCGAGGGCAGGCGAATCGTACGGGAGTTGCCCGCGTCCGTCGAGGGTTCGGCGGGAGGACGTGGAGGTGTCTGCGGCTATGAGTGCGAAGGTGATGGAGCGTTTTCCCGCCGGAGCTCCGCGAGGATCGTGGCCGGCGGAGGAGTACGCCGCCGCGCTGCGTGCCGAGGGGGAGCCGGCCACGGTGGTGATGGACCTGAGGCAGGACGCGTTCCTCGTGGTGGTTCCGGTGCGAGACGAGGACTGACCGCCGGCGGCTGTGCGTGCCCCCGGGGCGCACGCCCGGCCGGCGGGCGCACATGGCGGTGAACTGGGCCGGCCGGCGGGTCGAGCACCCCGAGCACGGCGAGCTCCGCCTCGGCCGTCTCAGAGAGCGGCGCCGGCCTGTGCCGCCCGCTGCCGCCACCTGACAGCCCCGCCCGGCGCCGCTGTCCCGCGCCCGCGCGTGCCCGTCGTGTCGAGGAGTGCGCCCACGCCGGCCCTCCACGCCGGCAGCCGCTGGGGCGTCATGAGGCCAGGGCGTCGAGGTGCGCGCGCCGCGACTGCGCCGTCTGACCCTGGACCAGCAGGAACATCGCCTCGCGGGCGAGCCGCTGGGCCTTGCTGGTCACGGCCATGGACCGGCCGCCCCCGGACACCACGGCCGCCGTGGTCGCCGCGCGCATCACCTCGTACGACCGCAGCCTGAGCGCCAGCCGCTCGTCCAGGTGCTCGTGCGGCGCCGCCTCGTCGGCGAGCGCGTAGGCGCGACTGCGGATCTCGGCGAGACGGGCGCGCAGCGGCCCCGCGACAGCGTCGTCCACCAGGCCGAGAGCGGCCTCGGTGACACCGAACACCGCGGGGGAGGCGGCCACCGTCTTCGGGCGGTCCCCGGCGGCCCACTGCTCGTAGGGTGTCCGCACGGCCACCGCCTCCTCGGGCAGCCACATCCCGTCGAGTTCCAGCGACACCGTGCGCGCCGCCGTGAGCGCCGCGAGCCGCATGGGAGGCGAGGCGCGCATCCCCGGCCGCTCCCGCGCCTCGGTGAACGCGAACAGGGCCTCGCCGCCGTCGGTCACCCCGGCGAGCAGCATCACGTCGTTCAGGCCCCACCCGGTGTACCAGGGCACCGTCCCGTCGAACCGCCACCCGCCCCGCTCGCGCACCACCCGCACCGGCGTCCGGGGATGGGCCCGCAGATGCGCGTAGGCGACGCCGGAGAGCAGTTCACCGCGGGCCATCGGTCCCAGCAGCCGCTGCCGTACCGGCTCCGCGCCCTTCACCAGCGTAGCGACCGGCGTGTGGTGCTGCGTCTGGACGAACCAGGTCGAGCAGCAGGCCCCCGCCAGGATCTCCGCGGTCTCCCGGGCCACGCCGGCGGGCGCGGCCGACCCGCCGTACTCCTCGGGCGCGCCGAGCCCCAGCAGCCCGGACCGTTTGATCGCGGCGATGTGACCGGCCGGCACCTGCGTCTGGTCCACCCTTTCGGCGTCGGGGGAGAGGAGGCCGTCGGCCAGCTGCCGGGCGCGGACGACGAGCGGGTGCGGTGTGGTGGTCATGGGAAGGATCTTCCGCTGCCGTGGCGCGGGGTGTCGATCCCGGGGCGTCGCCGGTCCCGGGGCCGAGGGCCGCACGGCGGGCGGCCGACCCGGTGTCGTCGCGCCCGCTCAGCTGAGCGGGGCGCGAGAGGCGTGCATACCCTGGAGACGTGGCTCGTTCCAACGATGAGGTGGCCGCGCTGTTCGCCGAGTACGCGGATCTGATCTCGATCACCGGAGGAGACGCCTTCCGGGCACGCGTGTACGAGAAGGCCGCACGGGCGATCGGCGGTCACCATGCCGACGTGTCCAGACTCGACCTCAAGGGTCTGCAGGAGATCCCCAACGTCGGCAAGTCGATCGCGGAGAAGATCGTCGAGTACTTCGGCACGGGCAAGGTCTCCGCGATCGAGGAACTGCGGGCGAGAATCCCCGCAGGCGTCCGGCGGCTGACGGCCATCCCCACACTCGGCCCGAAGAAGGCCATGGCCGTCTACGAGGAACTGGGAATCTCCTCGATCGAGGAACTGGCCGGCGCCATCCGGCAGGAGCGGCTGCGGGACCTGAAGGGCTTCGGGCCCAGGACCGAGGAGAACATCCTGCACGGCATCGCGCTGCTGCAGTCCTCCGGGGACCGGACGCTGATCGACGCCGCCATGGACGTGGCCGAGGGCATGGTCGCCCAGTTGTCGAAGGTGCGAGGCTGCCGTCGATGCGCGTACGCCGGCTCGCTGCGCCGGGGCCGGGAGACCGTCGGGGACATCGACATCCTCGCCGCGGCCGAGGACTCGGCGCCGCTGATGCGGGCCTTCACCGAACTGCCGGAGACCGGCGAGGTCATCGCCCGGGGCACCACGAAGACGTCGATCCGCACCACCAAGGGCCTCGCCGTCGACCTGCGGGTCGTACCGCCGGACGCCTGGGGAGCCGCACTGCAGTACTTCACCGGCTCGAAGGCGCACAACATCCGTACCCGGGAGCGGGCCGTGCACCAGGGGCTGAAGCTCTCCGAGTACGGGCTGTTCGACGTGGAGAGCGGGGAGAAGATCGTCTCCGAGTCGGAGGAGGACGTCTACGCGCGGCTCGGCCTGCCGTGGATCCCGCCGGCGCTGCGCGAGGACCGCGGCGAGATCGAGGCGGGGCTGCGCGACGAACTGCCCCAGCTTGTCCAGGAGTCCGACATCCGGGGTGACCTGCACACCCACACGGACCTCACGGACGGCCTCGCCCCGCTGGAGGAGATGGTGGCGGCGGCCCGCGACCGCGGCCACTCCTACTACGCGATCACCGACCACGCGCCCAACCTCTACATGCAGCGCATGACCGGCGAACGGATGCTGGCCCAGCGTGAGCGCGTCCGTGAACTCGACAGGGAGTACGGCGGGCGCGGCGGGCGCGGTGGGATGAGGCTGCTGCACGGCGTGGAGCTGAACATCGACCCCGACGGCGGCGTGGACTGGCCGGACGACTTCCTGGCCGGCTTCGACCTGTGCGTGGCCTCGGTGCACTCGCACTTCAACCAGGCGCCCGACGCGATGACCCGGCGCTTCCTGCGGGCCTGCGAGAACCCGTACATCAACATCATCGGCCACCCCACCACCCGCATCATCGGCAAGCGCCCCGGCGTCGACGCCGACCTGGACGCGCTCTTCGCCGCCTGCGCGCACACCGGCACGGCCCTGGAGATCAACTCCCATCCCGACCGGCTCGACCTGAACGACGAGCACATCCTGCGGGCCAAGCGGCACGGGGTGAAGTTCGCCATCGACAGCGACGCGCACTCCACGCTCCATCTGGCCCATCTGCGCTACGGCGTGGGCACGGCACAGCGGGGCTGGCTGACCAAGGACGATGTGATCAACACCTGGCCACTGACCCGCCTGCGGCGGTTCCTGCGCAAGGGACGTACGAAAGCGGGGGCTAGGAGGCCGGCGGCCCGAGCGCTCAGGGGGTAACCGAGCCGTATCGCGGGCCTGTTGGCGGGCGCATCCGCCGCGGTGCGGCGCAGCCCGACCGTCGCGTGACTGCGTCCGCTGGTCAGCCGGGGGCGGATTTCGGTCAGAGCCGGGTCGTGAGGTGAGGGCGCCGACCGCGGCGTACGCGGGGTGGTCGCCGAGGCCGTCGCCCACGGGGCGAGCGGGGGTGGTCCGTCCGGCGGTCACGCCCATATGACTGTCAGAAGTGCCGTGGCGGCGCGGAGTTCTGCCAGCTGATCCCTTGTCGATACGGCGTGCGAGCGGGGCCCGCATGTCAACTCGGCCTGGGCGCCGGGCGAGTTGACTGGTCTACACCCTTGACTGGTACAGACCAACGCGGTTGAGTGTCGGACCAACCCCCCACCACGGCCGCCCCCCCTCCTCGGGGAGCGGCCGTGCACCGCAAAGGAGCTGAACCTGTGTCGAGGCGTCGTTTCCGCATCTCCGCACTCCTGAGCTCGCTCGCACTCGCGGGCACCGCCCTGGCCCTGCAGTCGGCCCCCACCGCGTCGGCCGCCGGATTCGTGGTCAGCGAGGCGCAGTTCAACCAGATGTTCCCGAACCGGAACTCGTTCTACACGTACAGCGGCCTCACCGCGGCCCTGAGCGCGTACCCCGCCTTCGCGAACACGGGCAGCGACACCGTGAAGAAGCAGGAGGCGGCCGCCTTCCTCGCGAACGTCAGCCATGAGACCGGTGGCCTGGTGCACATCGTCGAGCAGAACCAGGCCAACTACCCGCACTACTGCGACTGGAGTCAGTCGTACGGCTGCCCGGCGGGCCAGGCCGCCTACTACGGCCGCGGTCCCATCCAGCTGAGCTGGAACTTCAACTACAAGGCCGCGGGCGACGCGCTCGGTCTGAACCTCCTGGGCGATCCGTGGATGGTGCAGAACAACGCCTCCGTCGCCTGGAGGACGGGCCTGTGGTACTGGAACACCCAGTCCGGGCCCGGCACCATGACCGGCCACAACGCCATGGTGAACGGCGCCGGCTTCGGGCAGACGATCCGCAGCATCAACGGCTCGCTGGAGTGCGACGGCAAGAACCCCGCGCAGGTGCAGAGCAGGGTGAACAACTACCAGAGGTTCACCCAGATTCTCGGTGTTTCACCGGGCGGCAACCTCTACTGCTGACGCCGGTTCGCGGGGCATGGTGTCATGCACCTGACCATCACGCCGCGAAACGAAGGGCACGTCATGCGTCGCACCCCCCACGCCCTCCTCGCCACGACCGCCGCGCTGGCCGCCGCGGTCGTGGCGCCCCCACCCCCGGCAGGGGCCGCACCCGCGTCCCCGGCCTCCGGCACGTACTACCTGCAGAGCGCCACCACCGGCCTCAACGCCGCCGACAACCAGGGCGCGGTCGAGCAGCACAGACCCAAGGGCAACGAGGACCGCCAGCAGTGGAACCTGCGGCCGAGCGGTGGCTCGTACGTCCTCGAAAGCACCGACGCCACCGGCACCTGCCTCGGGCGCTCCGGCGACCAGGCGCGGACCGTCACCTGTACGAGCACCGACGCGGCCTGGGAGATCACGCCCACCGGCGCGGACCGGTACACCCTCAAGGCGCCCGGGACCGACCGCCATCTCACGCTCGCCCCCAAGCCCGCCGGCGCCAACTACCCCGCCCCACTGACCGTCGGCGCCCCCGGCGCCCTCGCGTCCTGGTACCTCACCCCCGTCACCCCGGCCACCACCCCGATGCCGCCGCAGGACCGGCGCACCCTGGACCAGGTCACGTTCCTCACCTCGCACAACGCCTACGCCAACGGCGTCGACGGTGGCTTCGCCCCACCGTTCGTGAACCTCGCGCCGAACCAGTCCCGCGGCATCAACCAGCAACTCGCCGACGGCGTACGCGGATTCATGCTCGACATCCACCAGACCCCCGACGGCGCGATTCTCTGCCACAACAGCTGCACCCTGGTCAGCAGGCCGGTCGCCCTGTGGGTCGACCTCCAGCGGATCGTGGACTTCCTGCGGGCACACCCCGACCAGTTCGTCACCGTCTTCCTGGAGGACTACGTCGACCCGGGCGTCCTGCGCTCCGAACTCGCCCGCGTGAGCGGTCTGTACGACGTCCTGTACCACCCCGACCGCACCGGCGTCCGCGACAGCGGCTGGCCCCGGCTCGCCGACCTGATCGCCGCCGACGACCGGCTGCTGATCTTCACCGACCACAGCCGCTCCGCCGACCAGTCGGCCGGTCTGACCCGGGACAGCTTCGGGGTGATGTACCAGCGGGAGTGGACCGTCGAGAACCACTGGTCGATGGGTTCCGGCCTCGGCTCCTCCGACTGGTCCTGCTACAGCCGCTGGTACGACGCGCACACCAACATCCCGCTGACCTGGACCGAGCCCGGCTTCCGCCCGTTGTTCGTGATGAACCACTTCCGTGACGTCCCGATCTCCGGCACGGTCCGCACGGACAACACCAAGCTCGCCGACCGGGCCGGCCGCTTCTGCCGGCCGGCCGCCCGCAAGAAGCCCAACTTCCTCGCCGTGGACCGCTACGAACTCGGCGACACGGCCTCGGCGGTGAACGCCCTGAACACCTACACCTACCCGTAGACGCCCGAAGAGGTGGGCCCCGGTCGCCCGGGGCCCACGTCCCTCTGCCCGAGGACCGGATAGTGGTCCGACAGGTTCGTGTACGTGTAGCCGGTGCCCCAGCTCCACACCGTCCAGGGCGCGCTCTCCCCTTTGACGACGTCGCTCTTCCAGACCGCCGGCCGGGCGTGCCCCGCCCGGTGGAGCACGAAGTCGAGGTTCTCGCACGGGTCGTCGGGGTAGCGGTCCCGGGCGACGGAGTTCTCCGCGGTGAGGACGTCATGACGCCTGTGTCGCGCACGGCGCCCTACCCGCTTCTGGAGTCGGGCCAGGACATCGACAGCCTCCCGGAGCGGAAGCGTGTCGAGTGCGCCCAGTGCCTCGCGGGGGAGGACGCCTCCGACGACCTGGAAGCCCGACGGCGGGCCGCCAGGCACGTGATCGCTAACCGCTCCTTCGCCAACCGGTCGCACGAGCGCTTCCGCGTCGAAGTCGTCCGCCGCTGGAGCCTGAAGCCCATCTGGACCCGCGTGCGGCGCCCGTGCGTCGCACGTGGAGGGCGCGGCGGGGGCGGGAGTGCCGGTGAGGTCGGCCCACCCCGCTCCCGCTGGCGTCCTCATCCGTCCGACGGCGCCCCTTGTGGGACGGACGGTCTGAAGACCCGTCACCAATGGTGCTCCCAGCGCCCGGTGGCCGGGCTTCTTCGTGCGCGCTCGGAGTACAGATAGGCAGTCTTTGGATCTCCCTGTGGGTGAAAGGGGGCGGGTGGCGCCGCACATCAAACCACCTGGAGTTACTCCCAGGTAGCACCCGTGCAGGGCAGGGATGGCGGAACGGCGTATGCCGGTGGTCGGCGGCCGGCACGCGCCGGGGGCAGAAAATGAGGTATTCCGGACGCGGGCGTAACGTGGCTGACATGGATCCGGCCGCGGCCTTCGGTCCGCGGGTCCAGCGCGTCCGTGCGGCTCGGTCCCGGTTGCCGCCGCAGTGCGTCGGCGCCCCCGTGCGACCAGGCCGCTTCGCCTTTCCAGCAGAAGGATCAGCAATGGGCACGGTCACCACCTCAGACGGCACGACCATCTTCTACAAGGACTGGGGCCCGCGTGACGGCCGGCCGATCGTCTTCCACCACGGCTGGCCGCTCAGCGCGGACGACTGGGACAACCAGATGTTGTTCTTCCTCGCCCACGGCTATCGCGTGATAGCCCACGACCGGCGCGGGCACGGTCGCTCCAGCCAGTCCGCCACCGGCCACGAGATGGACACCTACGCCGCCGATGTCGCGGCGCTGACCGACGCGCTCGACCTGCAGGGCGCCGTGCACATCGGGCACTCGACCGGCGGCGGCGAGGTCGCGCACTACGTCGCGCGCGCCAAGCCGGGCCGTGTCGCGAAGGCCGTCCTCGTCGCTGCCGTGCCGCCGGTCATGGTCAAGTCCGAGTCCAACCCGGGCGGAACGCCGATCGAGGTCTTCGAC
Organism: Streptomyces sp. NPDC047706; assembly: GCF_043204795.1. Classification (NCBI taxonomy): domain Bacteria; kingdom Bacillati; phylum Actinomycetota; class Actinomycetes; order Kitasatosporales; family Streptomycetaceae; genus Streptomyces; species Streptomyces sp. NPDC047706. The sequence goes on along the minus strand of NZ_JBIDCW010000020.1, from coordinate 74,401 downwards.
GGATTCCGCGCCGCCCTGGCCGCCAATCGCGCGCAGTTCTACACCGAGGTGCCGTCGGGCCCCTTCTACGGTTTCAACCGGGAGGGCGCGGAAGTGTCCCAGGGCCTGATCGACAACTGGTGGCGTCAGGGCATGATGGGCGCGGCCAACGCCCACTACGAGTGCATCAAGGCGTTCTCCGAGACCGACTTCACCGAGGACCTCAAGCAGATCGGCGTACCCGTCCTCGTCGCGCACGGCACGGACGATCAGGTCGTGCCCTACCCGGATGCGGCGCCGCTGTCGGCCCAGTTGCTGAAGCACGGCACGCTGAGGTCGTACGAGGGCTATCCGCACGGCATGCTCTCGACCCACCCGGAGGTCCTCAACCCCGACCTGCTGGAGTTCGTGAAGTCGTAGCACGCCCGCGCGAGGGGGCGGCCACCGGGCGGCCCCTTCAGGTGTACACACCGTTACCGGTTCACGGGCGCGGGCACGTCCTGATCCGTTTCCCCGCATCCAGCTTTTGCGGCCTGTCCGGGCCCGTACGAGAATTGAGGGTGCTTTCTCTGGAGGTGTGCCATGTCCACCAGCGGCCAGGCCGTCACCCAAGCAGGCACCGCACGTGTGGAACGAGGCCCCGGTCCGGTCCGGGTGAGACTGTCGATCAACGGCGCCGAGCACACCCTGGACATCGAGCCGCGGGTGAGCCTGCTGGACGCACTCCGGGAGCGCCTCGACCTGACGGGCGCGAAGAAGGGCTGTGACCAGGGCACCTGCGGAGCCTGCACGGTGTGGGTGGACGGACGGCGGGTGCTGGCCTGCCTCACGCTCGCGATGACCTGCGAGGGCCATGAGGTGACCACCGTCGAGGGGCTCGCCGCGCACGGGGAACCGCACCCCATGCAGGAGGCCTTCATCGAGCAGGACGCCTTCCAGTGCGGCTACTGCACTCCCGGCCAGATCATGTCCGCCGTGGCACTGATCGCGGAGGGCCATGCCCGGAACGACGCCGACATCAAGGAGTGGATGAGCGGCAACATCTGCCGCTGCGCCGCCTATCCGCACATCCGGGCCGCGATCCGCTCCGTCCGCGACCAGACGTAGGAGGCCCCTCGTGCGGCCCATCACCTACCTCCGCGCACCCGACACGGCGACCGCCGTCGCCGCCGTGAGCGCCGACCCCACCAGTGACTTCCTCGCCGGGGGCACCACCGAGGTCGACCTGCTGCGGCAGAACGTGCTGAACCCCCGGCGGCTCGTCGACATCAACAGCCTTCCCCTGACCGGGATCGAGGGCACCCCGCAGGGCGGTCTGCGCATCGGAGCCCTGGCCCGGATGAGCGAGGTGGCGGCGGCCCCCGTCGTCCGCGAGCGGTTCCCGCTGATCGCGCAGGCCTTGGAGCTGGGGGCGTCCGCGCAGTTGCGCAACATGGCCTCCATGGGGGGCAACCTCTTGCAGCGCGTGCGCTGTTCGTACTTCCGCGACGCCGAGTCCGCGTGCAACAAGCGTGAGCCCGGCAGCGGCTGCTCGGCCATCGAGGGCTTCAGCCGCGGCCACGCGGTGCTCGGCACCAGCGAACACTGCATCGCCACCCACCCCTCGGACGTCGCCGTCGCCCTGGTCGCGCTGGACGCGCGCGTGCACACCCTCGGGCCGGGTGGCGAACGCACCTATCCGATCGACGACTTCTTCCTGCTTCCCGGTGACTCCCCGCACCGTGAACACCCCATGGAGCACGGTGAGTTGATCACCGGCATCGAGGTGCCTCCCGCACCGCCGGCACGCCACTCCCTCTATCTGAAGGTCCGCGACCGTGAGTCCTACGAGTTCGCGCTCGTCTCGGTCGCGGCCGCGCTCTCCGTCGTGGACGGCACGATCGCGGACGTGCGGATGGCTCTGGGCGGCGTGGCGACCAAGCCCTGGCGGGCCAGGCGCGCCGAGGACTTCCTGATCGGCGCTGCCGTGAACCGGGACAACTTCGCCCTGGCCGGCCGCGTGGAGATGGCCGACGCCCGGCCGACCGCCATGAACGCCTTCAAGGTCGAACTCGCCCAGCGCGCGATCGTCCGCGCCCTCGACACGCTCAGCGACGGATCGGGAAGCGGGCCCGCGGCCCGGCCCGGGACCGGGAGCCCGCCATGACCGCCACCATCCCGTCCGCCCTCGGACAGCCGCTCGACCGCGTCGACGGTTTCGCCAAGGTCAGCGGAAGCGCACGGTACTCCGCCGAGATCCCCCTCCCGGACATGGCCTACGCGTACGTGGTCGGCTCCCGCATCGCCGCCGGGCGGGTCACGGAGATCGACGTAAGCGCCGCGCTGGCCGAGGAGGGCGTCCTCGCGGTCCTCACCCACCGGACGCTGCCGAAGATCGCCGAGCAGCCGCCGCTCATCCCCTCGCTCGCCGGGACGGCGGCCCCCGCGCAGACCTTCTTCCCGATGCAGGACGACACCGTCCACTACGCGGGCCAGCAGATCGCCGTCGTCGTCGCCGACACCTGGGAACGCGCCCAGCACGCGGCACGCCTGCTGCGCGTCACCTACGAGGAGACACCACCGGTCACCACCCTCGACCAGGGCCGCGACCGGACGTACGTGCCCGAGCGGATCTTCGGCGGCTTGATACCGGGCCGGAGCGAGCGCGGGGACGTGAACGCCGCCCTCCAGGACGCTGACATCCGGGTGGACGCCACCTACACCTACGCGGCGAACAACCACAACCCGATCGAATCCTCCTGCACCACGGCCCAGTGGGACGGTGACGAGCTGATCCTGTACGACGCCACGCAGGGGGTGAACGCCACACAGATGACCGTCTCCCGGCTGCTCGGCGTTCCGATGTCGAAGATCAGGGTCCTCGGTCACTACGTGGGCGGCAGCTTCGGGTGCAAGGCGATGATCCACGCCCACTCGACGCTCGCCGCGATGGCGGCCCGTGAGGTCGGCCGGCCGGTGAAACTCGCCCTCACCCGGGAGCAGATGTTCACCTCCGTGGGCCACCGCGAGGAACAGGAGCAGCACGTGACCCTCGGCGCCACGCGCGAGGGCAGGCTGACCGCGATCCGGCACCACAAACTGTCCCCGACCTCCCACTTCGACGACTGGGCCGAACCCTCCGTCGGCGTCTCCTCGCAGATCTACGCATGTCCCGCCTACGAGGGCGAGTACCGGCTGTTCCGCGCCAACACCATGACCCCCACCTTCATGCGGGCACCGGGCGAGGCCAGCGGCATGTTCGCGCTGGATTCCGCGATGGACGAACTCGCCCACGAACTGGGCCTTGACCCCCTCGAACTGCGCCTGCTCAACCACACCGACGTCGACGCCATGTCGGGCCTGCCCTGGTCCAGCAGCGGCCTGCGGGAGTGCTACGAGCGTGGCGCGCAGCGTTTCGGCTGGGCCGGGCGTGATCCCCGGCCGGGTGTACGCCGGGACGGGAACTGGCTGATCGGCACGGGCATGGCCACCGCGAGCTATCCGGTCTCGCCGCTCGCCAACCCCCAGCGCGCCCGGGCCCGTGTGTACGCGGACGGCACGGCCCTGGTCCAGGCGGCCACACCCGAGTTCGGCACCGGCGTCGCCACGGTCATGACCCAGGTCGCCGCTGAAGGCCTCGGCATGAGCGTGGAGCGCTGCCGGTTCGAGTTCGGGGACACCGACCTGCCCAACATCGCCGCGGCCGTGGGCTCGGCCGGCGCCGGCATGATCAGCGCGGCCGTGCACAGCGCCGCGACCGCCCTGCGGGGGCAGCTGATCGCGAGCGCCGTCGGCGATCCCGGTTCACCGCTGCACGGGGCCGACCCGGTCGACGTCGTGGTGCGGGACGGGGTGATGACCGCCGGTACCGCGTCCGAGTCGTACAGGGATCTGCTGGTGCGCAACTTCCGGCCGGACGCCGAGGCCGTGGGGCAGTGGACCCCGCCGCACGACATCCCCTACGGCATGATGACCTTCGGCGCCCAGTTCGCCGAGGTCGCCGTGGACGCGGAGCTGGGCCTCGTCCGGGTGCGGCGCATGACCGGGGCCTTCGCGCCCGGCCGTGTCCTCAACGCCAAGACGGCCCGCAGTCAGCTGATGGGCGGCATGCTGTGGGGCCTCGGCCAGGCGCTCATGGAGGCCAACCACATGGAGCCGGACACCGGCCGCTGGGTCAGCGCGAGCCTCGGGGAGTACCTGGTCCCCGTGAACGCGGACGCTCCCGACGTCGCCGTGGAGCTCGTCGAGGTCGAGGACGACATCGTCAACCCGCTGGGCGTCAAGGGCGTCGGAGAGATCGGCCAGGTCGGTGTGGCGGCCGCGATCGCCAACGCCGTGCACCACGCGACCGGGCGGCGGGTGCGCAAGCTGCCGATCATGATCGAGGACCTGCTGTGAGCCTCGCGCCGTCCGCCCGCAGGCGCGCGGCGGCGGCCACGCCGGTCTCGTCACGCCGGAAGGTCCCACCCCCGTAGGAGCACCGGACCCCGCCGACGGACCGGAAGCGGTGGACGCCGTGGACGACTCGGACGATGCCGTCGACCGTGTCGAGGCGTTCGTCGCAGAGGTGGGGACGGCGCCGTCGCGGCATTGCGCGCCCTGCTGGCCCTCTGGGCGGCGATGCCGTCGACCGTGTCGAAATTCGTCGCAGAGGTGGGGGACGGCGCCGTCGCGGCATTGCACGCCCTGCTGACCCGCTCGGTCGCCGGGCTCGCCGTCCGGGACGCCGACCTGGGATGCGTCTGGGGCGTCGACGCCTTCGAACGCGTCGACGGCATCGACCGCGGTCGCCGCACCGGCGTTTCGCCTCGTAGGGGGCAGGCGCGACGACGGCTGGCGTCCGAGGGGTTTTACGTATAACCTCTCCCGTCAATCAGCCCTGCCGGAAGGTCCCGATGACACGCATCGCCCTGGTCACCCTCGTCGTCGACGACTACGACGAGGCGATCCGCTTCTACACCGAGGCCCTCGGCTTCCGGGTCGCCGAGGACGCGCCCCGCCCCGACGGCTCCCGCTGGGTCGTGGTCGAGCCCGGGACGGGAGGCACCGGCACCGCCCTGCTGCTGGCGCGCGCCAAGGGCGAGGCCCAGCAGGCCCGGGTCGGGGACCAGACCGGCGGCCGCGTCGGCTTCTTCCTGCACACCGACGACTTCGCCCGCGAGCACGCGCGGGCGCTCACCGCGGGGGTGAGCTTCCTGGAGGAGCCGCGGCACGAGCCGTACGGCACGGTCGCCGTCTTCCAGGACCTGTACGGCAACCGGTGGGATCTGCTCCAGCCCGCCGACTGACCGCGCAGCCCCGACAGCCCCCGCACCCGCACGGTTCCGCTCGCTCGGACACCCCGCACCAGGAAAGGCGCACCATGACAGCTACGCGCGTAGACACCGAGACCCTCCGCCGCCTGCCCAAGGCCGTCCTGCACGACCACCTCGACGGCGGCCTGCGTCCCGCCACCGTCGTGGAGCTCGCCGAGACGGTCGGGCACACCCTGCCCACCACCGACCCCGAGGCACTCGCCGCCTGGTACTACGACGCCGCCAACTCCGGCGACCTGGTCCGCTACATCGCCACCTTCGAGCACACCCTCGCCGTGATGCAGACCCGCGAAGGCCTGCTGCGCACGGCCGAGGAGTACGTCCTCGACCTGGCGGCGGACGGTGTCGTGTACGGCGAGGTCCGCTACGCGCCGGAGCTGATGGTCAAGGGCGGGCTGACCCTGCCCGAGGTCGTCGAGACCGTGCAGGAGGGGCTCGCCGCGGGCATGGCCAAGGCGGCGGCCGCCGGCACGCCGGTCCGGGTGGGGACGCTGCTGTGCGGCATGCGGATGTTCGACCGCAGCCGGGAGATCGCCGACCTCGTGGTCGCCTTCCGGGACGCCGGCGTCGTCGGCTTCGACATCGCCGGCGCCGAGGACGGCTTCCCGCCCGCCGACCACCTGGCCGCCTTCGCGCACCTGCGCGAGGAGAACGTGCCGTTCACCATCCACGCCGGTGAGGCGCACGGCCTGCCCAGCATCCACCAGGCGCTCCAGGTGTGCGGCGCGCAGCGCATCGGCCACGGCGCGCGGATCACGGACGACATCCCCGACCTCGCGTCCGGCAAGCTCGGCCGGCTCGCCGGATGGGTCCGCGACCGCCGGATCGCGCTGGAGATGTGCCCGACCTCCAACCTCCAGACCGGTGCGGCCACCTCGATCGCCGAGCACCCCATCACGGCGCTCCGCGACCTCGGATTCCGCGTCACGCTCAACACCGACAACCGCCTGGTCTCCGGCACGACCATGACCCGCGAGATGTCGCTGCTGGTCGAGGAGGCCGGCTGGACGGTCGAGGACCTGCGCACCGTCACCGTGAACGCCGTCAAGAGCGCGTTCATACCGTTCGACGAGCGCAACGCCCTCATCCGGGACGTGATCCTGCCGGGCTACGAGGCCTGAAGCAGCCCTCGTACGTAGGCGGCCTGTCCGACGTGCTGAAGGTCGTCGGACAGGACGCTCACCAGCCGGGTGCCGAGGGTGACCGGCGGATCCCACCGCTCGTCCACGACGCGTTCGAGGTCCTGGGCGGTCACTTCACGCAGGAAGCCCCGGGTCTGCTCGTGCACGGCGTCGTAGTAGCCGGTCAGCAGGTCCGGGGAGTCGACCCGCACCTTCGCGACCTTCGCCGGGCTGTGCCCGTAGCCGGTGTCGTGGCGCGGCAGCCCGAGCCCGAAGCGCTTCTCCCAGTCCTGGCCGAACCAGACCTGTTCCAGCCCGGCGGCGTCGGCGACGTGGTCGTCCTGGACGCGGGTCAGGTGCCAGATGAGCCAGGAGACGGAGTTGGCGGTGGGCCCGGGGCGGGCGTTGAGGCCGTCGGCCGTGAGGCCTTCGACGACGGCGTGGACTTCTTCCTGGACGCGGCCGTAGCCGTCGCTGAGGATGTCCTTGGCATGCATACGTCCCACCATGGCGCATCGCCGGGATTCGCACGACGCAGGTGGGATGTGCTCCGGCGAGGGCGCCCCGGCCGGACCGGCCCGTCGGGGCGCGAAGCCGCCGGTCTTCCCGGTCGCCGCGATCGACGACCCGGTGCTTCCGGGGCAGCCGGCGGAGTCGGCGGAGCCGGGCGGACGAGAGGGGCGAGAGGGGCGAGAGGGGCGCCGACACGCTCGACCGGGGGCTGTCCATCGCCCGCAAGGCTGTCGGCCGGTGGCAGTGCCGGGGCTGGAGCGAAGGCGATCCGACCATCGGCATCGAGCGGCGGCCGTACCCACCGGTCCGCCCCAAGGCCCTGGCCGAGAACCTGATCGCTTCCTTTGGCGCCGGGGAGTCTCCCTGCGGGAGAAGACCTTGTGGAAGACGGCGGGGTGAGGGAGTGCAACCACTGGCGGTCCGGCGCCGCTCAGCTGCTGCCCCGCCTGACCGCCCGGCCTCCCTGGACGACCTCGCGGCCCCGGACGGCCGGACCCTGTACCGGCTGCGGCACTCCGCGCTCACCCACGACGCCGAGGGCGGCACCTCAACCCCCCGATGCTGCCGGCCCGCTCCCCGCACGCCTCGGTCCGCTCCCTGGGCCGGTCTGCCCGCCCCGGCGTCGACGCGGTCGCCCGGCAGGTGGCCGAACGCGACCGGCGGCCGCCGCCGGCGCTGAACTGCCGGACTGCACCGCAGAACAGCGAGCGGCCCCGGCCGGGCGCCGGGGGCCGCTCGCTGTTCGCCTGCCGTGTCAGTGGCTGCCGGCGAGTTCGCCGGTGAGCTTGCGGTGGAGATCGGCGCTCGGGTCGTTCAGCCCGGTGATCTCGACGGTCTTGCCGCGCTGGCCGTACTTCGTCTCGATCGCGTCCAGGGCGGCCACCGAGGAGGCGTCCCAGATGTGCGCGGCGGACAGGTCGATGACGACCTTGTCGGGGTCGGTGGCGTAGTCGAACTGGCCGACGAGGTCGTTGGAGGAGGCGAAGAACAGCTCGCCGGTGACCCGGTAGACCACCGCCTTGCCATCGGGGTCGACCACGGCGGTGACCTCCGCGAGGCGGGCGACACGCTTGGCGAAGACGACCATGGCGGTGATCGAGCCGACGACGACGCCGACCGCGAGGTTGTGGGTGGCGACCACGCAGCCGACGGCGATGACCATGACGGCGATCTCCCCGGCGGGCATCCGCCGAAGCGTCTTGGGAGCGATGGAGTGCCAGTCGAAGGTCGCGAACGACACCATGATCATGACGGCGACAAGGGCCGCCATGGGGATGTCGGAGACGACCGGGCCGAACACGATGCACAGCACCATAAGGAACACGCCGGCGAGGAACGTGGACAGGCGGGTGCGGGCGCCGGAGACCTTCACGTTGATCATCGTCTGGCCGATCATCGCGCAGCCGCCCATGCCGCCGAAGAAGCCGGTGACGATGTTGGCGATGCCCTGGCCGACGGACTCGCGGGTCTTGTTCGAGTGGGTGTCGGTGATGTCGTCGACCAGCTTGGCGGTCATCAGCGACTCCATCAGGCCGACCAGTGCCATGGCGAAGGCGTACGGGGCGATCGTCGTCAGCGTGTCCAGGGTGAACGGAACGTCCGGCAGGCCCGGCACGGGCAGGGAGGAAGGCAGTTCGCCCTTGTCGCCCACGGTCGGCACCGCGATGGCCGCGCCTACGGTGATCACGGTCAGGATCACGATGGAGACCAGCGGCGCCGGGATCACGGTGGTGACCTTCGGGAAGAACACCATCAGCACCAGGCCGCCGATGATCAGCGGGTACACGGCCCACGGCACGTCGGTCATCTCGGGGACCTGGGCCATGAAGATCAGGATGGCGAGGGAGTTGACGAAGCCGACCATCACCGAGCGGGGAATGAACCGCATCAGCTTCGCCACCCCCAGCGCGCCCAGGACGACCTGGAAGACGCCGGCCAGGATGACGGCGGCGACCAGGTAGCCGAAGCCGTGCTCGCGGTTGAGCGGGGCGATCACGAGCGCGACGGCGCCGGTGGCGGCGGAGATCATCGCCCGGCGTCCGCCGACGATCGAGATGACCACGGCCATGGTGAAGGAGGCGAACAGGCCGATCGCGGGGTCGACGCCGGCGATGATCGAGAAGGAGATCGCCTCGGGGATCAGCGCCAGGGCGACGACCAGGCCCGCGAGGACCTCGGTGCGCCAGACCTTCGTATCGGAGATCCAGTCGGGCTTCAGGCCGCGCAGGCGCGCGGCCGGGGACACAGCAGTGGCAGCGGAGGACAAGGAAGAGGGAACCTGTCGTGCTCAGGCACACCCCTACGGCAGGCCGAGGCGTGCGGGAGGACGCGGAGGAACCGGGCCGGCACCCCGCGGACGGCGCCGCGACATGCGGAGCCACAAGTCGAGTACGGACGGGTCAGGGCCTGTGCAAAGGTGCGGCCCTGCCTCGCGTCCGGGAGCGAAGACTCACGGCGGGCAGGTGGCGGCGGCAGGCGTCATGGGCTCGCGCACGCTTCTCTCCCGCAGGGATCGGATCTTCGCCGGGGGCACCTTCGGCCCCGACACGGCAACGGCGGGGCAGCGGCACGCCACCCTCACCAGCAGCAACCCTACCCTAACGTTAGGGTAGAGATCGGCGGCGCCCACCCGGGCCGGGACCGCCGACGACGAGAAGGGCCGGAGGATCACGCCGTGGACGGCAGGCACATGCAGATCGGCGAGGTCGCCGCGCGCACGGAGCTGTCCCTGCGCACCATCCGGCACTACGAGGAGACCGGCCTGATCGTCCCGTCCGCCCGCTCGCAGGGCGGATTCCGTCTCTACACCGAGGCCGACGTCGCCCGGCTCATGGTCATCCGCCGCATGAAGCCGCTCGGCTTCACCTTGGACCAGATGCGCGACCTGCTGGACGCCACCGACCGCCTCGACGCGGGAACCGGCCTCGACGCCGCCGAGCGCGAAGCCCTCCTGGAACGGGTACGGACCTACCAGCAGGCCGCCGCCGAGCAGGTGGAGAAGCTGCGGGTCCAGCTGGCCCGCGCCGAGGACTTCGCCGCCACCCTGGCCGACCGCCTGGAGCGGAACGCTCCGGCCGCCCACGCTTAGAACCGGGCATCACATCCCGGCCGGTGCCGCCCTGTCCTGCCGGCGGCGCGGGCCGGGCATGGCCATGGCCGGGGTCGCCAGGGCACGTCCCGGGCGGCTGTTCAGGTCCAGCTCGGACCGGCCGTAGTGGTTCACGCGCGCCCGGAGCGGCGGGACGGGGCCCTGCGGTCGGCGTCGGGTGAGCGTCTCGGCCCACTTCGGGCCGGCGAGGGCCCCGTTCGCAGCGGCCGTACGAGGACGGGGCCGTCCAGGTCGCCGCGCCGCACCCGCCGTGCCGCACCGCGCCGTGCCTCAGTCGGCGGGCCTCGCGTCGAGGAGGTCCATCAGGGCGCGGGCCGCCGGGCTTGTCGCCTCCGGGGGTGGGAGCAGGGCCACCGTCTCGTAGGCGGCCTCGTCGGTGCCCTTCAGCGGCAGTGCCGTGAGGGACGGGCGCTTGTGGCGGAAGTGATGCGGTACGACGGCGATGCCCAGGTTCTCGTCCAGCAGGTCGAGCAGGCTGTGCACGTCGTTCACCTCCAGATCCACGGTCCGCCGGACACCGGCCCTGGTGAAGGCGGCGTCCGTCGCGCGCCGCGGCCCCCAGTCGGGATGGAAGTCGACGAAGACCTCGCTCCCCAGCTCCTGCGGCGTGACGGGCGCGCCGGCGGCGGCGAGACGATGTGTCGGATGACACAGGACGGTCATCGGCTCGCGGGTCAGCGCCACGGAGCGCAACTGGTCGGTGCTCTCCTCCGTGCGTACGGCGAAGGCGAGGTCCAGGCGTCCCGCCGCCACCTCCTCCAGCAGCGCGCCCGAGCCGGCCTGCCGCAGGCAGATCTCCACATCCGGGTGCCGGTGGCGGAACGCCGCGAGCAGCCGCGCCACGTTCACCCCCGCGATGCACTGCTCGGTGCCGAGCGCGAGCATGCCGCGCAGCACGCCCTGGACCGCGGCCACCGCCTCGTGGGCGGAGCGCACCTGAGCCAGGATCCGCTCCGCCTCGCCCAGCAGCGCCCGCCCGGCCGGGGTGAGCGTCACCCGGCGGGTGGTCCGTACGAACAGCGGGGTCTGCAACTCGCGCTCCAGTGCCCTAATCGAGGCCGACAGGCCCGACTGGGACACCAGGAGCCGTTCGGCCGCCCGGGTGAAGTGCTGGTCCTCGGCGACCGCGACGAAGTGCTGGAGATGACGCAGTTCCATACTGAGAAGCCTAGTCGCTGAATTCCATCGGATTCTTCTGTTGGACCACTGCCCGCAGGTCACGACAGAGTGGAGGCACACCGATCCATCCGTGCCAACCCCTCTGGAGTCGCGTTGTACACGGCACACCCCGACCGCTACGCCGGCATGCCCTACCGGCGCACGGGACGCAGCGGCCTGAAGCTCCCCGCCCTGTCACTCGGCCTGTGGCACAACTTCGGCCCCGACCGGCCGGTCCGGACCCAGCGCGCCATCCTGCGCCGTGCCTTCGACCTCGGCATCACCCACTTCGACCTCGCCAACAACTACGGGCCGCCGCCCGGCGCCGCCGAGTCCGCGTTCGGCGAGGCGCTCAGGGCGGACTTCGCGCCGTACCGAGACGAGCTGGTGATCTCCACCAAGGCGGGCTACCTGATGTGGCCCGGCCCGTACGGCGAGTGGGGCTCGCGCAAGTACCTGCTGTCCTCACTGGACCAGAGCCTCGGGCGGATGGGCCTGGAGTACGTCGACATCTTCTACTCGCACCGCCCGGACCCCCAGACACCGCTGGAGGAGACGATGGGCGCCCTGCACTCGGCGGTCCAGCAGGGCAAGGCGCTCTACGTCGGCGTCTCCAACTACTCGCCGGAGCAGACCCGCGAGGCCGCCCGCATCCTGGGCGAACTGGGCACCCCGCTCCTCATCCACCAGCCGCGCTACTCCATGCTCGACCGGCGTCCGGAGGAGGAGGGGCTGCTGGACGCGCTGGACGAGCTGGCGGTCGGCTCCATCGCCTACTCGCCGCTGGAGCAGGGCCTGCTCACCGGACGCTACCTCGACGGCATCCCGGAGGACTCGCGGGCCGCGGGTGACAGCCCGTTCCTGAAGTCCGACGCGCTGACCGAGGAGCTCGTGGACCGGCTGCGCGCCCTGAACGACATCGCCAAGTCGCGCGGCCAGTCACTGGCCCAGATGGCGCTCGCCTGGGTGCTGCGCGGCGGCCGGGTGACCTCCGCCCTGGTGGGCGCGAGCAGCCCGGAGCAACTGCAGGACAGCGTCGCCGCGATCGACAACCTGGACTTCGACGCGGACGAGCTGTCCCGCATCAACGCACTCGCTGTTGCCTGACCCGCCGTTTCCCCACCCGTGCCCCGGAGGTGAGCCGCCACCTCCGGGGCACGGGTGTCTTCGTGGCGGGATCGGCGTGTACCGCCTGCGCGCCGGGCCGTTCGCGCAGACGCTCCGTGACCGTGTCGCCCGCGTCCTTGCCGGCGGCCCGGCGCACCTCGGACTTGACGGGCAGTTTGTGGGTGCCGTCGCCCAGCGTCATGAAAGAGTTCCGGAAAGGGTGACCGTCAATGGTCCCGCGGATCTTGACGAGCCCGCGGGTGTCGAAGAAGGCGACGGATTCGGGCCAGACGACATACGTCCATCCGCCTTTGCCCGGACTCCTGTGCAGGGCGGCGGTGAATTCCGCGTCGACGTTTCCGGTCGCCCCATGGCTGTCTCCGTCGGCCGTGATCGCTGAATTCCTCACCCGCCGGACCCCGTGAACAGGAAGAACTCATCGCGGAGGCTCTCGCTCCGCTACTGGCGAAGATCAGTGCTGTCCGGCCTGCGGTCCTCACCCGTCGCGATCCGGCCAATACCGGCGGTGAATATGCCAGGAGACTGGCCGGAATGGCATGGTGACAGTGATTCAACAGTGAAGATACTCAAGGGTGCAGGGACTGTTTTCACCGCACGGGAGTCGCACCGAAAGCGGGGCATCACCGCTGGCGGGCAACGCGACGGGGGAGGCGAGCGTGCACGACGAATTCCTGTGCCATGTAACGGCGTACGGCACGTGTGGCGGCCGGCGGATCGGCGTGCCGCTCGGTACGTACCGGGCACCCACTCTGGCGCTGGCGCTGTGGTGGCTGCGCGATCGCGCCAACTGGATCGCCGAGCGGCTCGATCCCCAGCCCGGTGACGCGCCGTATCCGCCCAACGCACTGATTCCGGTCGGCTCCGGCGTGGCCGACGTGCCGTCGGTGCTGCGCGCCTGGTGCGCCGACGCGGGCCGGCAGGAGCTGATCGCCGACCAGTTGGCGGCCGGGCGGCTGGTCAGGATCGCCATCTGTGACGACACCACGGAGTACGAGCTGCTCGCCGAGTCCGTCGACGCCCTGCGGATGCAGCGCACCGTCCCGGCCCTTGTCGTCACCGTCGCCTGACACGTGCCATCGGGGGCCTGCGGCACTGCGGGGGCTGGACCGCCGGCGCGCCGTCCAGCATGATGACGCTGCCATGACAACATCGTCGGGATGGTGACCGTGCGCGCAGCCGTCGTCAGGGCCACACTGGCCGCCGTAGCCCTTGTGCTGCCCTTGGTGCAGGGCCCCGGGGCCACCGCCGCAGCCGGGGCCGTCCCCCGGCTCGAGGCCGCCGCGGAATGGACGGCCCCCCTGAGCACGCGGGGACGCTGGATCGTCGACGCCGACGGTGACCGCTTCAAGCTGCGATCCGGCAACTGGCACGGCGCCAGCGGCACCTGGAGCGGCACCGGCAGCACGGCCGACGACGGCAACCACCACGCCGGCGAGAACGCCGGCCGGATCCCGCTCGGCCTGGACCGTGCCCCCATGGCCGAGATCGTCGCCGGATTGCGGGAGATCGGAGTCAACAGCATCCGGCTGCCCTTCTCCAACGAGATGATCCACGACACCGTTCCCGTCACGGACGACGCCGTCGCCGCCAATCCCGTCCTGCGCGGCATGACCCCGCTCCAGGTGTACGACGCCGTGGTCCGCGAGCTGACCGCCGCGGGGCTGGCGGTGATCCTCAACAACCACACCAACACGACCCGTTGGTGCTGCGGCATCGACGGCAACGAACGCTGGAACGCGAGCCGGCCGACACGGACCTGGGAGAACGACTGGCTGTTCATGGCCCGCCGCTACCAGGACAACAAGCGGGTCGTCGGCGCCGACCTCTACAACGAGGTGCGCCGCGACATCTGGGACGACCCCAACTGGGGGCTCGGCGACGACCACGACTGGTTCGCCGCCTCGCAGCGCGTCGGCGACCGCATCCTGACGGAGGCCAATCCCGACCTCCTGATCGTCGTCGAGGGCATCAACTGGACCGGCATCCCCGTCGACGGATTCCCGCACGAGCGCCCCACCCTGGAGCCGGTGCGGCGTCTCTCGCACACCCTGGTCGACTCCGGCAAACTCGTGTACTCCGCCCACTTCTACGACTACACCGGCCCGAACCACAGCGGCGCCACCGGGACGGGCGAGACCACCGACCCCCGCTACCGCGACCTGAGCCCGGCCGAGCTGATCGACGTACTGAACCGCCAGGCCTTCTTCACCGCCGCCGAGCGGGACCGGCACTTCACCGCACCGGTCTGGATCAGCGAGTTCGGCGTCGGCGGCCGGGGCGAGACCGGTGCCCGGCAGCGGGCCTGGTTCGAGAACTTCGTCGACCATCTCGTCCGCACCGACGCCGACTTCGCCTACTGGCCACTCGTCGGCTGGCACGAGAACCGCAAGGGCAACGGCTGGGCGCTGCTGCACTGGGACGCGGCGGGCCACCGCATGGGGCTGTACGACGGTGACGACTGGCGGGCCGCCGCCTGGACGCGGCTCGTCGGCGCCTCCGGCCGCACCGGCCAGGTGGCGGCGGTGCCCGAGTGGTCCCAGCTCAGCCCCGACCACGGCGACTTCGTCCAGTCGCGGCGCATGCGCGCGCTGCCCGACTGGGACTCCGGCGCCCGCAAGGCCGCCTGCCCCGACGGCCAGCGGCTGCTCGGCCTCAGCCACACCGGCAACCGGGGCCTGTGCTCGGACGTGTCCGCCTCGTGGGTCCCGGCCGGCGGACACGAGGTGGTCCGCGACGAGCGGCACGTCACGGCGGGCAACGACTGGGCGTCCGGCTACACCAAGCTCCAGTGCGCCGCCGGTCACTACCTGGCCGGCTACAGCGTCCGCGGCTCCGCCGTCTCCGCCGCCCTGTGCGTGGCCGCCCCGGCGGGAGGACTCGGCGGCGCCGGCCGCACGGTCTGGTTCGACCGCGGCGACAACCGGGGACCAGCCCCCAAGGGCGGTGACTTCGCGGTCGGCCGCTACAAGGGGCAGTGCGCGGACGACGAGTACGCGGCCGGGATCGCGTACACGGGACGCGTGGGGTCCTCGCGCACGCCGGACGCGTTGTACTGCCGGAAGCTCGCCTAGGTACTGGCGGACGCCTCTGCCGCGGGAAGCTCGCCTAGGTACCGCCCGGACTCCCGGGCCTCGTCCCTCGCCGCCGCCCCACCGCCCTGGCCAGCAGTCCGCCGAGGGCACCGGTCACCAGCCCCCACAGCAGGGCGAGCCCCAGCGCGCCCCAGATGCGTGGCCGCAGGAACAGCTCCCCGGCGAGGTCGCCGCCCAGATCGCCGATGCCGAGCACCGACAGTCCGTAGGAGGCGGAGACGCGGCCGACCAGGCAGATCATGAGCACGGTGAGCGCCAGCGCGACGGCCATGCGCACGGCGTGCTGCCAGAGCGGCAGCCGGGCCGGGGAGCGGGCTGCCATCACGAAGGCGGCCGCGAGCACCAGCACCAGCGCCGCGACCACCAGCCACCACACCCGGCCGTCGTGTTCGGAGAGCGTGCCGACGTTCAGGGCCTGGACGTCCTCGGACCGCAGCACCTGGTCGAGCACGGGGGGCATCGGCAGGCTGAACGGCCCCTCCACCCGGCCGTCCCAGGTGGCGCCCATGCCGAGGGTGAGCCCGAGCCACGCGAGGTTCGGCAGTCCGAGGAGCAGCGTCGCGAAGGTCTCGGCCGGATGCCCGCGGGTCCCCGCGGCGATCAGGCCGATGACCGTGCCCACTACGACGTACACGAGCAGCAGGGCCACCATGGCGTAGGCGGCCGGACGCACCGCCTCCCGCAAACGCGGCAGCGGGTCCCGCAAGGGAGTGCCGGGTGCGACCAGCAGGGCCAGTACGAGCACACCCGCCAGCCACAGCAGGCCGAAGAACAGGGACAGCGGCACGTCCGCCGCGAAGCCGACCTCGGGTGTGAGGCCGAACAGATCGCCGATGGCGCTGATCGCCCCCTCGCCGAGCGAGATCCGGAACGTCTGCCGGGCCGCGAGGGCGAGACCGAGCAGCCCCAGCAGCCACAGGACGGCCACCTTCGCGGCCCACGCGCCCAGTTCCCCGGCACCCGCCGGCGCCCGGCGCCGCAGCGGCCGGAGGAAACCCACGGCGATCACCAGCGCGCCGGCCAGTGTCACGGACAATGGGATCACGGTCAGCCCCGCCGTCGTCTCGGCCAGGCCTGAGGCGCCTCCCGAGAACTCGACGACCCCGCCCACCGCGATGACGACGGTCGCCGCGACCACCCGCCAAAACGCCGCGTCCGGCAGTTGAGCCGCCCCCGCCGCCCACAGTCCCAGTGCGGCGGTGACCCCCATGGCGACCAGCCCGGCCAGCACCACGAGGAGGGCCTGCACCGAGCCGGGGCGGGCCGGTGCCTGACCGGAGGGGGTTCGGGCGCTCACGCTGCCACGCTAAGCAGCGCGGGCACCGGGCGCGCGCCGGGAGGTCCGTCCGCGTCGGCATAGGAGAAAAGTCCGAAACATCGTGCTCTACGGCCTATATCCCATGATTTCTCGTGCCGTCGGCGACGCGGAGCGTTCGTCCTGCGCGTACATGACCCCCTGAATGGCCCGCAAACGCTCCGGCTGTGTGACGTCTGCGGCACTATGGACTGGGGCGCCCGGCTCGGGGTACGAGGACTGGTGCAGCAGCGTCCGGCACGGCCGGCTTCGGAGAGAGACAGGCATGATCGAGCACGGGGACGGGGCCGTCGTACCGACTGGTTTCGACGTGCCCGTGGAACCACTACGGCGGGCGGCGCACTACACGGGCGAGCCGGGGTGCATCGCCGAGGCGCGGTCCCTCGCCGCCCTCTTCCTCGGCCAGCTCAGGACCGAGTGGTGTGCCGAGATCGACGACCGCGTCGAGGGAGCGGTGCTCCTCGTGGTGAGCGAACTGGTCACCAACGCGGACCGGCACAGCAACGGGCCGTACATCCTGGAGCTGGAAGGGACGGACAGCGCCCTGGCGGTGTCCGTGTACGACAGCAGCGCCGCCCTGCCCAGGCGGTTCCCGCGTGACCCGGCCCGCATCGGCCGGCACGGCCTGGAGATCGTTCACGCCCTCGCGGCCGAGGTGACCGTCGAGCGGGTGCCGGTGGGCAAGCTGGTGCGTGCGGTGATGCCGCTGGAGGACACGCAGTGAGCCCCTGACGCGTGGCCAGGGACCCACCTACGGTCCGAATTCTTCCGCCGGCCTGCGGTCGGGTTGCCCTGTCAGGCGCAGCCCAGCTCCCCGAGCATGCCCCGGCGGAGCCGCACGATGATCCGCTTGAGCAGCCGGGACACATGCATCTGGGAGCATCCGAGCCGCTCGCCGATCTCGGCCTGGGTGGCCTCCTCGACAAACCTCAGATGCAGGATCTGCCGGTCACGCTCGTCGAGTTCGGCCATCAGCGGGGCGAGTGACTGGAAGTCCTCGACGAGTCGCAGTCCCTGTTCCTCGACACCGATGAAGTCGGCGAGGACGGACTCACCGTTCTCCGGGCCGTCGCCGGTGAGGGCGGCGTCCAGGGAAGCGGAGTTGTAGCCGTTCGCGGCGATCTGGGCCTCGACGACCTCCTTCTCCGAGATGTTCATCAGCGTGGCGAGCTCGGCCACGGTGGGGTCCCGGTCCAGCCGGCTGGCCAGTTCCTCGCGGGCCTTGGCCAGTTCGACGCGGAGTTCCTGAAGGCGGCGGGGGACGTGCACGGCCCAGGTGGTGTCGCGGAAGAACCGTTTGATCTCACCGACGATGTACGGCAGCGCGAAGGAGGTGAACTCGACCTCGCGGGAGAGTTCGAACCGGTCGATGGCCTTGATCAGGCCGATCATCCCGGTCTGGACGATGTCCTCCATGTCGTCCCCGCGGTTGCGGAACCGGCCCGCGGCGAAGCGCACCAACGACATGTTCATCTCGATCAGGGTGTTGCGCGCGTACTGGTACTCGTGCGTGCCCTCTTCGAGTTCGGTCAGGCGCGCGAAGAACTGGCGGGACAGCTCGCGCGCGTCGCGTGGAGCCACGGCACGGGGGTCCACGACCTCCGGTGCCGACCCCTCACCCGTCCTGGCCACGGGGCTGTCCTTGACGGCCTGTGCCTCCGACCCGGTCACGGCGGTGTCCATTACCTCTCCCACGACAGTCATGGTGCGGCGTCTGCCTCTTCGGCTTCTGTTGTTCTCGGTGGTACCCCTCGTCATGCCCCGGTGAGTATCCCGAGGCCGACGACGTACTCCTGCGTGTACCCGGGCCTTCTCTTCGCATGCCCGTCGATTCCGGGGTGGCCCGAACAGGGCACGCGGGCCCGGGACTCCGGCGAGCGGGACGCGTGCGCCGGCGGACTGCGGGCCGCTGCCGCCGGGCAGCCGCGGCCAACTCCTCCTACGAAAACCCATGTTTACTGTTACGGGGTGATTCGTCCGATTCCGCCGTGGGCGGAACGCCGCGGGCTTCCCCTGACGGGCCGCGAACCTAGGCTGGAGTGGTGAGCAACCAAGCGCCGGACAAGCAGACGACGCCGAACGAGGGCCTCGTGTTCCCGCTGCGCCCGCAGCCGCGTTCCGGGGGTGTTCGCCCCGCAGCCGGGGCGCGGCCCGGACCCCCGGCCCGGCCGGCGGGCAAGGAGCCGCTCTGGCGTGACCTCGTCGGTCAGGTGCTGCGGCGTGAGCGGCTGGCGCAGGAAAGGACGTTGAAGGACGTCGCCGACGCCGCCCGGATCTCGATGCCGTATCTGTCGGAGGTGGAGCGCGGCCGCAAGGAGGCATCCTCGGAGGTGCTCGCCGCCGCCGCCCAGGCCCTCGGACTCGGCCTGGGCGATCTGCTGACGCGGGCGCACAGCGACCTCACCCGGCACACGCGCACACGCGGCCGTGCCACGTCCGCCGCACCCCACAACGGCCTCTGCCTGGCCGCCTGACGCCGCCTGGGCGCCTCAGACCGTCACGAGGCGCCGGCTCAGCACCTCGTCGGCCAGCCCGTACGCCACCGCCTCCGGTGCGGTGAACACCTTGTCGCGGTCCATGTCGGCGCGCAGGGTCGCGAGCTCGTGGCGGGTGTGCCGGGCCAGCACCTCCTCGACCTGGGAGCGGATCCGGACCATCTCCTTGGCCTGGAGGGCGAGATCGGACACCGTGCCCTGCCGGCCGCCGCTGGCCGGCTGCCCGAGCAGCACCCGCGCGTGCTCCAGGACGAAGCGCCGCCCCGGATCCCCGCCGGCCAGCAGCACTGCCGCCGTGGAGGCCGCCTGTCCCACGCAGAACGTCGAGATCGGCGCCTGTACGAACGTCATCGTGTCGTAGATCGCCATCAGTGAGGTGAACGATCCGCCGGGGGAGTTGATGTAGATCGCGATCTCGTTCTCCGGCGCCGCCGACTCGAGGTGCAGCAGCTGAGCGATGACGACGTTGGCCACACCGTCGTCGATCTCCGTGCCGAGGAAGATGATCCGCTCCGACAGCAGCCGGCTGAACACGTCGTACGACCGCTCGCCCTGCGGGGTGCGCTCGACCACGTTCGGAATCGTGTACGTCCCCATGGCTACAGCCCCGTCCGTCGCCGTGCGCCCGCCGGGCGGATGTCGGTGAACGATTCCACGACCCGGTCCACGAGGCCGTACTCCCTGGCCTGCCCGGCCGTGAACCAGCGGTCCCGGTCACCGTCGCGGGAGATGGTCTGCGGACTCTGCCCGGTGTGCTCCGCGGTGATCTGCTCGATGGTGCGCTTGGTGAACTCCAGGTTGTCCGCCTGGATCTCGATGTCCGCGGTGGTGCCGCCGATACCGGCGGACGGCTGGTGCATCATGATGCGCGCGTTCGGCAACGCGAACCGCTTGCCGGAGGTGCCCACGCTGAGCAGGAACTGCCCCATGCTCGCGGCGAACCCCATCGCGAGGGTGGAGACGTCGTTGGGGATCAGCCGCATGGTGTCGTAGATGGCGAGTCCCGCGTGCACCGAGCCGCCGGGGCTGTTGATGAACAGGCTGATGTCGGTGCGCGGATCCTCGGCGGACAGGAGCAGCAGCTGCGCGCAGACCCGGTTGGCGGAGACCTCGTCCACCTGGGTGCCCAGCAGGACGATCCGCTGCCCGAGCAACTGCGCGGCCAGGTGGTCGTCGAACCGGGTGGGCGGGGTGTCGCCCTCCTCGGCACGGGGCGGCAGCAGGGCGGTGTGTGGCGACATGTGCGCTCCTCGGGTCGGGGGAGTGGAAGCGTGTGGTGCGTTCTCCACTCTCGGCCCCGGCCCCCGCGCCTGGCGGACTTCTCTGCCCGCCGCAGATTCGCCGAGGGCAGAGCCGCCGCACCCGGCGGCCGCGGTCACCGGCCCCGCTGCTCGCGCAACTGCCGGAAGAACGCCCGGACGTCGCCCACCAGCAGGTCCGGCTCCTCCATCGCCGCGAAGTGCCCGCCCCGGTCGAACGTCGTCCAGCGCACGATGTTGTCGGTGCGGGCCGCCAGGTGGCGCAGCGGGATCTGGATCTCGGCCGGGAACAGGGCGACGGCGGTCGGCGCGGTCGACCGCTCCCGCGGCTCGGCCCTGCGGGCCCCGGTGCGCGCGTGCGCCCGCTCGTAGTAGATCCGGGCCGACGAACCGGCCGTCCCGGTCAGCCAGTACAGCATCACGTTGGTGAGCATCCGGTCCCGGTCGACTGCCTCCTCCGGCAGCTCCCGCGAGTCCGTCCACTCCTTGAACTTCTCGACGATCCAGGCGAGCTGACCGACGGGCGAGTCGGTCAGCGCGTACGACAGGGTCTGCGGCCGGGTGGACTGCAGCGCGGCATACCCCGTGCCCTCCCGCGACCACGCGTTCCACCGGTGCCAGGAGGTGAGCGTCCGCTCCCGCTCCTCGGCGCTCAGCCCCGCCAGGTCCTCGCCGGTCGGCTCGGTGGCCGCCTGCGCGCCGGGCAGCAGGTTCAGGTGCACGCCGATCACCCGGCCGGGATGGGCGCGGCCCAGTTCGCGGGAGATGGCCGCCCCCCAGTCACCGCCCTGCGCCCCGAAGCGCTCGTAGCCGAGCCGGCTCATCAGCTCGGCCCAGGCGTCGGCGACCCGTCCCGCCTCCCAGCCGGTGTCCCGGGTCGGCCCGGACAGCCCGAAGCCGGGGATGCCCGGCAGTACGACGTGGAACGCGTCGGCCGGATCCCCGCCGTGCGCGGCCGGGTCGGTCAACGGTCCCACCACGTCCCGGAACTCCACGATCGAGCCCGGCCAGCCGTGCGTGACGATCAGCGGGGTGGCGTCCGGCGCGGGGGAGCGGACGTGCGCGAAGTGGACGTTCGCCCCGTCGATCGTGGTCGTGAACTGTGGCCACTCGTTGAGCTGCGCCTCGGCCGCACGCCAGTCGTAGGTGCTCCGCCAGTACCGCACGAGTTCACGCAGATAGTCGCCGGGCACGCCGTACGCCCAGCCGGCGCCGGACAGTCCCTCGGGCCACCGGGTGCGGTCGAGGCGGTCGTGCAGGTCGTCCAGGTCACTCTGCGGGATGTCGAGCCGGAAGGGCCGGATGCCGTCGGCGGGCGGTGACGTCGTCATGGTCGCGATGCTAGTTCCGCGTTCCTCCACGTCCGCGGGATGAATGCCGGACGTGGCCGATGAGTTTCGCGGGCCGCGCCGGTCGATACGGATGACCGCTTCGCCGCACAGGAGGTGCCCATGGCCACCGACGGATTCACCACATGCCTCTGGTTCGAGGACCAGGCCGAGGAAGCCGCACACCACTACGTCTCGATCTTCAAGAACTCCCGCATCGGAAGGCTCGCCCGCTACGGCGAGGGCGCCCTCCGGCCCGCGGGCTCGGTGATGACCGTGGAGTTCACGGCCAACGGCCAGAAGTTCGTCGCGCTCAACGGCGGACCGCAGTTCAAGTTCAACGAGGCGGTCTCCTTCCAGATCTTCTGCGCGGACCAGCAGGAGGTCGACCACTACTGGGCCAGGCTCACCGAGGGCGGCGGCGAGCCCGGACCCTGCGGCTGGCTGAAGGACAAGTACGGTGTGTCCTGGCAGGTCGTCCCGGAGGGCCTGGTCGAGCTGGTCACCGACCCGGACCCGGAGAAGGCCGCCCGCGCCACCCGGGCGATGATGTCGATGGGGAAGCTCGACATCGCCGCCGTGCGCGAGGCCCACGCGGGCGAGTGACCCACCGCCGGCCAGGGGCCCGCCACCACGCCCACCCGCGCGGCGGGCCCCCTGCCGCAGCGCGTCCGGCCCGGCCCGTGCGGGCGTGCCCGTGCTCACCGGAAGGCGGCCCTCACCGCCGCTCGGCCAGAACCTCCCCGATCACGTGCCGTGAGTTGGCGGCGAGCAAGGGGTTGGTCTCCCAGTAGTACGGCAGCTGGATCAGCGAGATGGACAGCGCCCAGCCACGCCCGCGCGCCCATGCGGCGGCGTCGGCGCCCACGGCCCGGCGGAAGGTCTCCCGCGCCCCCGCCGGCAGCAGGTTCCAGGCCACGATCAGATCGACGGCCGGATCCCCCACCCCCACCAGACCGAAGTCGATCACGCCGCTGAGCCGTCCCTCGCGGACCAGCACGTTGCCGGGGGAGAGATCTCCGTGCGCCCACACGGGCGCCCCGGTGTACGCCGGTGCCCGCAGGGCCTCCTCCCACAGTGCCGTCACGGCGGCCGTGTCCACCCGCCCCACCAGTTGCGCGACGGCGGCGCGGGTCGGTTCGTCCCGGGTGGCCAACGGCACGCCCCGCAGGTTCGGCGGGCCGTTCCCGGCGTCGACCCGGCGCAGTGCGGTGACGAACTCCGCCAGGTCCTCGGCCAGCCGCTCCGGCTCGTCGAGCCTTCCGGCGACGGGATTGCGCCCCTCCAGCCACCGGTACACCGACCAGGGGAACGGGAATTCCGCGTCAGGCTCACCCCGTCCGGCCGGCCGGGGCGTGGCCACCGGCAGCCGTGGTCCCAGTTCGGGCAGCCAGGTCAGCTCGTGCCGCACGTCGCCCACGGCCCCGGGACGCCGCGGCAGCCGCACCACCAGGTCGCCGCCCAGCCGGAACATCGCGTTCTCCGTCCCGGAGGACTCCAGTCGGCGCACGGGCAGCTCCGCCCACTGCGGGAACTGCCCGGCGATCAGCCGCCGGACCAGCGGGGCGTCCAGGTCGACTTCGTCGGCGTGCATCTTCATGGCACACATGGGAGCCATCCCAGTGGAACGGCCCATGTCGTGTCGAACGATTTTGCGGGCACGGCGGCCGGAGACAGCGACCTCAGGGGGACCGGACCGCCTCGCCGATCACCCGCGTGATCTCCCGCGCGATCCGAAGGATCCCCGGCGAGCGCACCGGGCACGGCTTCGGGGTGGACGTCGTGGGCGCCAGACAGAAGTGCAGGTAGTCGTCGTCGCGGTGGCGCGCGGTGCGGTCACCGGCGGGCTCGGTGCAGTAGTCGGGGTGCGCTCGCTCGTAGGCGGTGCAGGGCAGGTACTAGGTCCAGGTGTAGCGGGCGCCGGCCGGGCTCACCGCCCCGCCGGCGTCGGCCACCAGGTCACCGGCCGCCTCGGCGCGCTCCTCGTACACGGCGTTCACGCGCCGGACCCGGTCGGGAGTCATCGGGTCCGGCCCCTGCAGCACCCAGACGATCCGCGGCCGCCGGTCACGGCCGGCCGCGTCGATCTGCTCGGCGAGACGCCGCGCGTCGGCGGCGTACCGCTCCAGGTAGCGGCCAGGGGAGGTGTCGTGGATGACGCCCTCCATGCACGGCGTGTAGTCCCAGGCGTTCCCCCAGAACTGCAGGACCACGAAGTCCGGCCGCACCGACCGCACCAGCACCGCCGCCTTGTCCGAATCCGGCACGAGGGACCGCACCCCGGTGCCCTCCAGGTAGTCGCACAACGTGGTGCCGGAGTAGGGAGCGCTCGTGTATCGCGCCCGCAGGTCCCGGCGGAGTTCCGAGCCGAGGACCTTCTGGTTCTCCATCGCGAGCGAGTCGCCGAGGTACAGCACGGTGGGAGCCCGCACGGGGACGCGTGGCGCACGCTGCTGGGTGGTGGCCGGTGCCTCGGGCACGGCAGGCGCGGGCGGTGCGGCCTGCGGTGCGGACGCGGGATCCCCGCAGGCGCCGAGCAGCACGGCACCTGCCAGCAGTACCCCGACCATCCACGGCCTGCCCATACGGCAACTCCCGCCCCGCCTCCGACAAGGCCACCCAGGCAAGCACACCCCGGCGGCCGGCGGAAGACACGCGCCGGACAGCGGGCCGGTGACCGCACGCGTGTCCGGTTTCGTCTCCCCGCGTTGGCGTGCCGGTCATCCGGTGTCCCGCCGGTGCCCGCCATGAGAGGACCTTCGATCCTGCTCGGCGCCGCCCTGCTGACCGTGGCGCCGGCCTCTCCCGCGGGGGCCGGGGACGACTGCGCGGACGGCGACTTCGGGCGGGCCACTCTGGTCGCCGACGGCACGTACTGGACGGGCGACGAGTTCGGCCCGTTCCTGCTGCACTTCGACGCCAGCGGACGGCTCCTCGAAGCGCCCATCGCGCTGGACGGCGTCCAGGCCCCGGAGAACCCCTGCCTCGACGGTGGCCGGACCACCCTTGCGGGCAGCAAGGGCTTCGAGGGCCTGGTCCGGTCCGTCGACGGCCGGCGCTTCCACCCGCTGCTGGAAGGCACCGTCACCGGCGACACGCCTGGCGGCCTGCGGTTCAGCGAGTTCGATCTGCGGCAGCGGGCGTACAGGGGCAAACGGTTCGTCTACCACTCGTTCACCAGCACCGCCGCCCCGTCGAACCGCCCCGCCTTGAGATCCGCAAGCGCCTGGTCCGCGCGCGCCATGGGATAGACGTGCGTCCTCGCCCGCACCCCGTGCCGTGCGGCCAGCGCCAGGAACTCGCGGGCATCCTCTCGCGTGTTGGAGGTGACGCTGCGCACCTCCTTCTCGTAGAACAGGTCGGTCTCGTACCGCAGTGGCGGGATGTCCGTCAGATGGATGCCGGCGATGGACAGCACCCCTCCCCGGTCCAGCGCCCGCAGCGCCACCGGGACCAGATCCCCGACGGGGGCGAAGAGGATCGCGCTGTCCAGTGGCTCCGGCGGCGGCTCGCGCACGTCCCTCGCCGAGGCCGCCCCCAGCTCCAGCGCCAGCCGTCGCGCCCCCGCGCCCCGGGTCAGGACATGCACCCGGGCGCCCTCGGCGAGCGCGAGTTGCGCGCACAGATGGGCGCTGCCCCCGAAGCCGTACAGACCGAGCCGTCCACCCGGCGGCAGCGAGGCGCGCCGCAGGGCGCGGTGGCCGATGATGCCGGCGCACAGCAGCGGTGCCGCCACCACGTCGTCCAGGCCGGGCGGCAGCCGGTGCGCGAACGCCGCCGGCACGGTCGTGTACCCGGCGTATCCGCCGTCCGCGTCCCAGCCCGTGTACCGCGAGGCAGGGCACAGGTTCTCGGCGCCGCGCACGCAGCAGGCGCAGATGCCGTCGGTGCGCCGCAGCCATGCCACGCCCACCCGGTCCCCGGCCGCGAAGCCCCGCACCCCCGCTCCGGACCCCGCCACCGCACCGACCACCTCGTGCCCCGGCACGACCCCCGGCCGGTGGACGGGCAGGTCCCCCTCGGTGACATGCAGATCGGTACGGCACACCCCGCAGGCCCGCACCCGCACGAGCAACTCGTCGTCGCCGGGCAGCGGCACCGGCCTGTCCACCCGTCGCAGGCCGCCCCGCTCCACCGGGCCCGGCTCCACCACCGACCAGGCCCGCATCGTCGCGTCCGCCACCGTCATGAGACGCCCCGATCCGCAAGAGCCCCGCGTCCGCCGTCTCCGCCCCCTTCCCCGACCGTCCGGACCCCCTTCCAGTCTCGGACGGAAGTGGGCGTTCGGCGCGCAGGCGGACTTCACGGTGGTTAGCGTGAGGAATCGGAAAAACCCTACCGATCGGAAGGTGCGCAGCCATGGCCGGGAAACCAGAGGGAACCCCCATTTGGGCCGACGCGATGTTCAGCGACGTCGAAGGAGCCAAGACCTTCTACGGCGACGTCCTCGGCTGGACTTTCGGCGAGGCGACGTCGGAGTTCGGCAACTACACGCAGGCCTACTCGGAGGGAAAGGCGGTCTCCGCCGTCGTGCCGCCGGTACCCGGCCAGGAGGGCCAGTCGCAGTGGTGTCTGTACTTCGCGTCGCCGGACGCGGCCGCGACCGCCGGCCGGATCCGCGAGAACGGCGGCCAGGTGCTGATGGACCCGATGCAGGTCGGGGACTTCGGCAGCATGTGCCTGGCCGCCGATCCCAGCGGGGTCGTCTTCGGTATCTGGCAGCCGGGTACGCACGAGGGGTTCGAGGCACCCATGGACCAGCCGGGCGCCTATTGCTGGGCGGAGGTGTTCACCCGCGAGCCCGAGAAGTCGGACCCGTTCTTCTCCGCCGTCTTCCCTTACACGGCGCAGCAGATGGAGGACGACGGCGTCGACTTCCGGATCTTCAACCTGCGGGGCAACCCCGTCCTCGGACGGATGAAGATGACCGACGAGTTCCCGCCCGACGTCCCGCACTACATCAATGTCTACTTCACCGTGGCCGACTGCGACGCCGCCGTCGCCCAGGCCACCAAGCTCGGCGGCGTGCTGCGGTTCGGGCCGGTCGACAGCCCGTTCGGGCGGTTCGCCGCCCTCAGCGACCCGCAGGGCGCGAACTTCTCGGTGATCGACCCCACGACGACCGTGGGGGAGATGCCGGACCTGAGTGACGCTTCCTGACCGGCTCCGCGATCAGGGGCCCGGCCCGCTCATGGCATGATCGGACACATGCGTGAACGAGTGGTGGCCGCGTGCGACGGGGCGTCCAAGGGAAACCCCGGACCGGCGGGCTGGGCCTGGGTCGTCGCCGACGAGGGCGAGACGCCCAGCCGCTGGGAGGCCGGGCCGCTGGGCCGTGCCACCAACAACGTCGCCGAACTCACCGCGCTGGAGCGGCTGCTGGCGGCGACGGACCCGGGCGTACCGCTGGAGGTCCGGATGGACTCGCAGTACGCCATGAAGGCCGTCACCACCTGGCTGCCCGGCTGGAAGCGCAACGGCTGGAAGACCTCCGCGGGCAAGCCGGTCGCCAACCAGGACCTGGTCGTGCGCATCGACGAACTCCTCGACGGCCGTGCCGTGGAGTTCCGCTACGTCCCGGCCCACCAGGTCGACGGCGATCCGCTGAACGACTTCGCCGACCGTGCCGCGAGCCAGGCCGCCTCGGCGCAGCAGCCCGCGGGCAGCGGCCTCGACTCACCGCAGCCGCCGCCCTCGCCGGACACTGCGCCGACGGCCCCGCGCCGCAGGGCGGCCGCGGCCAGGACGGCCCGTAGGGGCGGTGGTTCCGCCCGAACGATCAAGGCGAAGTTCCCCGGCCGCTGTGTCTGCGGCCGCGCCTACGCGGCGGGCGAGCAGATCGCCAAGAACTCCGAGGGCTGGGGTCACCCCGAGTGCCGAACCGGCAACCAGGGGTAAGGGGTTCGAGGATGGCGACGCGCGGCTCCGGAGGGGAGTCGCGCATCGCGTAGGGAGCACTAACTGTCAGTGGCCGCCACCGCCGCCACCGCCGCCACCGCCGTGACCGCCGCCACCGCCGTGACCGCCGCCACCGCCGTGGCCACCGCCACCGCCGTGACCGCCACCGCCGTGGCCGTTGCCACCGTCGTGGCCGCCGCCGTAGCCATTGCCGCCGCCGTGGCCGCCGCCGTTGCCCCAGCCGTTGCCGTTGCCCCAGTCGTCGTCATCGTCGTCGTAATTGCTGTGGTGGCCGTTGCCCCAGTCGTCATCGTCGTCCCACGAGTCGTTGTCGTAGGAGTTGCTGTAACTGTGCCCGGTCGTGACATCGGCGGAAGCCGTGCCCGCTGCGCCGATCGCTGCGCCGCCGGCCATCAGGACGCTGGTGGCAGACGCCGCGATGAGACGCCTCGCGCGAAGTGATCGCATGGTTGTACCTTTCCTTCCATCGTCTCGCGCAGTACGCAGCGCGAGATGGATGGCCGCACCCGCAGCTGATGGAGCGAGCGGCGCGGTCATGGGCGTCGCCGCAAGAATGAAGAAGCACCTCTCGGCCGCCGGCGCCACTTGTCAGCTTCCGCGCCCTGTCGGGCGGGCGGCGCAACGGTCGCGGTCCTCGTTGTGCAGGAACCATGCCGACCGGGGTGTGCCCCGGTTTGCGGCTTTCAACACTAGACGTTAGTCCCGCGCGCGTAACGCGGCATCTTGAAGCGGGCTATTTTTTGAAATTGTCGAAATTGACTGCATAGCTGTGCAAACGCCCGCATCGGGCCGCGCGGGGAAGGGGGGCGTCAGCGCACCGCTGCCGCCCCAGGAGCCAGTCCTGGGGCGGCAGCGGACGGCGCGTCAGCGGGCGGTGCCGAAGTTCTGCGTCCAGTAGTTGCCGGGCTGGGCGAGCCCGACACCGATCTCCTTGAAGGCGCAGTTCAGAATGTTCTTCTTGTGGCCGGGGCTGGACATCCAGCCCGCCATGACCTGCTCGGGGGAGCTGTATCCGTACGCGACGTTCTCGCCGTACGTCCGCCAGTTGTAGCCGGCCGTCGTGATCCGCTGGCCCGGGTCCGAGCCGTCGGAGCCGGTGTGCGACATGTTCCGGTGGGCGGCCATGTCGGCGCTGTGGTCCTGGGCGGCCTTCGTGAGCTTCGCGTTCAGCTTCACCGCGGAGCAACCGGCCTTGCTGCGCTCGCTGTTCACCAGGGTCACGACGCGCTTCACGGCGCTGGACGCGGAGGCCGGTGCGGTGGAGTCGCCCGGCGGTGTCGCGGCGGGGGCGCTGCTCTCCGGCGCTGCCGGCGTCTGCGGTGCCGTGTTGCCCGCAGGGGTGGTGTTCTGCTGCGGATGGGATGCGTTCATCCAGTGGTGCCATTGGCCGTAGGGCCTGGGGGCCTCACTTGCCTCGGCCCTGCCGTCGTTCAGGCAGGCCATGGCGGCCGACGGTACTGCCAGCGCAGTGAGGGCGACGGCGGCGACGGCTATGTGCCGATGGCGCGTCTTCCTGCGGTGCTTCCTCATGGGACCTCGCTCGGTCGTCGCGGGTCGCCTCCGGGCAAGGCACGGCGTGGGCACTGTGCCTGACCTGCGGTGACGCCTTCTGGGGCCGTCATTGTTAAAAGGGGCGTGAGTAGGGGGCAACGAGGCTCACTACTACCCGGCCTCGTAGTGGCCGAAGGCCCTTGAACCGGGCGCGTGGGTGTGCACACCGGGCTCACCGCCCACGCGGCGACGCCTGACGCTCCGTCAAGGCTTCGTGTGCGCCGGGTGGGTGGCGCGAAAGGGGCGAGCCGGTCCCATATGGCCGTATCGTGCGCGCTGTTTGTCTGTTTCGGTCTGGCAAGTCCGTGTATATCGCCCGGGGCTCATGTACTACCGAGACCCGTTGGTGCGGCACCGCCACGTGAGGGATGTCACTGTGTGCCGGTGCAACCTTTTCGGGAGGGCCAATAGCCCGCACGGATGGAAGGCGCGCGCATATAAGCCGATTTGCGGACATCCTGCTGGCATCATGCGCCCATGAGGATCACGACTGCCGGCCACCGGGGCCCGCGAAGATGGCGCCGGTGAAGGCGGCACCCACGGGCACTCAGGAAGCACCGGACGGGAAGCGGCGGCCCCGCCGCGGGGCGCTCGCCCTCGCCCTCGCCGGAGCCGTCGGCATCACCGGCGTCGCCGCGCTCACCGGCACGTTCCCCTTCGGCGACCAGCAGCGGGCCGCACACCGGGACACCCCCGCCGCCGGCCCGTCCGGCATCCCCTCCGGCCCCGCCCCCGCGCCCGGCGCCCCGGGCGCCGGCGATCCTCTCCTGCCGCTCGACGGCAATGGGGGCTACACGGTCCGCCGGTACACACTCGCCTTCGACTGGCGCGCCCCGCGCACGCCCTTCGCCGCCCGGACCACCGTCAGCGCCACCGCCACCCAGGCGCTGTCCCGCTTCAACCTCGATTTCGCGGGCAACACGCTGCACGCCGTGACCGTCGACGGCGCACCGGCGAGGACCGCGCGCGACGGCGACGAACTCGTCGTGACGCCCGCGAAGCCGATCTCCAAGGGCCGCGCCTTCACCGTGCGGATCGCCTACACCGCCGATCCGACCCAGCAACGCGAGCGCGGCGACGCGATCCAGACGTACGGCTGGGTGCCCACCCCGGACGGCACCGTGGTCTGCGCGCAGCCCAACGGCGCCAAGATGATCTTCCCGGTGAACGATCACCCGAGCCTGCGCGCACCGGTGACCTTCCTCATCACCACCCCGCCGGGCCTCAGCGCGGTGGCGAACGGCCGGCTGGTCGAGCGCGTCCGGAGGCCCGACGGCCGGATCCGGTGGACGTACGACTCCGAGCATCCGGTCGCGGCCCAGCTGATCCAGCTGGCGATCGGGAAGTTCTCCTTCGTCGACAGCACCGGCCCGCGGGGGCTGCCCGTCCGGGACGTGGTCCCGGCAGGCCTCGTCGCCGGCACCGAGGCCCCTCGCGCACGCACCGCGGGTCATCTGCAGTGGCTGGAACGCCGACTCGGCCCCTACCCGTTCCGCCGCTACGGTGTCCTGGTCGGCGACACCGATCTGCCGGTGGCGCTGGAGACGCAGTCGCTGTCCGTGGTGCCGAAGGGCGACCTCCTGGGCGACCAGGTGGACGCCGAACGTGACCTCGTGCACGAGCTGGCGCACCAGTGGACGGGCAACAGCGTCGCCATCCGGCGGTGGTCCGACCTGTGGCTGAGCGAGGGCCATGCCCGCTTCTACGAGCGGCTCTACTCCGAGGCGCACGGCGGCGTCGGTATCGAGGACGCGATGCGGGCGGCGTACGAGCAGCACGACCAGTGGCGGCACGACGACGGGGCGCCCGCCGAACCCACCGAGCCGACCCTGTTCAAGGTGATGCGCTACGACGGCTCGGCGCTGGTGCTCTACGCCCTGCGGGAGAAGGTCGGCGAGGAGACGTTCGACAAGATCGAGCGGTCCTGGGTGACGAAGTACCGGGGGCGGGTCGCCGGCACCCGAGACTTCGTCGCGCTGGCGTCCGAGGTGGCAGGCGAGGATCTGACGCCGTTTCTCACGCCGTGGCTGTACGGCGAGCGGACCCCGCCCATGCCGGGCCATCCCGACTGGGAGGTGGACCCCGTCCAGGACTGATCCGGCATGCGGCGGGCCCCGGACCGTACTGTTCGGTAGCCAGGGACGGGACGACCGCCGCCCGGGGCGGGCCCGCCGCCGCCGACCGGGTGGCCTGTGGCGGGCGGCTGGTCCAGCCCGGTGACGCTTGGCGCGACGTGGCGCTTCGGGCACGGAAGCGTACGAGGGGTGACGTGGAGAGCGACTCCGCCGTCGTGGTTGCGCCGAGCATCGCCGGAGGCCCTTGCAATGACAGATCCCGCCACCCCCCGTGTTCCCGACGCAGTACGCCGGCGCCGCCGACGGATCGTCTGCGTGACCGCGTCGGTGGCGCTCCAGGTCCCCCTGCTGGTCACGCTGCTGAGCGTGCCCCACTCCGACAGCGGTCCCGCGGCCGGGAACAGCGCGGCGGAGGAGCGGCGTCTGCAGGACGTCTTCACGGCCGCCGCCGCCGAGTACGGCGTGCCGCCCAGCGTGCTCATGGGCGTGTCGTACCAGCAGACGCGGTGGGACTCCCACCGGGGCGCGCCGAGCGTCGCCGGCGGCTACGGGCCGATGCACCTGGTGGACAGGCCGCACGTCCAGGGCGCGCTGCCGGGCACGGGCGGCCGCGCGAACGCGGGACCGCAGGCCGCGCCGGGCAAGGAGAACACCCCCGGCAGCCGCTCCGTGCAACCCGCCGACCTGCAACGCGCCGCCCGCCTCGTCGGGGTCCCGGTGGAACAGCTGCGCACGGACCCGGCAGCCAACGTGCGCGGCGGCGCGGCACTGCTGGCGGCGACGCAGCGCGAGCTCGGCAAGCCGCTCAGCGCCGACCCGTCCGACTGGTGGGAGGCGGTGGCACGCTTCCCGGGCATGGCCGACGCCGTGTCGGCGAACATGTTCGCGAGCGATGTCTTCGACGTCATCCGGCGCGGTGCGCGGCGCACCACCGACGTGGGACAGCAGATCGTCCTCCCCGCGAGCCCCGGCGTGAAGGCCCGTCCGGCCGACCCGCTCCGGCCGAAGGACATCGAGTGCCCGCCCGAGCTGTCCTGCTCCTGGGTCAGGGCGCCGCACGTCGAGATCGGTGACGGCGAGTACGGCAACTACGACCCGGCCGACCGGCCCAACGACCAGCAGGTCGAGTACATCGTCATCCACGACACCGAGGGTCCGCTGCCGGCGATGCTCAAGACGGTCAAGAACCCCTACGAGGTGTCATGGCACTACTCGGTCCGCTCCAGTGACGGGCACGTCGTGCAGCACGTCAGGACGAAGGACGCGGCCCGGCACTCCGGCAGCCAGTACATCAACGCCCGTTCGATCGGCATCGAGCACGAAGGGATCCTCGCCCAGCCCGACACCTGGTACACCGAGCAGATGTACCAGGCGTCGGCGCGCCTGGTGCGCTACCTGGCCAAGAAGTACGACATCCCGCTCGACCGCCAGCACATCTTCGGCCACGACAACGTGCCGTCCCCGGTGGGCGTGACCATCCCCGACATGCACGACGACCCCGGCCCCTACTGGGACTGGGAGCACTACTTCGACCTGCTCGGTGCGCCGCTGCGCGGCAGGGCCGGACGGGACAGCGACATGGTGGTCGTGCTGCCCGACTACGAGACCCACAAGCCGCTGTTCACGGGCTGCAGGACCAGCGGTGTCCCGTGCGCGCCGCACGGCTCCAGCGCGGTCCGGCTGCACACCGAGCCCCGCGACGACGCCCCGCTGATCCAGGACCCCGGCCGCCGCCCGGACGGCGACCCCTCCACGGAGGACGTCAACGACCTGGGATCACGGGTCTCCGCGGGACAGGTCTTCGCGGTCGCCGGTCGGCGCGGCGACTGGACGGCGATCTGGTACCAGGGCAACCGGGCCTGGTTCAAGAACCCGAGGACACGCCCGACGGCGATCGGGACGACCGGCCGGATGGTGACCCCCAAGGAGGGGCTGAGCGAGATCCCGGTCTACGGGCGTGCCTACCCGGAGCCGGACGCCTATCCGGACGACGTGGCGGCGCAGGACCAGGCACCGCTGCCGTACGGCCTCCTCGCGGGCCAGCGCTATGTGACCCAGGACCGCGTCACCGGTACCTATGTCGACAAGTCGGGCTCCGGCAGCGCCTTCCGGGTGGTGCAGGGCGACGAGGAGTTCTACGAGATCCAGTTCGGCCACCGGCTCGCGTACGTCCGGGTGGGCGACGTGGACGTGGTGAACGGGTCCGCGGCGGCGGGGGCGCCGTCCGGGTCGCGCAAGTGACCCGCACCGTCCTCGGCGCCACCCGCCCACCGGGGCGCTAGGCGTCCGTGTCGAACGTGTAGTGGGCGGTGTGGTCCAGCAGATCCGCCGGGGTCGCGTCGTTCCACGGCTTCATCGGCTCGTTCAGGTCGACCACGTTCGGCGTCCCGGCCGCCGGGAGGTAGCCGGAGTCCGGGTGCCGGCGCTGCCACTCGGCCCACAGCTTGTCGACGAAGGCGTGGTGCAGCCAGAACACCGGGTCGTTGGGGGAGGCCCCGGTGGCCATCTGACCGCCGACCCACACGTGCACCCGGTTGTGCAGATTGACGCCGCGCCAGCCCTCCAGGTGGTTGCGGAAGCCGTCCGAGGCGCTGTTCCACGGCGCCGTGTCGTACGTCGCCATGGCGAGTACCGACTCGACCTCGGCCCGGGTCGGCAGCTCACGCACCCCGCCACCCAGCGACCGGCGCAGGAACGTCCGCCCGTCCACCCGTACGTTGATCGGCCAGTCGCCGCCCGCCCCGGAGAACGGCCCGTCCTGCACCCGCCCGTCCCGGGCCCGCCCGCTGCCGCCGAGGAAGTCGGGGCCCCACAGCGAGGACCGCACCGTGCGGTCGGCGGTCCAGTCCCAGTACGGCAGCGTCACCGACGCGTCCACCGACTGCAACGCGCGCTCGAATTCGAGCAGGTATCTGCGGTGCCAGGGCAGGAAGGACGGCGAACGGTGGCCGGTGCGTTCGCCGTTGTCGGTGTCGGCGAGGATGAAGGCGTTGTGGGTCGTGACGAACTCGTCGTAGCGGCCGCTGCGCTTGAGCTCCATGAGCGCGGCGACGAAACGCCGCTTCTCGCCGGCGGACAGGACGGCCTGGTTCTTGCGGACGGTCATGTGCGGAGGACTCCAGATGCGGTGCGGGAAGGTCAGTTGGCGGGGAGCGGCACGAGCTGGGCGCCCTGCAGCTCGTCGACCGCGGCACGCGCGGCGGCACGCGGGTTCGGCACCGGGTCGTAGTGGCTGACCACGCTGATCCAGGTGCCGTCGGCGTTCCGCATCACATGCAGTTCCGCGCCGTCGACGAACACGGCGTAGCCGCCGCCGTGATGCTGGTGCCCGCCCCCGGCGACCGGGTGGCCCTGTATCCGGCGGCCCTTGTAGACCTCGTCGAAGGAGGCCGGGGAGTGGTGGCCGTGCTCGTGTCCGGCCGCTCCCGGCGTGGCGCGGGTGGCGGGGGTGGTGCTGGCGTCGGCCGCCGCGCCGGAGGCGACGACTGCGGCGGCGCCGGCGGTGGCGGCGAGGGTGGCCGCGGCGGTGAGCGCACGGCGACGGCTGAGTTCCGGCATGCGGACCTCCAGGGGTTCGGTGGACGCTGCTTTCGGCAGGTCGTTCGAGTGACGACTCCGCATGCCTACCGGCCCGGCCGAGAGCGGGAGAAATCGCCCGCACCAGGTTGGCCTCGATCCGGACAAGTGCCCACATCTCATGCAAGGTTGAATCAAGGCGATCTTGCCGACACGACAGCCCGGACAGCCCGGAAGAGGGAATTCCTTCCCCTGGCCGCGATCTTCGCGGCGATCCTTCGCCCGCCGCCACGCCACGCGTGGCCTGGCTCACTCCGCAAAGATGACGCGATTTCAGGAGAGCGGCCGCAGCCGAACCCGCCTGCTACCCTGCGTCGCGCAATGATCGCCTTGAGTAATCCCTAGGGGTGTGCGTGAAGGTCGCCTGCGTCGGTGGCGGGCCCGCCGGCCTGTATCTCTCGATCCTGCTCAAGCGGCAGGACCCGTCCCATGCCATCACCGTCCACGAACGCGACCCGGAGGGCTCGACGTACGGCTGGGGCGTCACGTACTGGCGCGGACTGCTCGACACCCTTCACGAGCACGACCCCGAGTCGGCCCGCGCCCTCAAGGGCCACTCCGTTTGCTGGGACGAGGGCGTCGCGCACGTCCGGGACCTCAGCACACGGCACCGTGGCGACCAGGGCTTCGGTATCGGCCGCCACCGGCTCCTTGAGATCCTCGCCGACCGGGCCCGCGCCCTGGGCGTCCGTGTCGAGCACGAGCGCGAGATCGGCCCGGACCAGCTGCCGGACGCCGACCTGGTCGTGGCCGCCGACGGAGTCCGCAGCGCCCTGCGCACCCGGCACGCCGGCCACTTCGGCACGGAGGTCACGGCGGGCCGCAACTCCTACGTCTGGCTCGGCACCACCAAGGTCTTCGACTCCTTCACCTTCGCCTTCGTCGAGACCGGGCACGGCTGGATCTGGTGCTACGGCTACCCCTTCGACGCCGGGCGCAGCACCTGCGTCGTCGAGTGCGCTCCCGAGACCCTCACCGGACTCGGTCTCGACCGCGCGGGCGAGGGCGACGGACTGACCCTGCTGGAGAAGCTCTTCGCCACCGTCCTCGACGGCCACCGGCTGATCGGCCGCTCCGCCGCCCGGGGCAGCGCCCAGTGGCTGAACTTCCGCACCCTCACCAACCGCACCTGGTACCGCGACAACCTCGTCCTCGTCGGCGACGCCGCCCACACCACGCACTACTCCATCGGCGCCGGCACCACCCTCGCCCTCCAGGACGCCGTCGCGCTGGCGACGGCCCTGCGGGAGCAGCCCACCCTCCCGCAGGCCCTCGCCCGCTACGAGCAGGAACGCAAGGCGGCTCTGCTGCCCACGCAGAGCGCCGCCCGCTACAGCGCCCAGTGGTACGAGAACCTGCCGCGCTACATCCAGCTCCCGCCCGAGCGCATGTTCGCCCTGCTGGGGCAGCGGCACTCGCCCCTGCTGCCGTACGTCCCGCCGCAGTTGTACTACCGGCTCGACCGCGCGGCCGGGCAACTGGAGGCGCTGCGCCGGCTCAAGCGCTGGCTCGGCCCGAAGCTCGCCCGCACGGCACACGGCCGCACGCTGAGGTAGCCCGGCTCGGCCCAGCACCCGCCGCACGAGCGCGCTGCTGAACACGTGAGCGGCGCCGCCGGGCACCGGCCGGTGCCGCGTCCAGCAAGACCGCCGAGTCCCACCCGGGAAGGTCCTCGACAGGCCGCACCGCCGAAGCGACAGGGCGTGCGCGCCCGTCCGTCCGGCGTCGGCCGGATCGTCGGGACCGGTCAACGGGATCTCCACCGAGCCGTCGGCGAAAGAATCGTGCGCCTGCCGTGTTCCCTCACCCCGGTGAGTGAGGGACGCGCAGGTGGCGGTCCGTGGCCACCGCTGCCGCGCACGCCGGTGGCAGGTGACAGACTGACGCGCATGGAAGAGCGTGAATTCGGCAGGTCGGGTCAGCATGCGTCGGTCGTCGGGCTGGGCACCTGGCAACTGGGCGCCGACTGGGGAGACGTCGACGACAAGGAAGCCCTCACGGTCCTGGAGGCGGCGGCCGAGTCGGGGGTGACCTTCTTCGACACCGCCGACGTCTACGGCGACGGACGCAGCGAGGAGACCATCGCCACGTTCCTGAGCAGCCGGCCGGACCTCCATGTGCTGGTCGCCACCAAGATGGGCCGCCGGGTCGAGCAGATCCCCGAGAACTACGTCCTCGACAACTTCCGCGCCTGGAACGACCGGTCCCGCCGCAACCTCGGCGTCGACCGCGTCGACCTGGTGCAGCTGCACTGCCCGCCCACGCCCGTCTACTCCTCCGGCGAGGTCTTCGACGCCCTCGACACCCTCGTCGAGGAGGAGCGCGTCGCCGCGTACGGAGTGAGCGTGGAGACCTGCGCCGAGGCGCTCACGGCGATCGCCCGGCCGAACGTGGCGAGCGTGCAGATCATCCTGAACCCGTTCCGGATGAAGCCGCTGCGTGAGGTGCTGCCAGTCGCCCGGGAGGCCAGCGTCGGCGTCATCGCCCGGGTGCCGCTGGCCTCCGGCCTGCTGTCCGGCAAGTACACCAAGGACACCGTCTTCCCGGAGAACGACCACCGCACCTACAACCGGCAGGGTGAGGCCTTCGACCAGGGCGAGACGTTCTCCGGCGTCGACTACACGACCGGCGTCGAGGCCGCCGCCGAGTTCGCCGCACTCGCCCCCGAGGGATACACCCCGGCCCAGCTGGCCCTGCGCTGGATCGTCCAGCAGCCCGGCGTCACCACCGTGATCCCCGGCGCGCGCTCCGCCGCGCAGGCCCGCGCCAACGCGGACGCCGCGATGCTGCCGGACCTGCCCGGAACCACGCTCGACGCGATCCAGGACCTCTACACCACGCGGATCAAGGACCAGGTCGAAGGTCGCTGGTAGCGCAGCCGTGCACGGGGAACCCGGTGGGGAAATGATTTTCGGAATTTCTCGACCGGGAGGAACCGTGACGACCGCGGAAGGCAGCGTGCACCGTCCCAGAGGACGCGACGAGACCGAGGAGGAGCGGGCCGACCGCATGTGGGTCGACCTCATCCAGGAGGTCCGTGTCGCGCAGATGGGCGTGCAGATCCTGTTCGGCTTCCTGCTGACCGTCGTCTTCACCCCGACCTTCGCGGACCTGTCCGACATGGACCGCAGGATCTACATCGTGACCGTGGTGGTCGGCGCCGCGGCGACCGGTGCGCTGATAGGCCCGGTGTCGCTGCATCGCCTGGTGTCCGGCCGCCGGATGAAGCCGCAGGCGGTGACCTTGGCCTCCCGGCTGACCTTCATCGGCCTGATCCTGCTGCTCGTCACCATGATCTGCACGCTGCTGCTGATACTGCGCGTGGCGACCCACGACCCCTACGTCCCGTGGATCGTGGCCGGAGTGGTGGTCTGGTACGTGCTGTGCTGGTTCGCACTGCCGCTGTGGACCCGGCACCGCCACACGAGCAACACCGGTCACTGACACGTCATCGGCGGGTCAGCGCGCCCAGCTGCCGGTCGTGGAACCGGCTGAGCAGGAGCAGCGAGGCGGTGGCGCCGGCCAGGGCGCAGAACATGTCCCACTGCGTGTCCCACACATCGCCCTGTGTGGCCAGGAACGCGTCCGCCGCCTCGCCGCCGATCACGGCCGCCGCCCACTCCAGCATCTCGAAGACCGCGCTGAAGGCGAGGCACGCGCACACGGTCAGCGGCGCCAGCCAGCGGCTGCCGCGCAGCGGTGAGGTGCGCAGGAGCAACTCCCGTACCAGGACGGCCGGTACGAAGCCCTGCATGAGGTGCCCGAACCGGTCGTAGGGATTGCGGTCCAGGCCGAAGGTGTCACGCGCCCAGTCGCCGAGGGGGACCCGTGCGTAGGTGTAGTGGCCGCCCAGCACCAGGACCAGCGCGTGCGCGGCCAGCAGGCAGCACAGCAGGCCGGTCATCGGGAACCGCCGCCAGGTCAGGAAGAGCACCGGCAGTCCGACGATCACCCACACCGTCTCCAGGAACCAGGTCGCCCGGTCGTACGGCTCCCAGGCGGACACCGCCAGGGCCGCGACCACCAGCCCGGCGAGCAGCAGGGGCAGGCGCCGGCCGGAGCGGGCGGCGGACAGCGGGGAGATCCGGCGTGGTTCGGGACCGACAGCGGACATGGGCGCTCTCCTCTTCGTGGGAGCCCCATCGTGTCGGCGGCGTGCGACGCGGGCATGAGTACGGCTACTCAACTCCCGCCGCGCGCAACGGGTATCCGTACGCTCGCGCCGGCTCCCGCCGCACGGCCCGGCATCGGCACGGCCGCTCAGCCGTCGGCGATGACCTCGGCCAGGAAGTCGTCCACCTCGATCTGCTCCTGCCCGGGTGCGACGATCTCGTAGGTCTGGCGCAGGAACGACTCGACCGCCGCGGCCCAGGCGAACACCACCGCGTGATGGCGTTCGCCGTCCGAACGGACGTCTCCGAGGAACTCCAGGCGCAATTCCTCCCACACCCCCGTCGACACCGGGCGGAACCGCACGTCGCCGACGCCGACGGGCCGACGCAGCCCGTCGAGGAGCATCTCGCGGTCCAGCCGCCACCGGGCGAGCACATGTCCGTCGTGGCTGAACACCGCCGTGACGGCGAAAGGGTCGTCGGCGTCGTAGCTCAGGTGGGCGAGCACGGGGAAGCGGTCCGTGGCGCCCGCCTGGAGCTGCATGACCAGGCTCTTGTGCACATTGGGGTTCACCAGAGGGCCTCCGGGGAGAACGGTCGTAGAGACCTCTAGTACCCCCGTCGTGCACGTGATGCTCAGTCCTGAGGGTGATTCTCCGGTCCACCCCCGCACTACGGGGAGTTCCTCACGGGGAGTTCCTCCGGGGGCCGGACCGTGAAGGGCCCGTTCAGCCGAGGGCGTCGCGCAGCGCCGGCAGCAGGGTCTTCGCCGACCAGTCCAGGTACTCCGGCTGCGAATCGCCGCCGATCTGCACCAGCGCGATCTCCGTGAACCCGGCCTCGGCGTACGGGCGCACCGCCGCCACGAAGTCCTCCGGCTCGGCGCCGCACGGGATCGACGCGGCGACGTCGTCCGGGGTGACGAATTGGGTGGCCGACTCGAAGGAGTCCGGGTGCGGCAGCTCGGAGTTGACCTTCCAGCCGCTGCCGAACCAGCGGAACTGCGCGTGCGCCCGCTTCAGCGCCGCGTCCCGGTCGGTGTCGTAGCAGATCGGGAGCTGGCCCACTCGTGGCTTGCCGGCACCGCCGTGCCGGTCGAAGGCCTCCAGCAGGCCGGGCTGCGGTTCGGTGGCGATGACCAGGTCGGCGAGCCGCCCCGCCAGCGCGCAGGACTGCTCCCCGGAGACGGCGATGCCGATCTGCGGCGGCTGCTCGGGCAGGTCCCACAGCCGGGCCGACTCCACGTCGAAGTGCGTGCCGTGGTGGTTCACATGGCCGCCCCCGAACAGCGCCCGGATGATCTCGACCGCCTCCTGCAGCATCTCGTGCCGGACGTCGGCGGACGGCCATCCGCCGCCCACCACATGCTCGTTGAGGTTCTCGCCGGACCCGAGCCCCAGCCGGAAGCGGCCTTGGGACAGCAGCTGCACGGTCGCCGCCTTCTGCGCCACCACCGCCGGGTGGTAGCGGAAGGTCGGGCAGGTCACGTAGGTCATCAGCGGGATCCGGTCCGTCGCCTGCGCGGCCGCGCCCAGCACACTCCACGCGTACGGTGAGTGACCCTGCGAGCGCAGCCACGGAAAGTAGTGGTCCGAGGTCACGGAGAAGTCGAAGCCCGCTGCCTCGGCCCGCACCACGTGGTCCACGAGATCACGGGGACCGGCCTGTTCGGTCATCATCGTGTATCCGATTTGCACCATGGGGGGCGTGTTTCCGCGCGGGGCGGGTGGAAACGGCACAGTGCCGTACGGACCAGGGGGCGGCGGCAGTCAGGCCCCGGCCGGCCGGAAGGTGCGGAAGAAGGCGTCCAGGGCCTGCCGGTTGCCCGCGTCGTCCCAGTCCCCGGCCGGGGTGGTCCAGCGCAGTGAGTAGCCGCTGCCCCCGCCGATGAGGAACCCGCGGCCCAGCGTGCGCACCCGGGTCCCGTCGACGTCGGCGAGCCACTCCATCTCGGCCGCGGCCTGTCCCCGGTACGTGGTCGCGCGGATGTTTCCGAGCCTCCGGTAGTCCTCGGCGGTCTCCTTCAGCCCGGGTTCGACGTCGTCGCGCCAGACGGCGACCGGATCCGGACCCACGCGCGAGCTGTACGTCACCGCGAGCGTACGCGGGTCGCCGGGTGCGCCGATCACCACGCGGTACGCCAGGTCGGACGCCCGCGTGGTGCTCAACGGCTTCCAGCCCTGGGGAAGGGCGACGGAGAAGCCCTCGGGGGAACGGTAGGTGCGAAAGCCCGGCGGCAGGGCCGGGGCCGAGGGCGACGGGGGCGTGGCCGTGGGCGGCTCGGCCGGGGTGCTCGGGGCCGGAGCCGTCGGCGTCGGTGCCGCAGTGGACGGGCGGTCCGGCTCCGGTGTGCCGGCGGAGACCGGCGGGCGGGGCTCGCCGCCCGACGCGGA
Source organism: Streptomyces sp. NPDC047706 (assembly GCF_043204795.1). Classification (NCBI taxonomy): domain Bacteria; kingdom Bacillati; phylum Actinomycetota; class Actinomycetes; order Kitasatosporales; family Streptomycetaceae; genus Streptomyces; species Streptomyces sp. NPDC047706. Next base: position 32,984 of record NZ_JBIDCW010000020.1, on the reverse strand, counting down.
CGTGTCCGAGCCCGGCAGCTCACGTGTCACCGCGAGCACGGCGACCGCGACCGTGACGACGGCCAGCGCCGTCCCGGCGATCAGGGTCCTTCTGCTCCACCCCGGGTCGGTGGCGTGCAGGGCGGTCGTGTAGGCACGGCGCAGCCGGGGGCCCGGCGCGGGGGGCGGCGCCGCGTCGGCGTCCTCCTTGACGACCCGGGTGAGCGCCTGGCGTGCCACGGGCCGGGTGAGGCGCTCCCGGCCGTCCTTGCGCAGCAGCCCCTGCACGACCTGGGCGAGCGGCCCGGCGCGCAGCGGTGTGCGCAGCGGAAGCCGGTCCACGCTCTTCAGCGTGGCCTCGGGCCGGTCCCGCTCCCGGAACGGCGGGCGTCCCTCGACCATGGTGTACAGGATCGCGCCCAGCGCCCACAGGTCGGCGGCGGGGCCGATCCGCTCGTCGCGGGCCTGCTCCGGTGAGGCGTACGACAGTGCCGTGAGCCGGGGGGCCAGTGTCGCGCCGGCCAGCCCGAAGCCCGCCACGACGACCGGGCCCTCCTCGCGGACGAGGATCTGGCCGGGGCTCAGCTCGCCGTGGGTGATGCCCTCGCCGTGCGCGGCCTCCAGCACGTCGAGCAGCTCCAGCCCGATCCGGGCCGCCCGCACGTAGTTCAACGAGCCGTGTTCGGAGAGAAGTTCCCCGAGCGGCGTGCCGCCCAGCCACTCCGTGACCGTCCACAGCACGCCCTCCTGCGCGACCGCTTCGACGACGGTGGCGACCTGGCCGGGGCGCAGCCGGGCCATCGTCTCCGAGGTGCGCATGATGCGGCCGACGGTCCGGCGCGCGGAGTCCCCGTCGGGCTCGCCCGGGAGCCCGACCTGGGTCAGCAGGCACGGGCGCCCGGCCTCGACGTCCTCCCCGTACCAGCAGACGCGGTTCGATTCGCGATGGACGGTCTCCAGGAGCCGGTACCTCCCGGCGACCAACTGGTGTGCGGAGACGTACGCCTTGCTCATGGTCATCCCTCTGAACGCCTGGCTCTCACCTTTCCCAGAGGTACGCGGGGCGCCACGGAGTGTGTTCAACGCCCGGGGCGCCGATTCGGGCAGGACGGCATCTTTGACGATTCGTCAGTGCGCCGTGCCGCATCCGCCTCGCTCGGCACGGAGCCCCGGCATCCCCCGGAGTCCGGCGTGCACCAGCTCCACCGCGACGGCCGCCGGCACGCCGCTCTCCCCGGGCGCCCCGGCCGCCTCCGCGCCCAGCACCGCCAGCGCCTGCCGGTCCCCTTTGCCGCCCGGCGCGACGGCCGGTGCACCGCCGATCTCGCACCAGCCGAAGGAGTACGCCGCCATCTCCCCCGTCCAGGGGTGCATCCGCCCGACCGCCTCCCGCAGTGCGGGCCGCACCAGCTCCCGGCAACGGCGCAGGACCTCGGGCGCGGACGCCGGGGCGCGGACGGCGGAGTCGAGCGCCGTCACCGTGCGACCTCCAGGGCCCGCTCCGTGTCGAGGCCGAACTCCCGCTGCGCCCGCGCCACCATCTCCCGCGCGTGCCGCAGCCCGATGCGGTCCAACTCGGCGGCCAGGGAAGCCAGTTCCCGGGCGGTCTCTTCGCGGTCGCGGCCCAGCTGGGCGAGTGACTTGGCCAGACCGAGCCGGGCGAGCGCCTCGCCGCGCGGTTCGCTCATGCCGCGGAACTCCGCCAGCGCCTGCTCGTAGAGGTCGCGGGCCTCGGTGTACCGTCCGGCGCGGTAGAGGACGTTGCCGCGCATCTTGTGGTTGTAGGCCAGCGCGCTCGTCAGATTCATCGCCCGGCACGTCGACTCCGCCTCGCCCAGCAGGGCGAGCGCCCGCTCCGTGTCGCCGTCCCGCACGGAGACTACGTCGGCGAGCCCGCGCAGCGCCCAGGCGTGACCGCGCCGGTCGTCGGCGCCCGCGGCGATCCCGGCCGCCTCCTCGAACAGCGCGTGGGCCCGGTCGTAGGACCCGGTGTTGCGATGCATCTGGGCGATGCCCTCCAGCGCCCAGACCGTGTGCCGCGCCTCGCCGCGCCGGCGGGCCTCGGCCAGCAGCTGCTCGTGCAGCCGGCCCACGGACTCGTAGTCGCCCTGGATGCGGCCGGTCTCGGCGAGGCCCGCCAGCGAGTAGCCGCGGACCACGATGTCGCCGCCGCGCTCGCCGAGTTCGGCCGCGAGCCCCAGCAGCCGGCGGGCCAGCGCGAACGCGCCGCACTGCCGGGCCGGCGTGCCGCCGCTCCACATCGCCCACGCCATCGCGGCCGTGTTCCCGGCGTCCCGCGCAACGCGGTAGCTCGCGTTCCACGCCTGGTCCGCCTCGCGGACCTGGCCGAGCCGCCGGTGCGCCTCGGCGACCGCGAGCCCGCAGCGGGCCACCTCGCCGGGTTCCCCGGCCTGTTCGGCGGCCTTCAACTGCTGGAGGCCGGTTGCCAGTACGTCGACCAGCGAGGAGTTCACGGACAGGGTGGTGAGGGCGCCCTGGTACTCGGGAGCGACTGCCTTGCCGTACATGTATGCCCTTCGTGTATACACGATGCGTATACATGGGGTGTATAGCACCCGGAGAAGCCGCCCTGGCCCCGTGGGCCAGGGCGTCACTGTTGTCGATCAAGACGTCGGTGGAGTCCGGGGGGTTGCTCGTGCGGCACAGATCACTTCAGGACCGCCGGGTGGTGTGCTCCGTTCAGTGCTGCTGGGCCTTGTGCGGCGTCGCCTCGCTCGGCCGCACGACGACGTACCCCTCGCCCTGAAGCATCAGCTGGACGGCCTCACCCGAACCGCCGCGCAGCATCGAGCCGATGGACTGCGAGCGGTGCAGGGAGGTCTGGAGTCCGGCGGTCCAGCCGACCACCGCGTCCGTGTCGACGTACACCGGATACTGCGCCGAGACGGGGATGACCAGCGGGCTGCCGTCACACACCAGGCCCAGCCGGCCCTGCCCGCTGAAGACGCTGTTGAACAGCCCGCCGCCGGTGACGCCCGCGCCCTTCACCGTCGCGATCCGGTACGACAACGTGGCGTCGAAACAAAGGACGTTGCGGCCGTTGACCGTGAACTCGTCGCCGGGTTCGACATCGATGACGAAGCAGTTCTGCGCCTCGTGCGCGAACCAGGCCTCGCCCTGGCCCCGCACCGCCATCAGGGGCAGCCCCTCACCGGTGACGGCACGCTTGAGCATGCCGCCCACGCCCTGGCCCTTGCGCTCGAAGGCGAGGTTGCCGCGGTAGGCGATCATCGCTCCCTGACGGGCCAGCATCTCGCCGTTGACGGCGTACCTGACGCACTTGGCGTTCTCGACGGTCATGCCCGGCGCCTGCGCGGGCTGGACCATGTGCTCACTGGAAAAGAGGTCACCCTTCATGCGGGCATCCTGTCCGGTGTATGGCGTTCTGCCAACATCGCCCGGGGAACTGGGGGCGTGGATCCGGGCCCCCGGCCGGCTCGCCGCCGTCGCTCAGCCCCCGAACAGCTGGGTCCAGTACGTCCCCGCCCGGCCGCCCCCGGCGAAGCCGATACCGATGTGGGTGAAGTCAGGCTTGAGGATGTTGGCCCGATGGCCGGGGCTGTTCATCCAGCCGGTCACCACCTCGGCGGGGGAACGCCGGCCGCAGGCGATGTTCTCGCCGACCGAGCGGCGGGTGCAGCCCGCGGCGGCGGCCCGGTCCCAGGGCCGGCTGCCGTCCGGTGCGGTGTGGGAGCAGAAGTCACGGGCCACCATGTCGTCGCTGTGCGCCTGCGCGGCCCTGGTCAGTGCCGGGTCGGGGCGAGGGACGGCAGACCGGCACGGGCGCGTTCGCGCAGGTCAACGCGTTCATCAGGAACAGCGGCACGTTCGACGCCGTCACCGACTTCGACCGCATCCTGCGCAACCCCTACGACCCCGAGCGGCTCATGCCGTTCTTCGACAACGGCGACCATCTGCACCCGAACGACAAGGGGATGCGGGCGCTCGCCGACGCCGTCGACCTCCAGAGCCTGGAGTGCGCTGCCGGACCCCGCGCGGGGGCTCCGAGGTGATCAGGAGGCCCGGCCTCACTGCCGCAGCGTGCGGGTCCAGTCGGCGGGCACCCGCCCGGCAGGACCCGGCGCCGGCTGGTCCGCCGGATGGCTCACCGGTGGCGCCAGCTCGGGCCCGGACTCGTACGCCTCCTTCGTCGCGAAGTTCCAGAACCACTTCTCGCCCGGTTCGAAACTCCGCATCACCGGATGGCCGGTGGCCTTGTAGTGGGCGGTGGCGTGCTGGGCGGGCGAGGAGTCGCAGCAGCCGATGTGCCCGCACTGGGCGCAGCGCCGCAGGTGGAACCACCACCCGCCGACCTCGTCGCACTCCTCGCATCCCGTGCCGCTGGGCGGGACGCCCGGGTCGATGCCGCTGATGTCACTGGTCATGCCGACTCCTCGGGGGCCGTCTCGTCCTCGGTGGCGGTGAGCGGAAGCAGTACCTGGAACCGGGTGTCGCCCGGCACGGACTCCACCTGGAGAGTGCCGTGGTGCTTGTTGACCACGATCCGCCAGGAGATGTCCAGGCCGAGTCCGGTGCCCTCGCCCACCGGCTTGGTGGTGAAGAAGGGGTCGAAGATCCGGTCCCGGATCTCCGGCGGCACTCCGGGACCGGTGTCGCGGAACTCCACCAGCAGGCGGTCGTGGTCGCGTGCCGTGCGCACCGTCAACGCGCCTTCGCCGCCCTCGCTGTTGATCGCGGCGACCGCGTTGTCGATCAGGTTGGTCCACACCTGGTTGAGCTCCGCCGGGTAGGCGGGGACGTCCGGCAGCGTTCGGTCGTAGTCCTTGACGACCTTGATCCGCGGGCCGATCTTGCCGGACAGCATCAGCAGGGTGCTGTCGAGGAGTTCGTGCACGTCGGCCATCCGGTAGGGGGCCCGGTCGAGCTGTGAGTACTGCTTCGCCGCGTCCACCAGCTGCGTGACCCGGGCCGTGGAGTCCTGGATCTCGTCCATCAGCAGCTCGGTCTCGACCGTGTAGTTCAGCCATCCGATCGCGCCCGGCAGTATCTCCTCGTCCACGGCGGCCGCGACCTGGTCCAGCCAGTCCGGATCGAGTCCGGCCTGCACGAAGGTGGGCGCGAGCCGCCAGCCGTCGGGGATGCCGTGCTCGTCCAGCCAGTCGCTCACGGCGTCCTCCCGGTCCGCCGCCTCCAGCGGACTCAGCGTGGGCGCCTTCGCGACGCGTTCGGCAGTGCGGTCCTGGATCTCGATCAGGTTCGCGAGTGCCTCACGGGGATACGGCCCGGCGGAGATGACGCCGAGCTTGTGCCGCATCTTCGCCACCCGCTCACGCAGCGACGCCGTCGCCCGCACGGCCGCCGCCGCGGGGTTGTTCAGCTCGTGCGTGAGCCCGGCCGACAACGAGCCGAGCGCCAGCAGCCGTTCACGCTGCCCGATGGCCCGCTGGGTGCTCTTGGAACCGAAGAAGAGCCCCTCCAGCAGATGCACCGCCATCGGGAACCACTCCTGCATGATGCTCGCGAACGTGCCGGCGGGCAGCACGAAGAAGCGGGTCGGGCCGGTCACCCGCATCGAGTTGTTGTAGACCTGCCGGACACGGTCGCCGAGGTAGGCCTGCATGGCCCCCGCGTACACGCCCCGCTGCGAGGTCCGGGTGACCTCCACGTCGTCCCCGCCGACCCGCCGGTACAGCACGACCGTGCCGTCGAGCATCACGTAGAAGCAGGTGGCCGGCTCGCCCTCGGTGTACACCGGCCCGGCCTCGAAGCGTTCCACCCGGCCCGCCTCGCACAGCCGTCCGAGCTGCTCGGGGGTGAGCTTCTCGAACAGGAACAGGGAGCCGATCTCCTTCGGGTCGCACGGCATCGTCCGTCCGCTCATGACTGCTCCAGATACCGGTGGACGAGCATGACGGCCATGGCCCCCTCGCCGACGGCGGACGCGACCCGCTTGGCCGACTCGGAGCGGGCGTCGCCCGCCACGAACACGCCCGGCACATTGGTCTCCAGGTGGTACGGCGGCCGGTCCAGCTCCCAGTCCGCCGGTGGCCGCCCGTCGGGCGTGAGGTCGGGCCCGGCCAGGATGAACCCGCGTTCGTCCCGCAGCACCGTGGTGTCCAGCCAGTCGGTCAGCGGCGCCGCGCCGATGAACACGAACAGCCACTGCGCGTCCACGAGCTCGGTGTGCCCCGTCGCCAGGTCGCGCAGCGTCAGCTGCTCCAGGTGCTCGGAGCCGTGCGCCGACTCGACCACCGTGCCGCAGCGCACCGAGATGTTCGGCGCCCGCTCGATCTGCTGGATCAGGTAGTACGACATCGACACCGCCAGCGACTCGCCGCGCACCAGCAGTGTCACCGACTTGGCGCCCCGGGCCAGGTACATCGCCGCCTGTCCGGCGGAGTTGGCACCGCCGACGATGTACACGTCGTGGCCCTGGCACGACGACGCCTCGGTGAGCGACGAGCCGTAGTACACCCCGCAGCCGTTCAGCTCGTCGCACCCCTCGGCGGTCAGCCGCCGGTACTGCACACCGGTCGCCAGGATCACGCTGTGCGCGGCGATCCGGGAACCGTCCGAGAACCGCACGACCCGCGCGGCCCCGTTGACCTCCAGTCCCGTCACCTCACGCGCGGTGAGGATCTCCGCGCCGAACCTCGACGCCTGCCGGCGTGCCCGGTCGGTGAGCTGGGCGCCGGACACGCCGTCCGGGAAGCCCAGGTAGTTCTCGATGCGCGAGCTCTGCCCGGCCTGCCCGCCCGTCGCCGACCGCTCCACGAGGACCGTCCGCAGCCCCTCCGACGCCCCGTACACCGCGGCGCCGAGCCCGGCCGGGCCGCCGCCGATGACGACCAGGTCGTAGAAGTCGGCGGTCGGTTGTGTCTCCAGGCCGACGTGGGCGGCGAGTTCGGCCGCGTCCGGCTCGACGAGGGGCGTGCCGTCGGGGGTGATCACCAGCGGCAGCCGCTGCCCGTCCGCGCCCGCTGCGTCCAGCAGCCGCCGGCCCTCGGGCTCGTCGGCCGAGTACCAGCGGTAGGGCACCTGGTTGCGGGCCAGGAACTCGCGGATGTCCGTGGAGCGCGCCGACCAGCGGTGCCCGACGACCTTGGTGCTGGGCACGGGACGGTGGTCGCTGCGCCGCCAGGCGTCCAGCAGGTCGTCGAGGACCGGGTAGAGCTTCTCCTCGGGCGGGTCCCACGGCTTGAGCAGGTAGTGGTCGAGGTCGACGACGTTGATCGCGTCGATGGCCGCGTTGGTGTCCGCGTACGCGGTCAGCAGCACCCGGCGCGCGCCCGGGTAGACGTCCAGGGCCAGTTCCAGGAACTCGATGCCGTTCATCTGCGGCATGCGGTAGTCGGCCAGGATGACCGCCACGAGGTCGCCGCGCAGTTTCAGCTCACGCAGCGCCTCCAGCGCGGACCCGCCGGACTCCGCGCGGACGATCCGGTACGACTGGCCGTAGCGTCGCCGTAGGTCCCGCGCGACGGCGCGGGAGACCCCCGGATCGTCGTCGACGGTCATGATGACGGTCCGCGCGGCGTCGGCGGCCTGTGCCATGCGTCTCCCACCCCGAGAGGTCGGTGTCGGGGCACGGCGCCCCCGTGGTCGTCGCACCCGGCTTCGGCCATCGTATGTTCGATCCCGCCGGTTCGCTCAGGCTCGGCGCCGCCCCCCGCGCCCGCGCGCAGGGGGCCCGCTCAGTGGTGGCGCGAGCGCAGGACGCAGAACTCGTTGCCCTCCGGGTCGGCGAGCACCACCCAGGCGCGCTCGCCCTGGCCGACGTCCGCGGACCGGGCCCCGAGCGCGAGCAGGCGGGTGACCTCGGCCTCCTGGTCGTCGGGGCGGAGGTCGAGGTGGAGGCGGTTCTTGACGGACCTGGCCTCCGGCACCGGCACGAACAGCAGTCCCGGAGCACGGTCCGCGGCGGGCCGGATCTCGTACTCCTCGGCCGACTCGTTGATCACCACCCAGCCGAGCGCCTCCGCCCACCAGTTCCCGAGGGCCACCGGATCGGCGGCGTCCACCACTACCTGCTCCCATGCGAGGCTCATGACGGAAGCGTAGGGAAGACTGAGCGCTGACGATGTGCACGCGACACGAGGAGGCAGCCGGGATGACGCGCCCGATCACCGCAGGGGTCGACGGATCGGAGGAGAGCCTCGCCGCACTGGCCTGGGCGGGCCGCGAGGCCGTCCGGCGCGGACGGGCGCTCCGAGTGGTGCACGCCTGGCGGTACGAGCCGCACGAGGCCGTCCAGGGCGACCACGAGACGCAGGCGCGGTGGGTGCGCGACGCGGTGGAGGCGGGCGTGCGGACCGTCGGCGGGCGGTACGCGGGCCTGGCGGTGACCACCGACATCGTCGAGGGCGATGCCGTCGACGCCCTCGCCGCCGCGGCGGACCAGTCGGAGATGCTGGTGCTCGGATCGCGGGGGCACGGCCGGGTCGTGGGCTTCCTGCTCGGCTCGGTGGGGCAGGAGGTGATAGCCGTGACGTCCCGCCCGGTCGTCCTGGTGCGGTCCGGCGACCGTGCCACGGGCGAGGTGGACGGCCGCGAGATCGTCGTAGGACAGGAGGGCGACGCGCAGGACGGTGCCGCCGCGCTCGGGTTCGCGTTCGAGACGGCAGCCGCGCGCGGGGCGACGGTGCGGGCCGTGCGGGCCTGGACGCTGCCGCCGGTCTTCGCCTACAGCCCCGGCTCCCTGAAGCTGCTCGACGAGGCCGGCGGGCCGGAGCCGTACGAGCAGAAGGCGCTCGCCGAGGCGTTGCAGCCGTGGCGGGAGCGGTTCCCGGACGTGCCCGTGGTGGAGCACGTGGAGATGGGCAGCGCGGGGCAGGTGCTGCTGTCGGTGGCCGGACGCGCCCAGCTGATGGTCGTCGGCCGCCGGGCGCGCCGTACGGCCGTGGGGGCGCGGATCGGTTCGGTGGCGCACGGCGTCCTGCATCACGCGGAGTGCCCGGTGGCGGTCGTACCGCCCGCGTGAGTCACTCGGACGCCGGTTGTCGAAGCGGCTCGCGGGCGCGTGGCAGGATGTTCTCCACGTAGTCCTCGACGGCCGTGTCGAGGCCGATGTCGTGCTGGGCCCGCTCCGAGAGGTACCAGCGGTGTTCGAGGAGCTGGTGGTAGATCTCGGCCGGGTCCATCGCACCGCGCAGCTCCGGCGGCACGGCGCGCACCGTCGGGCGGAAGACCTCCCGCACCCAGCGGTGGGCGAGCACTTCGGGGCGGGCGTCGTGGTCGTCCTGGGTGGCCATCCAGCTCTCCAGGTCGCTCAGCAGCCGCCGGGCCTGGTTCTCCTCGGTGTCGAGCCCGGTCAGGCGCAGCAGCTGCCGCTGGTGGTGGCCCGCGTCGACGACCTTGGGCACGAAGGTCACCGTGTCGCCGTTGGCGGAGTGCTCGATCTGCATCTCGGCGACGTCGAAACCGAGCTCGTTCAGGCGGCGTATCCGGCGCTCCATGTAGTGGTACTTGCCCGCCGGGTAGACCGAGGTGCGCGTCAGCTCCTGCCACAGGCCGCGGTAGCGGGCGCAGATCTCCGTGCCGAACTCGACGGGGTCCACCGACGGGTGCAGCGCGCCCGACGCCTCCAGGTCGAGCAGCTCGCCGCTGATGTTGACGCGGGCCAGGTCCAGGTCGTAGTCGCGCTGGCCGTCGCTGAGGCGGGGGTGCAGCTCGCCGGTCTCGGCGTCCACCAGGTACGCGGCGTACGCACCGGCGTCCCGGCGGAAGAGGGTGTTGGACAGCGAGCAGTCGCCCCACGCGAAGCCGGCGAGGTGCAGCCGCACCAGGAGCACCGCCAGCGCGTCCATCAGCCGGTGCATGGTGGCCGGGCGCATGGTCGTCTCGAACATCGACCGGTAGGGCATCGAGCCGCCCAGGTGCCGGGTGATCAGCACCGACTCCAGTGGGCCGCCGGCCGCGTCCGTGCGGCCGGTGACCACGGCGAGGGCGTCCACCGCGGGGATGCCGAGCCGGTCCAGGTCGCGCAGCAGCTCGTACTCGCGCAGGGCGGGCCGGCGCGCCAGCTCCTTGACGGCGACGACCTCGCTGCCCGCGCGGGCGTAGCGCACGACGTGGCGGGAGATGCCCCGCGGCAGCGGCACGAGGTGCTCCTGCGGCCACTCCTCCAGCGGCAGATGCCACGGCAGCTCCAGCAGGAGGGCGGGGTGTTCGGGGTTGGTGGCATTGATCTGCAAGGCCATGGCGTGAGCCTAGAGTGCCCCTTCCCGCGCCCGGCGGGCGGCGTCCTGCACGGAACCCCGGTGGAGCGGGCCGTGGCCGGGCAGCAGGGCGTCGGCCGCGAGACCCTCGATCACCGTCAGTGAGGCCAGCGCCTGGGCGCGCTCACGGTGGAACATGTCGGGAAGGAGCTGCGGGCCCGCGATCCGCGAGGTGGCGTGGCCGCTGACCAGGGCGTCTCCGGAGATCACGACTCCGGCGTCCGGCAGGTGGAACACGCAGTGCCCGTCGGTGTGGCCGGGCGTGTGCACGGGCACCGGACGTCCCGGCAGATCCAGCGGGCCCACCGCAGGGAACGGCTCGGGCGACGCGACCGGGATGTGGGCGGTGCCGCCGGAGCGCAGCGCGTGCACCGCCCACGGCAGCACACCAGGACGCCAGCCGTTGCGCAGCACCCGGCCCACGGAGACCTGGTGCAGGAACTCACGGCGGGCGTGCGGCACTTCGGCCTCGTGCAGATACACCGGCGTGCCGTAGGTCGCGCTCAGGTACTGCGCGGAGCCGAGGTGGTCGTTGTGCGCGTGGGTGATCAGGACCGCGGCGACCGCCTCCGGCGCGCTCCCCACCGCCGCGAGGGAGTCGAGGAGCTGCTGCCGGTCCCCGAGGTAGCCGGTGTCGACCAGTGTGACGGCGTCGCCGTCCTTGACGATCACCCAGTTGGTGTCGCTGCCGTGCACGAGGTGGATGCCCCCGGCCACTTCCCGTACGTCTGCCCGCATGATCGTCCCGCCTGGTGAGGTCCACGCCCGACACGGACAGCAAAGCAGATCAGGAAGCCGGGACGGCGGGAGGGGCCGGGCGCGTGCCGGGCGGGCACGGTCAGTTCACTCCCCGCGGGCGGAACTGGATGCTGATACGCGGGCCCGTGGCGCGCGTGGACTTCGGTACGCAGTGCTCCCACGTGCGCTGGCAGGAGCCGCCCATCACGATCAGGTCGCCGTGCCCGAGCGGGCGCCGCACGGTTCTGCCGCCGCCGTGCATCGGGCGGAGCAGCAGGTCACGGGGTGCGCCGACGGACAGGATGGCGACCATCGTGTCCTCCCGGGCGCCGCGTCCGATCCGGTCGCCGTGCCAGGCCACGCTGTCGCGGCCGTCCCGGTAGTGGCACAGGCCCGCCGTGGCGAACGGCTCGCCCAGCTCGCGGGCGTAGTGCCCGGACAGCGCGTCCCGTGCCTCGGCCAGCACCGGGTGCGGCAGCGGATCGCCGGTGCCGTAGTACGCCAGCAGCCGGGGCACGTCGACGACGTGGTCGTACATCTTGCGGCGCTCGGCCCGCCACGGCACCTCGGCCGCCAGCTGTTCGAACAATGCGTCCGACCCGCTCAGCCATCCCGGCAGTACGTCGATCCAGGCGCCGGAGCCGAGCGCGGTGCGGCGCAGCCCGTGGAGCGGGCCGAGCCGGACCTCGTCGCTCTGGTCGAAGAGCGAGCCCTGGAGGTTCGTGGTCATGCCCCCAGCGTAACCCTGATTCGAATGTGTGTTCCAAGTGTCGCGGGCATCATGGCCCGGGGAATCCGGGGCGTCACGACCCTGTGGATACATCGCTGTATCGGATACATTCGCGTATCGAACGGAGGGCCGTACATGCAGCGAACAGCCGGGCGCGTCACCAGGCGCCGCGTCCGCACCCGCGCCAACCTCCTGGACGCCGCGTTCGCGGTGTTCGCGGCCAAGGGCTTCGGGCGGGTGTCGATCGAGGAGGTGTGCGAGGCCGCCGGGTACAGCCGGGGCGCCTTCTACTCGAACTTCGCCAGCCTCGACGAGCTGTTCTTCGCCCTCTACCGCCAGCGCGCCGACCTCATCGCCGAGCAGGTCTCCGGCGCGCTCGCCCAGGACGGACCGGACCTCGACGTACCCGCCGCCGTCGACCGGGTCACCGAGGTGCTGCTCCTCGACCTGGACTGGCTGCTGGTCAAGACGGACTTCCTGGTGCACGCCGCGCGCGACGCGGCCGTGGCGCAGACCCTGCTGGAGCACCGGAGCCGGCTGCGCGGCGCGATCGCCGAGCGGCTCGCCCGGGCGGTCCCCGCGCACACCGCACTGCCCGCCGTCCTGGGCGGCGTCGACGCCGCCGCCCACGCGGTGGTCGCCGCGTACGACGGAGTCACCACCCAACTGCTGCTGGACAAGGACGTCGAGCACGCGCGCGCGTGGCTCAAGCAGTTGCTCACCGCGCTGCTGACCGACGGCAGCGGCACCCCCCGATGAGTCAGGAAAGGACGATCGCCATGGACGCCGACGTCATCGTCGTAGGAGCCGGCCTCGCGGGCCTGGTCGCCGCGCACGAACTCACCAGCCGGGGCCGCCGGGTCGCGCTGGTCGACCAGGAGAACGCCGCCAATCTCGGCGGGCAGGCGTTCTGGTCCTTCGGCGGGCTGTTCCTCGTCGACTCGCCCGAGCAGCGGCGCCTCGGCGTGAAGGACTCCTTCGACCTCGCCTGGAGCGACTGGCAGGGCAGCGCCGGATTCGACCGGACCGACGACGAGGACTCCTGGGCGGTGCGCTGGGCGCGGGCCTACGTCGAGTTCGCGGCGGGGGAGAAGCGGTCGTGGCTGGAGAGGCACGGCATCAAGTTCCTGCCCACGGTCGGCTGGGCCGAGCGCGGCGACCTGCGCGCCCACGGGCACGGCAACTCCGTGCCCCGCTTCCACATCGCCTGGGGCACCGGCACGGGAGTGGTGGAACCGTTCGTGCGGTACGCCGTGCAGGCCGCCCGCGACGGGCTGCTGACCTTCCATCACCGGCACCGGGTCGACCGGCTGGTCTTCGGCGACGGCGCCGCCCGCGGCGTACGCGGCACGGTGCTGGCCGACGACGACTCCCCGCGAGGCGTCGCCTCCAACCGGGACCCGGCCGGCGAGTTCGAGCTCACCGCGCAGGCCGTGATCGTCACCACCGGCGGCATCGGCGCCAACCACGACATCGTCCGGCGCCACTGGCCCGAGCGGCTCGGCACCCCGCCCGCCGAGATGGTCACCGGCGTCCCCGCCTACGTCGACGGCCGGATGCTCGACATCAGCGCCGAGGCGGGCGTGCGGCTGGTCAACCGCGACCGTATGTGGCACTACACCGAGGGCCTGCGGAACTGGGACCCCATCTGGCCCGGCCACGGCATCCGCATCCTGCCCGGCCCCTCCTCGATGTGGTTCGACGCCCTCGGCCGCCGGCTGCCCGACCCCTGCCTGCCCGGCTACGACACCCTCGGCACCCTCAAGCACCTGCGCACCACCGGGGACATCGCGGAGCACGACCACTCCTGGTTCATCCTCACCCGGCGGATCATCGAGAAGGAGTTCGCGCTGTCGGGCTCCGAGCAGAACCCCGACATCACCGCCAAGGACCGCAGGGCGTTCCTGCGCGAACGCGTCCTCGGCAAGGGGGCGCCCGGCCCGGTGGCGGCCTTCCTGCGCAACGGCGCCGACTTCGTGACCGCCGCCACCCTCGAACAACTCGTCGAGAAGATGAACGGCCTCACCGGCAAGCCGCTCCTCGACGCCGAGGTGATACGCCGTCAGATCGAGGCCCGCGACGCCCAGCTGTCCAACCCTTACGGCAAGGACGCACAGGTACAGGGCATTCGCAACGCCCGCCGCTACATCGGCGACCGCCTCGGCCGCGTGGCCACCCCGCACCGCATCCTCGACCCGGCCGCGGGCCCGTTGATCGGCGTCAAGCTGCACGTGCTGACCCGCAAGACGCTCGGCGGCATCCAGACCGACCTCGACTCCCGGGCTCTCGGTGCCGACGGGCAGCCGCTCGACGGCCTGTACGCGGCGGGGGAGGTCGCCGGCTTCGGTGGCGGCGGCGTGCACGGCTACAACGCGCTGGAGGGCACCTTCCTCGGCGGCTGCCTGTTCTCGGGACGTGCGGCGGGGCGGGCGGCCGCCCGGCAGACCGGCTGAGACACTCCGGGGCCCGCCTTCTCAGGACTCCAGAAGGCGGGCCAGCACCGCCACGTGACCCTGCTCCAGGTTCTTCGAACCGGTCACCAGCGTGACCGTGCCCTTGGCCGCCAACTTCCTCACCCCCTGCAGGAGTTCCGCCGCCTCGGGCTCGGCGAGCTCCGCCTCGTAACGGCGCGCGAACTCCTCGTACGAGCCCTCGCCCGCGTGGTACCACTGGCGCAGTTCGGTGGACGGCGTCAGTCCCTTGGGCCACTCGTCCACGCCTGCCGCCTCCTTGGTCAGGCCGCGCGGCCACAGCCGGTCCACCAGGACGCGCACGCCGTCCTCGGGCTCGGGTGGTTCTTGGACTCGTCTGACACGGACACTCATGCGGGAAGCCTTTCGAACGGGACGGGTGTGACGGGAGCGTACGCCGGGCGGGTGGACGCAGCCGTGGAACCCCGCGGGATCCCCACCCGTGTCGGTCAAGGTCGGCACATGATCAGACGCACCTGCCGGTTCCTGCTGCCCGCCGCCCTGCTGTTCACCGGGTGCGGCGCCGAGGACGCCGGGCACCCGGACCCGGCACCCGCCCGACCGCCGGTCGCCTCCGAGGCCAAGGCCCCCGGACCCACTCCGGGGCCGTCCCTCGGGACGGCCCCCCTGCCGCTGCCCGGGGCTCGGCCCGCTGACCCGCGCCCAGGTGCCCGCCGACGCACGCCAGGCCGTCGTGGTGACCGGCCTCGGCAGGAACTCCCCGCTGTCCGTCGCCGTCCTGTACGAGCGGACCCTGGCCGGCTGGCAGCAGCGCAGGAGCTGGCCCGCGCACAACGCGCTGCTCGGCTGGACCGACCGGCACCTGCTCGGTGATCTGCGCTCACCCGTCGGCGTCCACACCCTCACCGACGCCGGGGGCCTGCTCCCCGACCCGGGGACGCGGATGCCGTACGACCACTCGGCGGCGTTCACGGCGACCGGTTCCGGTTTCGAGGGCGAGCCGCTGTCCGGCTCCTTCGACCACGTGGTCGCCATCGACTACAACCGCCGGCCCGGCACCTCGCCCCTGGACCGGACCCGGCCGCTCGGCGCCGCGCGTGGCGGGGGCATCTGGTTCCACGTCGACCACGGCGGCCCCACCCAGGCCTGCGTCACCCTGCGGCGGGCCCACATGAAGGAACTGCTGCGCTCGCTGGACCCCGACCGGCACCCCGTGGTGGTGATGGGTGACGCCGCCTCACTGGCCCGCTGAACCCCGGAAGACCGCTCGGCGCACGGCCTCCGAAGGGGGCTTTCCGCCGGTGCCGGCAAGGCGCCGCACGGGGCGGGCGGGGTTCCGGTGCGCGGGGCGGCCGGCGCAGGCCGCCGGGGCCCCGGTCACTGCGTACGCAGCGCCTGCGCGGCCGTCGCCGTCACTGCCTGAGCCACCGCGGCCAGCGCGGGGGAGTCCAGCTTCCACTGCTGCCAGTACAGCGGCACGTCCACCGCCCGGCCGGGCGCCAGGTGGACCAGGCGGCCCGCGGCCAGCAGCGGTTCCGCCTGGACCTCCGGAACCAGGCCCCAGCCGAGGCCGGCCGCCACCGCCTCGACGAAGCCGTCCGAGGTGGGCACGAAGTGCCGTACCGTGCTCGCGCCGCCGCCGCGCCGGAGCCGGCGGACGAACGCGTCCTGGAGGTCGTCCCGGCGGTCGAAGACCACGACCGGCGCGTTGGGGAGCCGCTCGCGCAGCGGCCCGTCCAGATGCCGTGCGGCGAAGTCGGGGCGCGCCGCTGCGACGTACCGCATGACGCCGAGCGCACGCACCGAGCAGCCCGTCACGGGCAGGGAGGACGAGGTCACCGCGGCCATCACCAGGCCCTCGCGCAGCAGGGCCGCCGTGTGGTCCTGGTCCTCGCGGCGCAGCTCGAAGCAGAGCCGCAGCTCCTCGGGGACACGGCTGAGCGCCGGAAGGAACCAGGTCGCGAGCGAGTCGGAGTTCACCGCGACGGACACCCGGGTCGCCTCCGCGGTACCGCTCATGCCGAGTTCGGCGCGCGCGTCCCGCTCCAGCCGGCCCAGCTGCCGCGCGAGCCGGACCACGATCTCGCCGGACTCCGTGGGGCGTACCGGCTTCGTGCGCCTCAGCAGAACCCGGCCCGTGCGCCGCTCCAGCGCCTTCACGCGCTGACTGACGGCCGACGGTGTCACGTGCAACGCGGCGGCGGCCGCCTCGAAGGTGCCCTCGTCGACGACCGCCAGCAGGGTTTGCACCTGGTCGACCGGAAGCTCCGTCATCACCGCCCGCTTCCTCGCACACAGCCCGATCGTCATTAGCTGCGCTAAGGATACGTAAGAAACTTCAGCTGTACCGCCAGTGATCGTCGCCGTAGCGTCGAGGGCATGTCCCCAGCTCTGTCCGCCGCGGCCGCCGGATTCGGCACCGGCCTCTCGCTCATCGTCGCCATCGGCGCCCAGAACGCCTTCGTGCTGCGTCAGGGGGTCCGCCGCGAGGCCGTCCTCGCCGTGGTCGGCATCTGCGCGCTCTCCGACGCCGCCCTGATCGCCCTCGGGGTCGGCGGGGTCGGCGCGGTGGTGACGGCGTGGCCGGGCGCGCTGACGGCGGTGGGCTGGATCGGCGGCGCGTTCCTGATCTGCTACGGCGTCCTGGCCGCCCGCCGGGTCGTCAGACCCCAGGGGGCCCTGCGCACGGAGGGTGACACGGCCGGCTCGCGCCGGCGGGCGGTGCTCACCTGCCTGGCGATGACCTGGCTCAACCCGCACGTCTACCTCGACACCGTCTTCCTGCTGGGCTCGATCGCCGCCGATCAGGGGCCGCTGCGCTGGACGTTCGGGATCGGCGCCGCCTCCGCCAGCCTGTGCTGGTTCGCCGCGCTGGGCTTCGGGGCACGGCTGGTCGGTCGCCGGCTCGCGAAGCCGGCGGCCTGGCGGGTGCTGGACGGGCTGGTCGCGACGACCATGGTCGTCCTCGGGGTCACGCTCCTCGTCGGCAGCTGAGCCCGCCGCCAGAGGCCGCGGTCCCGAGAGGTTCGCGCTCGTCGTGGGGGCGGGACGAGAGCGCTCCCACCGGCCTGGGATAGTGATCCCCGGATTCGAAAGATGTAACGAGCAACCGGAAAGCGCGTGGACACCAGCGAGAGCAGCACGGAGCACCCCGCAGACGATCCCGCCCCCGCAGAGCCGCCCCGCCGCGGCTGGCGGCGCTGGGCGATGGACACCCGCCCCCTGCGACGCCCCGCCTATCGCAGGCTGTGGGCCTCGACCGTCGTCACGGCCGTCGGCAGCCAGCTGACCGCGGTCGCCGTGCCCAAGCAGATCTACGACATCACCGGCTCCTCCGCCTGGGTCGGCTACGCGAGCCTGGCAGGTCTGCTCCCGCTGGTGGTGTTCGCGCTGTGGGGCGGGGCGGTCGCCGACAGCATGGACCGCCGCAAGCTGCTCCTGCTCACCAACAGCGGCATCGCCGTCACCTCCGTGCTGTTCTGGGTCCAGGCCGCGACCGGCCTCGACTCCGTGGCCCTTCTGATGGTCCTGCTCGCCGCCCAGCAGGCCTTCTTCGGCCTGAACGCACCGGCCCGCAGCGCCTCCGTCGCCCGGCTCGTCCCCGAGCACGAACTGGCCGCCGCCAATGCCCTCGGCTCGACGGTCATGCAGACCGGCCTGGTCGCCGGGCCGCTGCTCGCCGGCGCCCTCATCCCCGTCATCGGCCTGCCCGAGCTGTACCTCCTGGACGCCCTCGCCCTGTGCGCCGCCGTCTGGGCGGTGCTGCGGCTGCCCTCGCTGCCGCCGCTCGCGGCCACGGCGGCGCGGCGTGCCGGGGTGCGGGAGATCGCGGCGGGCTTCCGCTACATCGCGCTGCACAAGGTGCTGCTGCTGTCCTTCCTCGCCGACATCGTCGCCATGGTGCTCGGCATGCCCCGAGCCCTGTTCCCGCAGCTCGCCGCCGAGACGTTCGCCCCCTACGGCGAGGGTCTCGCCCTCGGCCTGCTGTTCGCGGCGATCCCGATCGGCGCGGTGGCGGGCGGACTGTTCTCCGGAGCCTTCTCGCGGGCCCGGCGGCACGGCTGGATGGTGATCGGCGCGGTCGTCGCCTGGGGCCTGGCCGTCACCGGGTTCGGGCTGAGCACCAGCCTGTGGGTCGCGGTGGCCTTCCTGGTCGCCGCCGGCGTCGCCGACATGGTCTCGATGGTGTTCCGCGGTGCGATCCTGCTGTCCGCCGCGACGGACGAGATGCGCGGCCGGATGCAGGGGGTCTTCACGGTCGTGGTCGCGGGCGGCCCACGTCTCGCCGACGTCCTGCACGGCACCGCCGGTGCGGCCTTCGGCGCCCGCGCGGCCGTCGTGGGCGGCGGCCTGCTGGTGGTCGCCGTGATGCTGGCCCTGGCCGCCGCGATGCCGGACCTGCGGCGCTATCGCGTGTGAGGCGCGGGCCCCGGCTCTAGATGCCGCTCCGCCGGCGCATCGTGTACTGCTCCATCAGCTGGCCGCGGGTCGTCTCCAGCCGGTGCGCCAGGATCTCGGCGACGATGCGGACCAGGGACATGCCGAGCTGCGGATCCTGCTCGCACAGCTCCAGCACCGGCTGGGCCTCGAACTCGTAGGCGCGTACCGGGCTGAAGGCCTCCGCGCCGAAGTCCCACCGGTGCGGCGGGAACAGCCAGGACCAGCCCAGCAGGTCGCCGGCGCCGAGGCTGGCGACGGTCACCCGCTGCGTGGATGTCACCTGCTGGTCGAGGGAGACCGCGCCGGAGCGGATCACCCAGAATCGGTCGGCCGCGCCCCCCGCCTCGAAGATCCGGGAGTCCTCGGGGAATGACACCTCCCGTGCGAGCGTCATCAGGCGCTGTCGCTGTGGCGGGGGCAGGGCGGTCAGCAGTTTCGTCGCTTTGGTCATGGCGCAAAGCTCCTCGCCGGCGGAACGGACCCGGTGCGGTACCTATGCCCATTTCAGCGGCTGCGGGCCCACCGGGCACCTCGGCGCATGGAAAAGCCCTGGCTGGACGGGGGAAGCCAGCCAGGGCCGTAAAGGATGGTGACGGAGGAGGAGGTCGTCGACCCCGTCACCCCTTATGTATGAACGATAAACCATCTCGCGCCAGGTTACTCACCCCTAAGGGGGTCACGTGACTCGTTTCACGTCCTCGCCCCGCGCCCCGGGCCAGATCCCCCCGTGCTCGCGCAGCCGGCCGCGCAACCCCCGTGCGGCGTCGGGCGGGTACTCGCGGTTCGGGGCGGGTGAACGACGAACTGCCCCGAGCGGCGGGTACCCGGCGAGGGCCGCCGGCACAGGTGCTCGGGAGTGATCCACGGACATGGGCGCCGGGTTCCCGGCACCCGGGCGCCGATCCGGCAGCCCGGTCAGCCCACCTCGGCGTGCCGGCCGGGGGTCAGGATCTCGTCCAGCACCCTGAGCACCGCCTCGTAGGTCAGCCGCCGGACCGCAGCCTCGCGGGCTCCGGCCGGATCGGTCGGTTCCAGGGCCTCGCTGCGCTCGCGCCAGGCGCGTTCCTCCTGCTCCGCGCAGGCCCTGCCGCGCTGGATACGCCGCAACAGCTCGTCTGAGTCCACGACATCGGTCATGTATTCCACCTACCCCGGTGTCCGGCATCAATGGCCGGGAGGCGGGTTTGGTGTGCCCCAGGCAGGTGAGCCGACTCATGAGGGCAGCGCCGGACAGACCCGTTCTTTCGACTCAGTGGTTGCTCTACCAGTCGATCAGTCAGGGAGCTGAGAAGTGAGCGCGCAGGAGTGGACCGAGCCCGCAGGTGAACCGGCCGACCAGGCCCGGGCCTGCCGAAGTGGGATGCGCCGACCGGCCGATGTGCGCCGGGCGATACGGCACGCGGTGGCCTGCCGGTGCCGGGACACCGGTACCCCGTGCGACGAGGGAGGGCTCTCGGACGCCCTCCTCGTGGCATCGGAGCTGACGACCAACGCCATCCTGCACGGCGGTGGCGTCACCGGCGTCGACGTCGACGTCGTCGGCCACGAGGTGCGGGTCTCGGTGAGCGACCGCAGCGACCGGCTGCCGGTGGCCGTGGCGCCGGTGGACGAGCAGGGGCGACGCCGGGTCGGCGGGCGCGGCTGGCCGATCGTCTGCCGGCTGGCGTGCGAGGTCCGGGTGGCTGATCTGCCCACCGGCGGCAAGCGCATCACCGCGGCGGTACCCGTTTTCTGAGAGACCTTCGGATGCCCGGAGTTTGTTCCTCCGGCGCCAGGGCAGACGCATTTTCGTGCTTCGGACCGGAGGCGCGCCAGCGGGGAGCGGTACGCGCTCCGGGGCCTCCGGGTGATCGGGGCCGGCACCCTTCCCGCGGACAGTCCCTGAAGTCCCTGAAAAGACCGTTCAGGAGCGATTCCGCATGCTCATCGACATGTCGACAAGCCGTCCCGGCACGCCCGACTCCTCCACGGTGCCCGCCCAAGCCCGGCGGCGCCACGACGACGCTCCCGCGACCGCCGAACTCTTCGCCCGCCTGCACACGCTCCAGGACGGGCCCGAGAGGGACGCCCTGCGGGACGAACTCGTCACCGCCTGGCTGCCCATGGCCCACCGCATCGCCGGCCGGTTCCGTGACCGGGGCGAATCCCTGGAGGACCTCAAGCAGGTGGCGGCGCTGGGGTTGGTCAAGGCGATCGACCGGTACGACCCTTCCCGTGGAGCCTTCGAGAGTTACGCCGTGCCCACCATCACCGGAGAGGTCAAGCGGCACTTCCGGGACCGGATGTGGGCGCTGCGCGTGCCGCGGCGTGTGCAGGAACTGCGCAACAAGGTCCGGCTCGCCCGCCGGGAGCTGAATCAGAGTCCGGGCGCGCCGGAGCCCACCGTCGCGGAGATCGCCGCGCACACCGGGCTCACGGAGGAGGAGGTCGCCACCGGCGTGGAGGCGCTGGAGAGCTTCAGCACCCTCTCCCTGGACGCCGAGCTCACCTCCGACGACGAGGGCTACAGCCTCGCGGACACCCTGGGCGCGCCGGACGGCTCGTACGACGTGGTGGTCGACCGGGAGTCCGCCAAGCAGAGCCTGCGCAATCTGCCGGAACGTGAGCGGGCCATCCTCTACATGCGCTTCTTCGAGGACATGACGCAGAGCCGCATCGCCGACCGGCTCGGCATCTCGCAGATGCACGTCTCCCGCCTCATCAGCCGTAGCTGCGCACGGGTCCGCGACGAGGCCCTCGGCACCCGCCCGTCCCCGCCCGGCCCCACCGCCCCCTGACCCCGGCAGCCACCCGGCCCGGGCCCCGCAGCGACGCGGGGCCCGGGCCGGAAGGGTGGCGCGTCGCGGCCGGTGCCGGCAACCGTCCCGTACTCCTCACCACATCCGGCCGGCGGCCCGCTCCCAGGCGGCGGGCCCGTACCCGCATGCCCCTCGGCACGCGGGTACGGGCCCGCCGGGTCACCTCAGCTCTGTGCCGCGGGTCCCTCCACCTGCGCACGGACCTGCTCCGGAGACAGATACGAGTGCGTGTACTCGGAATCCGTCAGCCTGACCGGGCGGCGGGCCTGGAAGCCGGTGCGCACGAAGTCGTCACCGGCGGCCGCGTTGAGCAGCCAGTTGGTCATGACGCGGGTCTTGGCGACGTTGGTGCGCAGCGCCGACCAGTGGTAGCCGCGGGCGACCGCCTGGGCGGGCAGGCCGCGCAGCTCGATACCCAGGGGCTTGGAGACCGCGTCGCGCCCGCCGAGGTCGACGACCAGGCCGAGGTCCTTGTGCACGTACGGCTGCATCGGCTGGTTCCGCAGCGTCGCGATGACGTTGTCGGCGACCTTCTTGCCCTGCCGCATCGCGTGCTGGGCGGTCGGCGGGCAGACCGCCCCCTTCTCGTCCTTCGCCTCGTCGGGCACCGCCGCCGCGTCGCCCAGCGCGAACACCCCGTCGTGGCCCGGCAGGCTCATCTCCGCGGTGACCGCGAGCCGCCCCCGCACGGTCTCGGCGCCCAGCGTGGCGATGAGCGGACTGGCGACGACGCCCGCCGTCCAGATCAGCGTGCGCGTGGGCACCACCCGGCCGTCCGTGAAGGTCACCTCGTGCGGGCCCGCCTTCTCGATCGAGACACCGAGCGAGATCTCGATCCCGCGCCTGCGCAGCACCTCCTGGGCGCTGCGGCCGAGCTTCTCGCCCAGCTCGGGCATCAGCTTGGGAGCGATGTCGATCAGATGCCACCTGATCAGGCGCGGGTCCAGCCGGGGGTACCGCTTGACCGCGTTGCGCGTCAGACGCTGCAGACAGGCCGCCGTCTCGGTGCCGGCGTAGCCGCCGCCCACCACGACGAACTGAAGCCGTGCGGCGCGCTCGGCCGGATCGTGACTGGCGTCGGCGAGGTCCAGCTGCGAGATGACGTGGTCACGGAGGTAGGCGGCCTCCGCAAGCGTCTTCATCCCGAAGGCGTTGTCGACCAGCCCCGGGATGTCGAAGGTCCGCGTGACGCTGCCCGGTGCCAGCACGATGTAGTCGTAGGGCACGTTGACGATCTCGTCGGTGATCGTGCGGATCACGCAGACCTTGGACCTCAGGTCCACACCGATCGCTCCGCCCGGGATGATCCGGGTGCGATAGCGGCGGCTGCGGCGCAGGGACAGCGCGATCGACTGGGGCGTCAGCACGCCGGAGGCGACCTGGGGGAGCAGCGGCAGATAGAGCTGGTAGGCGAACGGCGTCACCAGGGTGACCGCGGCCTCGTCGGGGGAGAGCCGGCGCTCCAGGCGCCGTACACACTCCACTCCCGCGAAGCCCGCGCCCACCACCAGGATCCTGGGTCGTGTCACGATGTCCATCCCTTCCGCGGTTCCGGGCGGTCTGCCTCGACGCCATGCGCGTGCCCCTGGATCGCGGCTTCGCACCTGCACCTGCACCGATCCCACCGTGCCCGTGGCCGCTGCGCCAGTCGGGTGCGGCAGGCAGACGAACGGGCGGACCACGGCGGCCACGCCGGGCCCGCGATCCGCACGTGCCGGCCGGAAGGGAGGGCGGCCCCGCCGAACCGGCGCTCAGGCCCGCCGCCTCACCCCTCCGGCTCCGAGGACTCCTGCGCGTCGATCAGCGACAGCGCCTCGTCGGCGTTCTTGGACACCGGCACCGTGATGCTCACGCCGGTGAGGTCCAGGACCCGCTGCACGGGAGGCGTGGGCGAGAGGATGTGGACGCTGCCGCCGCTGCGGCGGGTCTCCTGATAGATGCGCAGGATGATGTTCATGCCGGACGAGTCCATGAACGGCACCTCGGACACATCGAGGACGAAATGACGCCGGCCGTGATGCAACTGGTTCGCCAGGTGATGCTGGAACTCGGTCGCGGTGTCGACGTCCAGATAGCCTTCGACCCGCACCAGGGCGACGTCCTCCCGCGGCAGCGTGACCTCGACGGACAGCGGGTTGTGGGCAATTGTCACGAGTACCTCCAACAAGGCTGACGGCCAGGGCTGGTCTCCCAGCTCGGCGCACTCGGTGCACGCCCCTGAGTCGATCAACTACGTCGATCATCACGTCGGTCGACGCGAGGCGCGCGTACCCCCGCGGCGGCTTCTCATGCAGTCCGCCACCCGCCGAATGCCGACAGGGACCGGGGGTAGTTGGGAGCTGTGGAGCACATGCGCGAAGGAGGAGGAATCATCGGCGTGACCATCGACAGAATCTGGTCGTACGCACCGGGCACCGGCCAGGTCGCGGAGCGGGACCTGACGGGGTTCACCGTCGACGCCACGGACGGCACGCTCGGACACGTGGACCGGCTGGCGGACCCGCACGGCATGCGGCATCTGGTGGTCGACACGGGCGTCTGGGTGTTCGGCAGGAGTGTCCTGGTTCCGGTGGGCCTGATCACGGGCATCGACACCGAGCACCGCCAGATCTCGCTGGCCTGCACCCGCGCGGAGGTCAAGGAGGCCCCGCGCTTCCGCACCGACAGCGAAACGCTCGACCCGCGTTATCTGGCGACGGTGGGTGACTACTACGGCAACCTGCCGCCGCGCGAGCCGACCACCACCTGACCTCAACCGACAGTCCCCGCAGTGGGCGCAGAGCCGAGGAAGACGACATCGCATGGACAAGACCGACGTCGCAGCCCCTGTCCGCGCCGGACACCTTGCGCCCGGCCGCACACGTCGGGCGGGCCCGGTGCGCACCGCGGCCGAGGCGCGGGCGCATGCCCTGTCGGTGGTCCTCGACGAGTGGAACTCGGCGTCCCGCACGGCGCACGAGCGGGACGTCATCGATCTGCAACTGGTCGTCTCGGAGCTGGTCAGCAACGCCATTCGGCACGGTGGCGGGCTGGCCGGCTTCGAGGCGGTGCCGACGCCGGACGGCGTGCGCCTGGCCGTCCATGACCACAGCGAGGCCGTCCCCGCCGCGGCCTTCGGCTCCGGCGACCTGCCGGGCGGCCACCACGGCAGCGGGTACGGCTGGCCGCTGATCATCCGGCTGGCCCGGGACATCGCCGTCGAGCCCCGTCCAGGGGGCGGCAAGACCGTCCGCGTGCTGGTACCCCTGCGGGCCGTACCGGACCAGGCGTCCGGCTGACCCGCCTCACCAGGGCAGGAAGACGTGGACGTCCTTGCCCCGATCGTCGCTGACGACGCTCACCTGGTCGCACAGCGTCTGGATCAGATGCCAGCCGATGCCGCCACCGCCGGTGTCCGGATGGAACGGGCGGGGCGCCGGTGCCGTGCTGCTGGTGTCGTGCAGGGTGACATGCACCCCGTCGAAGGTCCGCCTGATCCGCAGCTCGAAAGGGCCGGGTGCGTACTGGACCGCGTTCGCGGCCAGCTCCGTGACGACCAGCAGGATGTCGTGCCAGGACTCCGGGGTCGCCGGCGGTGCGGTGCGGGCCAGGGCCCGGAGGAAGTCCTCCGCGGCCAGACGCGCACCGGTCACGTCCTGCGGCTCACCCGGGAAGCCGGCAGTCCGGTTCGGGATTCCTTGGCCTGCCAGTGTTCCGTCCCAACGCGGCTCGGTTGCCATGTCGCCTTTCCAGCCTCTCGTCCGCAAGGCTGCGCTTCGCTCTCTTGGGTCGCACTCTGCGGGTTCCCGTACCCATGGGGCCTACGCGTCTCACCTCGCCGGAAGTGCCCGGATCGCCGAAGCGGGCGCTTGCCTGCGCTACCGCCGGATCCCCTCCGGGAGCCAGAAGCGATCCCGGAGACGCAAAGGGAATGTTCGCGTCCCGGAAAGTCCCCGCGAAGAACCGGAAAAGTCCCCGCGAAGAACCGGAAAATTCCCCGCGAAGAATACGTCACCGCACACGCCCGGCGGCGGTGCGAAGAACTCAACCATGGTGACCGCGGGAGGAATTGACGGGCACTCGGGAAGCACGCGAGACGCGGATCCAGCTGGTACGTCGGCGGCTGACCAGGCCTACCGGAACACGTTGTCGGAGTCGTCCCAGCCGCCCGGTTCGTCCGGCGTGGCGAGCCGGGGCGGGCGCGAGCGTGCCTGGTACATGGCGTCGATCTCCCCGGCGTAGTGCCGCACGATCGCGTCCCGCCGCAGTTTCATCGACGGCGTCAGCAGCCCGTTCGTCACGTCGAACGGTTCCGGCAGCACCCGGAACACCCTGATCGACTCGGGGCGCGACACCGCGCTGTTGGCCGCCGCCACCGCCCGCCCGACCTCCTCGCGCAGCGCGTTCTCCTCGCGCGCCTCCCGGGCCGGTGCGTCGCCCTGCAGCGCCAGCCCCGCCCGCCAGTGCGCGAGGAAGTCGGGGTCCAGGGTGATCAGCGCACCCACGCACGGCCGGTCGTCGCCCACGACGACCGCCTGGTGGATCAGCGGATGCATCCGGAGCCGCTGTTCCAGCGCGGCCGGGGCGACACTCTTGCCGCTGCTGGTGACGATGACGTCCTTCTTGCGTCCGGTGATCGTCAGATAGCCCTCGGAGTCCAGGCGCCCCAGATCGCCGGTGGCCAGCCAGCCGCCCCACAGCGCGGCCCGTGTCGCCCCCTCGTCGTTGAGGTAGCCCTGGAACACCGAGGGGCCGCGCACCAGGATCTCCCCGTCCTCGGCGAGGCGGATCTCCATGCCCGGCAGGGGCTGCCCCACCGTCCCGGACTTCTCCCGCCCCAGCGGCTGCATGGTCACCCCGCCGCTGGTCTCGGTGAGGCCGTAGCCGTCGTGCACGTAGATGCCGATGCCCTCGTAGAACAGGGACAGTTCGCGGTGGAGCGACGAGCCGCCCGAGGTCCCCCGGCAGATCCGTCCGCCCAGCGCGGCCCGCAGCCGGCGGTACACCGTCCGCTCGTACAGCGCGTGTTGCATCCGCAGCTCGAAGCCGGGCCCCGGCCCCCGGCCGAGCCGCTGCCGCTCGGTGGCCGCCGCGAAGGCCCGCGCCGTCTCCGCGGCGCGCTCGAACACGGCACCACGGCCCGCCCGTTGTGCCGCGCGCAGGAAGTTCTTGTAGATCTTCTCCAGGAGCGAAGGGACGGCGTACAAGTAGGTCGGGCGGAAGGACTGCAGCGCCGCCGCGAGCGACTCCGCGCCGGGGTCCGGCTCGTGTGCCATCAGCAGCCCGCCGCGGATGCACAGCCCCTGGATCATCAGGCCGTAGACATGCGAGAAGGGCAGAAAGACGAGGATCCGGCCCTGCTCGCCGGGCGGCGCCGCCGTGTGGGCCCAGCCGGCCAGCAACGTGTCGCACGGGGCTGCGAGGCCCCGGTGACTCAGCGCGCACCCCAGGGGCCGTCCCGACGTGCCGGAGGTGTAGGCGATCACGGCGGTGGAGTCGGGCAGCACGATGCGGCGCAGCGAGTCGACCGTGAGCGCCGGCAGGAATGCGCCGCGCGCCGCCAGCTGCTCCAGCGCGCCGGCGTCCAGCTGCCAGACGTGCCGTAGTTCGGGCAGCCGCGCGCACACCGGGCCGATGGTCATCACGCCCTGCTCGTCCTCGACGACCACGGCCACGCAGCCCGCGTCCCGCAGGATCCACTCGACCTGGTCGCGCGACGACGTCGGATAGATCGGCACGACCTCCGCGCCCACCGCCCACAAGGCGTGGCAGAGGACGGTCCACTCGTACCGGGTGCGGGCCATGATCGCCACGCGGTGGCCCGGCGAGATGCCGGAGGCGACCAGCCCTCTGGCCAGGTCGACGACCTCGTCGCGCAGTTCGATCGCCGTGACCTCCTCCCAGCTGGTGGAGGAGGGGCCGGTGCGGCGCGCGATCAACGGCAGGGTCGGATTCGCCTCCGCCGTGTCGAAGATGCTGTCGGCGAGACCGCCCGTCAGGGGCGGGACGGCGGGGGGAGCGAGGGCGAAGTCGCGCATGCGCTGCTCCTGACGTGTACGGGCTGTGACCTCGCCGACGAGAACCGTTATCGACGGTGGTCGAATCTAGCCCAGGTCAGACCGTTTCGTGCCGGGAACCGGGAACTGGACCGTCCGTCTTGATGATCTCGGCGGGTTCGGGGGACTCGGAGGGCATGAGTCACACCAATCCCGATCCCGAACCCGACCGCTCGACAGGGCTGGAACCGGGCGGAGGCGTACCCCCCGGGGAGACGCCGCCCGCGGAGAGCAGCATGCCGGGAGCCCTGCCCCGGGACACGCACAACCCGACCAAGGGCTGGGCAAAGGCCCCGCTGACGCTGATCCTGGTCATGGTGGTGCTGGTCGCCGCCTTCTTCCTGGTGTACAGCCTGGTGCTGATGCTCTGACGGCCCCGGGGGTCTCCCCTGACGCCACCCTCACCAGCCCGCGTGACTCCAGGCGCGGGGCGTCACCTCTGGGTCTGCCGCGCGCACTCCAGGACGACGTCCCGCAGGCTCCTTCTGCGCTCCAGCAGCTCCCGCTGGACCCGGGCCCCGTTGCCTCGCCGCAGCAGATCCGCGCAGGACTCCTTGGCGCGGTCCAGGTCACCGCTGTCCGCGAGCGCGTCGCCGACGTGCTCCAAAAGGGCGCGCACGACCGTCTCGGCGGGCGCGGGCCGCATCGCCGCAGGGTGCAGCAGTTCCCCCGTGAGGCCCGAACGGGCGGCCCGCCAGGCGGCGAGGCGCAGCACGCTCACGCTGTGCTCGTCCGGGCCCCGGCCGGCCTGCCACTCGCGCGCGGCCGTCTCGACGAGCCCGCGGGCGAGCGTCGCGACCAGCACGGCGGTGTCCGCGTGCAGACAGACGTCCGCCACCCGGATCTCGACCGTGGGGTAGTTCCGGGACAGCCGGGCGTCGAAGTAGAGCATGCCCTCGTCCAGGAGGGTCTCGGTGGCCATCATGTCCGCGACCCGCCGGCGATAGTTCGCGGCCGAGCCGAACAGCTCGGCCGGTCCGGCCGACGGCCAGCGCTGCCACACCCGGCTGCGGTAACTGCTGTAACTGGTGTCCTTGCCCTGCCAGAAGGGCGAGTTGGCGCTCAGTGCCGCGAGCACCGAGAGCCACGGCCGCACCCGGTCGACGACCGCGACGCCCTCCTCGTCGGACTCCACGGCCACATGGACATGACAGCCCAGGACGAGTTGCTCCTGCGTGGCGATCCCGTACTGCTCCGCCATCCACTGGTAGCGGTGGTGCGCGCCGACCGCGGGCTTGACCGGCAGCGGCGACGTGGCCAGCGCCGCCACCGAGCAGCCGATCTCCCCGGCGTTGCGCGCCGCCTCCCGGCGGCAGCGGACGATCTCCGCACTCAGCTCCGACATCCGCGTCTGCGGATGCGTGTTGAACTCCAGCATCTGCTCGTGGAGTTCCTTCTCGAAGACGAAGCCCTCGGCATGGTCGTGCGCGGCGCGCGCCAGCACCGCGGCCGACCGTGCACGCGGCTCCCCACTCTCCGGGTCCACCAGGAGGAGTTCCTCCTCCACACCGACGGTGCGCACCTCACGCGGCCTTTCGACGACCTTCCAGGACGGCGGAGACCCGCCGTACGTCTCCGAATGCCCCCGGAAGGCCACTCGGACACCTGAAAGCCGCGAGCGGCCGCCGTCAGGCCGGACGCAGCCAGACCGTGGCCAGCGGCGGCAGGGTCAGCCGGATACTCGCGGGACGGCCGTGCGACTGTTGCGCCTCCGCCTTGACGGGGTCGGGGTGGGTGACGTCGCTGCCGCCGTACCGCGACGCGTCGGTGTTGAGGATCTCCCGCCAGGCGGGGATGTCGCCCGGGACCCCGAGCCGGTAGTCGTGCCGGACGGCGGGGGAGAAGTGGGAGACCGCCAGCAGCGGCACACCCTCGTCGTCGTAGCGCATGAAGGCGAAGACGTTGTCGTCGGCCGCGTCGCACTCCACCCACTGGAAGCCGCCGGGGTCCGTGTCGCGCTGCCAGAGCGCCGGTGTGGCCAGGTAGCGGGCGTTGAGATCGCGGACCAGGTCCTGGACCCCCCGGTGATCACCCGCCGCACAGTGGCCGGGGTCGAGCAGCCACCACTCGGGGCCGTGCTCCTGGGACCACTCGCCACCCTGGGCGAACTCCTGCCCCATGAACAGCAGCTGCTTGCCGGGGTGGGCCCACATGAAGCCCAGGTAGGCGCGGTGGTTGGCGCGGCGCTGCCACCAGTCGCCGGGCATCTTGCTCACCAGGGCCTGCTTGCCGTGGACGACCTCGTCGTGCGAGATGGGCAGCACGTAGTTCTCGCTGTACGCGTAGATCATCGAGAACGTCATCTCGTGGTGGTGGTACTTGCGGTGGACCGGCTCCTTGCTCATGTACTGAAGCGAGTCGTGCATCCAGCCCATGTTCCACTTCAGCCCGAACCCCAGGCCGCCGCTGTCGGTCGGCCGGGTCACCCCGCCCCACGCGGTGGACTCCTCGGCGATCGTCACCACGCCGGGCGCACGCCGGTAGACGGTCGCGTTCATCTCCTGCAGGAACCGCACGGCGTCCAGGTCCTCACGCCCGCCGAAGGCGTTCGGCGTCCACCGGCCGGAGTCCCGCGAGTAGTCGAGGTACAGCATCGAGGCGACGGCGTCGACGCGCAGGCCGTCGATGTGGAACTCCTCGCACCAGTACACCGCGTTGGCGACGAGGAAGTTGCGCACCTCGGTCCGCCCGAAGTCGAACTCGTACGTCCCCCAGTCCGGGTGCTCGGCCCGCTGCGCGTTCCCGGGTTCGTACAGCGCGTCCCCGTCGAAACGGGCCAGCGCCCAGTCGTCCTTCGGGAAGTGGGCCGGCACCCAGTCCATGATCACGCCGATACCGGCCCGGTGGCAGGCGTCGACGAAGTACCGGAAGTCGTCCGGGGTGCCGAGCCGGGAGGTGGGCGCGTAGAAGCCGGTGACCTGGTAGCCCCAGGAGCCGCCGAAGGGGTGCTCGGCCACGGGCATCAGCTCGACGTGCGTGAAGCCCAGGTCCTTGACGTAGGCGGGCAGCTCCTCCGCCAGCTGACGGTACGTCAGTCCGGGGCGCCAGGAGGCGAGGTGGACCTCGTAGACCGACAAGGGGGCCTGGTGCACCGGGGTGTCCCCGCGGTGCGCCATCCAGTCCCGGTCGCCCCACTCGTAGTGCGAGGCGGTCACGATCGACGCCGTGTCCGGCGGCACCTCGGTGCGGCGCGCCATCGGGTCTGCCTTGAGGAACCGGTGGCCGTACTGCGAGGTGATCTCGAACTTGTACGCGGTGCCCTCGCCGACGCCCGGCAGGAACAGCTCCCACACCCCGCTGGCGCCGAGCGAGCGCATGGGGAACGCCGTCCCGTCCCAGTGGCAGAAGTCTGCCGCGACCCGCACCCCGCGCGCGTTCGGCGCCCACACCGTGAAGCGGGTGCCGGTCACGCCCTGATGAGTCATCGGCTCGGCGCCGAGCGCCTGCCACAGCTGCTCGTGCCGCCCCTCCCTGATCAGATGCAGGTCGAGCTCGCCGAGGGCGGGCAGGAAACGGTACGGGTCATGGACCTCGTGCTCGTCCTCCCCGTACGCCACCAGCAAGGTGTACTCGGGGACCGTCTGCCAGGGCAGAACGGCCGAGAACAGGCCGTCGCCCTCCGAGGTGAGCGCGACGCGCTCCCCGCCGGCCAGCACGCTCACCGCGCGCGCGAACGGCCGCAGCGCCCGCACGGCGATGCCGTCGGGCACGGGATGCGCGCCGAGCAGGGCGTGCGGGTCGTGATGGGCACCGGCCAGCAGGCGCCCCCGCTCGGCCGGATCCAGCTCAGGAGCGCACCCGCCCGGCGTCCGGACGGACGGGAGCGGGCCGGAGGCTCCCGGGGGTGAGATGTCGCGCAGCGCCACGGCTTTCAGTCTCCTCTCACGGCGAGTCGTTCGATCGCCGCCATGGGTACGGGGAGCCAGTCCGGGCGGTGCCTGGCCTCGTACAGCACCTCGTACACCGCTCGGTCCGTCTCGTAAGCACGCAGCAGGCCGTGCTTCTTACGGGGATCCCAGCCGGCTCGGGCCGCATAGCCCGCACAGTAGGCCTCCCGGCAGCGGCGCGCCCACTGAGGACGCCAGGGCCGGCGCTGCCGGGCCGCGTAGTCGAAGGAGCGCAGCATGCCCGCGATGTCCCGGACCGGGGACTGCGCACCGCGCCGTTCGGCGAGCGGACGGGACGGCTCGCCCTCGAAGTCGATCACGAACCACTCGCGGCCCGCCCGCAGCACCTGCCCCAGATGCAGATCGCCGTGGATACGCTGAGCGGGTGGCCCGGCGTCGCACGTCAGCAGCGCGCTGAACGCCGACCGCAGCCCGGGGGCGAACGACCGGAGCGCCGGAACGCTGTGCGCGGCGGCGTCGAGGCGTTCCGTCATCGCCGCCGCGGTACGTCCGTTCTCGGACCGCCCGCCGGCGGCGAAGGCCGCGGCCAGCGCCAGATGCACCTCTGCCGTGGCCCGCCCCAGCTCATGGGCCTCGGCCGTGAAGTCGCTGCCGGTGGCGAGCGCGTGCAGCGCGAGGGTCCAGCCGTCGGAGGCGTCGCGCAGGAAGGGCTGCAGGACCCCGAGGGTGGCCTCCTGCGGCTGGGCCGTGCAGAACCAGGCCACCGGCGCCGGCACCCGCTCGCAGCCCTGCCCGGCCAGCGCGCCCGGCACCTCCAGGTCGGGGTTGACGCCCGGCTGGATCCGCCGGAAGACCTTCAGGATGAACTCGTCGCCGTACACCAGAGAGGAGTTGGACTGCTCGGCTTCCAGCACACGGGGCACCAGACCGGCCGGGACCGGCTTGGCCGGGTCGGCCTCGAAACGCAGCGGGCCCGCGGTGCCCGGATGCCGCAGACGCTCCAGCAGCAGTTGCGCCGAACGGAGGTCCTGGAGGGCGTCGTAGACCGTCATCCCGGCCAGCGGGCCTTCCTGCGCCTGACCGATCAGGGCCCGGCCCAGGCGCGGCGACGGATGCTGCCGGACGCCCAGGAACAGCTGGTAGCAGTCCCCGGGCGGGGTGGTGCCGCCGGGGGAGGGCACCCCGGCGAGACCGCTGTGGCCTCCCGCGTGACCGGCGTGCACGAGCAGGTGCAGACAGCCCGGGAAGAGTTCCGTCAGCGACAGCAGGCGCAGGTCCGTGACGGGCCGGTCCTTGCCGGCGAACCAGCGCTGCCGCGGCAGCCACTCGCGCAGCAGCCCGTCGAGGGAGGACATGGGCGCGGCGAGGCCACTGTCGCTCGGCAGGAGGGATGCGGTCTTCGTCATGGTGCCGCCTCCTTTCGTCGGCGCACGCTCACAGTCGTCGGCCGATACGAGATGCGACTCGGACGAGCCGGAACCAGTAGAAGCCGTGGCCCCCGAGGGTCAGCAGGTAGGGCAGTTCTCCGATGGCCGGGAATCGCACCCCGCCGAACAGCTCGACCGGATGCCGGCCCGCGAACTCGCGCAGGTCCAGCTCGGTCGGCTGGGCGAACCGGGCGAAGTTGCTGACGCAGAGCACCAGGTCGTCCTCGTACTCACGCAGGAAGGCGAGCACCGCGGGATTCGACGACTGCAGTTCGGTGTACGAGCCGAGCCCGAAGGCGGGGTTCTGCTTGCGGATCTCGATCATCCGGCGGGTCCAGTGCAGCAGCGACGAGGGCGA
>NZ_JBIDCW010000019.1:124754-160553 GCF_043204795.1 Streptomyces sp. NPDC047706 | reverse complement strand
GCTCCACACGCCGGTGCGCCTCGGACAGCATGGCGTACGTCTTGCCCACACCCGGTGCCGCACCGAGATAGATCCGAAGCTTGCCGCGTGCCATGGCCTCATTGTCCGTCTTCCGCAACTGCTGCGTACGCAGCGTCGACCTTACGGCCAACGTTCCAGGCAAAAGGGACGACCAGGGGGCCGGAGGACGTCCTTGACGGAACTCTGACGCACCGGACACCGGGACACCGGCCACCGGGACACCGGCCACCGGTCGCCCGGTCGCCCGGACGTCGCGACGCGAAAGGGCCGCACCCCGGGCGGGGTGCGGCCCTTTCGTACAGTCGTTTGTTCAGCGGACCTCGGTGATCTCCGGTCCGCGCTGGAGCTGGCCCATGCCGCCGGAGAAGCGGGAGCTGCTCTGGTGGTCCTGCTGGACGCCCTCGGGGACCATCTGCGCGTCGTTCGGCAGCTTGAGGACGATGGGGTCGCGGGGCGCCATCGGGCCCTCGCCGCGGACCACGACCGTGTCCCGGAAGATGTTCTCCAGCAGCCCGGCCGCCTGCGGCTGCACCGCGCCCTGGCCCGAGATCACACCGCGCAGGAACCAGCGGGGCCCGTCCACACCGACGAACCGGACGACCTGGAAGCCGCCCGTGCCGTCCGGCAGCTGCACCGGCACCTGGGCCCGCAGCTCCCAGCCGAGCGGGCCCTCGACCTCGTCGACGATGCCGCCCTGCTGCGTGATGCCGCCGGCGATCTCCTCGCGCACCTCGCCCCAGATGCCCTCGCGCTTGGGGGCGGCGAAGGCCTGCAGCTGGATGGCGCTGTCCCTCAGGACGACGGTCGCCGCGACGATCGCGTCGCCCGCGACCTCCACCCGCAGCTCCATGCCGTCGACTCCCGGCACCAGCAGCCCGCCCAGGTCGACCCGGCCCTCGGCCGCGTCCCGCACCTCGGAGCTGTCCCACGGTCCGTCGGGCCGCGGCTCCGGCTCCAGCCGCACCCGCTCGCGCCCGACCTCTTCGTCCGCCTCAGTGTCGACGCTGTCGACGACCTGCTCGGCCTCGCCGGCCGCGTCCTCGGCGGCACCCTTCTTGTTGCGACGTCCGAACACGTCACTGTCCTTCCCGGTCTGATACGACCGAAGCGTATCGATTCCCACCCGCCTTGCCGCCGACGGCGGCATGACCGCTTGTGCCGCTCCCGTCGTCCACGGCGGCATGGCCGCCGGTGGACCCGAAGCCCCCCTCGGCCCGCACGGAGTCGGGAAGCTCCGCGACCTCCTGGAAGCGGACCCTCTCGACCTGCTGGACGACCAGTTGGGCAATCCGGTCGAAGCGCTCGAACCGCACGCTTTCACGCGGGTCGAGATTCACCACGATCACCTTGATCTCCCCACGGTACCCGGCATCAACCGTCCCCGGGGCATTCACGAGGGCGACACCGCAGCGGGCGGCGAGACCGGAACGCGGGTGCACGAAGGCCGCGTACCCCTCAGGCAGCGCGACAGACACTCCGGTGGGCAGCACCGCCCGCTCACCCGGCGCCAGTTCACAGGTCTCGGTGGTGCGCAGATCGGCTCCCGCGTCGCCGGGGTGCGCATACGCCGGAAGCGGTACGTCCGCGTCGACGCGCCGGATCAGCACGTTCAGGGGATCGCGGGTCACGGGTTCACCTCGAAGGCACGGGCGCGCCTGATCTGGTCGGGGTCGTTCATGGCGGCCCGGAGCTCCTCCTCGCGGCCGTGGTCGATGAAGTGGTCGACCTTGACCTCGATGAAGAGGGCGTCGGCACGGACGGCCACCGGGCCGTCGGGGGCGCCCACGCGTCCGGTGGCGGAGGAGTAGATCTTGCGTCCGGCCACGGCGGTCACCTCGGCCGCGAGGTGCAGCGTGGTGCCCACCGGCACGGGCCGCACGAAGTCGGTCTCCAGCCGGCCGGTCACGGCGATGGTGCGCAGCAGCCAGTTCAGCGAGCCGAGCGTCTCGTCGAGGGCGGTGGCGAGCACCCCGCCGTGCGCGAGTCCGGGGGCGCCCTGGTGTTCGGGCCGTACGGTGAACTCGGCGGTGATCGACACCCCTTCACCCGCCCGCGCTTCCAGGTGCAGCCCGTGCGGCTGCTCGCCGCCGCAGCCGAAGCACTGGCCGTAGTGCGCGCCGAGGAGTTCACCGGGCGCGGGGGCGTCGGCATGCCGCACGGGCTTTCGCGCGTCGGCGGGAGGCGTCAGAGCTGGGGATGTACCACTCACAGCCGCAGACCTTACCCGTCCGCCCGTCTCCCACCACCGCCCCGCCTGGCAGCGCCGTGCACCGGCCCCCTGATCCCGGCGCCGTGCGGACACCGTGCCAAGCTTGATGTCATGCAGCATTCCGCCGCCCCTTACGAAGAACGCCTCACCGCGCCCCGCACCTGGTGGCTGATCAGCTTCCTGGCCGGGGTCTCACTCGCCCTGATCCTGCTGCCCTTCGGCACACTGCCGATGCTGGGCGGTCTGGTCGGCGGCACGGCCGCCGCCGCGGTGGCGGCGAGTTCCTACGGCTCGGTCCGCATCCGTGTGGTGGGCGGCGCTTTGATCGCGGGCGAGGCGAAGATCCCGGTCACGGCGCTGGGTGAGGCGGAGATCCTGAGCCCGGAGGAGGCCAGGGCCTGGCGCACCCACAAGGCCGACACCCGCGCCTTCATGCTGCTGCGCGCCTACGTCCCGACGGCCCTGCGTGTCGAGGTCAGCGACCCCGCGGACCCGACGCCGTACCTGTACCTGTCGACGCGCGAGCCGCAGCGGCTGGCGGAGGCGATCAGGTCGGCGAGGGAGGCGGCCACCGCCGCGTAGCCGCCCCGGGCGCCCCGCCGCCGGCGGCTCAGCGCCCGAACTCCTTGTGCGGCCCGTTCTCCATCGGCAGCGCGTCCGCGGGCTTCTCCAGCGGCGGCAGCCCCGTCAGGTGATCCCAGGGCACCTGCATCTTCCGCAGGTCCGCCCGGATGCGCCCCGCGAGCTTCTTGGTGTCCCGCCGGTTCATGACCGCGCCGACCGCGGCGCCCACCATGAAGGGCATCAGGTTCGGCAGGTTGCGCACCATGCGTTTCATGATCTGCTGCCGCAGTTCGCGCTTCATCTGCACGCCGAGAGCGGCGTTGACGGTGTTCGGCTTCAGGGGGTCGATGCCGCGCTCCTCGGACCACGACCTCAGATACGCGCCGCTGCGGTCCTTGAGATTTCCCGGCGGCCGCACGCCGTAGACCTCGTGGAGTTCGGCGATCAGCTTCAGCTCGATCGCCGCGACCCCGGTGATCTCCGCGGCCAGTTCCGTGGGCATGGCGGGCGGAATGGGCAGCATCGCCGCCGCTCCCACACCCGCTCCGACGGTGGCCGACGCTTTCGCCGCGCCCGCGATGAGCTTGTCCGCGAGCTGTTCGGGACCGAGGCCCGGGAACTGCCTGCGCAGCGTCGCCAGGTCCCGTACGGGGATCCGCGGGGCGATCTCGATGAGCCGGTCGGCGAGGTGCCCGAGGCCGGCCCTGGCGTGCTGTCCGCCCTTGCGGGCGCCGTCCCTGGCCAGTTCCCTGGCCCTGTCCCGGATCACCGCCGCCCGCCGCCGGGCGACGGGGGTGGGACCCTGCTCCGGCACCGGGAGGTCGGCCCGGTCACCGGCGGGTTCGAGCGAGGCCGATCCGGTAGGGACCGATGCCGTACCGGAGGAGCCCCGCTCGTCGTCACGTACACCGTGAGGGCCGTCGGACGGCCCTGTGTCCGCTCCCCAGGGGAAGCGGCGCTTCCGGGGTGGGGTCGAGCCAGTCACGGCCGACCCCGCCTCAGTCGCAGTCGCGGCAGATCGGCTGACCGTTCTTCTCCCTGGCCAGCTGGCTGCGGTGGTGCACCAGGAAGCAGCTCATGCATGTGAACTCGTCCTGCTGCTTGGGCAGCACGCGGACCGCGAGCTCCTCGTTCGAGAGGTCGGCGCCGGGCAGTTCGAGGCCCTCTGCGGCCTCGAACTCGTCGACGTCCACTGCCGAGGCGGACTTGTCGTTCCGCCGGGCCTTCAGTTCCTCCAGGCTGTCCGAGTCGACGTCGTCGTCGGTCTTGCGTGGGGTGTCGTAGTCGGTTGCCATGTCGCTCTCCCCCTCCGGGTTGTCTGCGGTGTCTCCAGCGCACGTAACGCGTGAGAGGCCGGACTTGTGCCCGACCCGAGGCGGAGATTTTGCCTCACATCAAGGTCTGTTACTCAATCGACACCCAACCGGACTCCTCATGAGTGATCGGCTTGGATGGCGATCGGGACCGTACACGGTCCGAATGTCGCACTCCAACGCGGCCCCACCGTGTACTTCCCGTGATCGGAGCCCCAGAAAACCCGGATTTTACGGGCTTTCCAGCAGCTCACATGATCACGGAGAGTAGACGGCCAGAAAATCGCCTTTGTGATCGATCACACAGGGGACCACCGGACGGGTACCCCGGGAATTCCGCGCAAAGCGAACATCCCCGGGTGTGTCGCCAGGATCTCAGATCGGGAACGTGACGCGCATCATGAGACCGCCTCCCTCTCGGGGCCGTGCCGCGATGTGCCCGCCGTGCGCCCGGGCCACGGACCGGACGATGGACAGGCCGAGACCGACACCCTTGTCGCTGCCGGTGCGCTCCGTGCGGAGCCTGCGGAACGGCTCGAAGAGGTTGTCGACCTCGTACGCGGGCACCACCGGGCCCGTGTTCGCCACGACCATCACCGCCTGGCCGTGCTGGATCTCGGTGGTGACCTCGACCCAGCCGTCTTCGGGGACGTTGTACCGCACGGCGTTCTGCACCAGGTTCAGCGCGATCCGCTCCAGCAGGACGCCGTTGCCCTGGACGACCGCGGGCTCGCGGGTGCCGCGCAGCTGGACGCCCTTGGCGGCTGCCTCGGCGCGCACCTGGTCGATGGCCTGCGAGGCGACCTCGGCGAGGTCCACGGGCCCTCGCTCGACGATCTGGTTGTCGCTGCGGGCGAGCAGCAGCAGGCCCTCCACGAGCTGCTCACTGCGCTCGTTGGTAGCCAGCAGCGTCTTGCCGAGCTGCTGGAGCTCCACAGGCGCACCCGGGTCGGACAGATGCACCTCCAGGAGCGTGCGATTGATCGCCAGCGGGGTTCTGAGCTCGTGGGAGGCGTTGCCGACGAAGCGCTGCTGGGCGGTGAAGGCCCGCTGCAGCCGCTCCAGCATGTCGTCGAAGGTGTCGGCCAGCTCCTTGAGCTCGTCGTCCGGGCCGTCCAGCTCGATCCGCCGGGACAGGTCCGACCCGGCGACCGCGCGGGCGGTGCGGGTGATCCGTCCCAGCGGCGAGAGCACGCGTCCGGCCATCGCGTAGCCGAAGGCGAAGGCGATCACGGCGAGGCCGAGCAGGGCGAGCAGCGAACGGCTGAGCAGGTTGTCCAGGGCGTGCTGGCGCTGCTCGTTGACGCAGGCGTTCATGGCCTGGTTGAGCTCGGCCGCGGTCGGCGACCCGGGGAAGTTGCAGGTCTCGCTGGCCACCTGGCCGGAGAGGATCTTGAACGGCAGGTCACTGCCCAGGTTCATGGCGTTGGCGGCGAGCAGGTAGTTGATCGACAGCAGCATGATGCCGGCGATCAGGAACATGCCTCCGTACAGGAGCGTGAGCCGTATCCGGATCGTCGGCCGCAGGAGCGGGAACGGTGGGGCGGCCCTCCTGGGGTCCCAGGTGGGCTTCGGAGGCGCCTGCGGGGGCGCGGGGTGCGCTGCCACCGCCGGTCAGATCCGGTAGCCGGAGCCGGGCACGGTCACGATGACCGGCGGCTCGCCCAGCTTGCGGCGCAGGGTCATGACGGTCACACGCACCACGTTGGTGAACGGATCGGTGTTCTCGTCCCAGGCCTTCTCCAGGAGCTGCTCGGCGGAGACGACCGCGCCCTCGCTGCGCATGAGGACCTCCAGGACGGCGAACTCCTTCGGCGCGAGCTGCACCTCCTTGCCGTCCCGGAAGACCTCGCGGCGGTTGGGGTCCAGCTTGATCCCGGCGCGCTCCAGGACCGGCGGCAGCGGCATGCTGGTCCGGCGGCCGAGCGCACGCACGCGTGCGGTCAGCTCGCTGAACGCGAAGGGCTTGGGCAGGTAGTCGTCGGCGCCGATCTCCAGGCCCTCGACGCGGTCGCTGACATCGCCGGACGCCGTGAGCATCAGCACGCGCGTGGGCAGGCCCAGCTCGACGATCTTGCGGCAGACGTCGTCACCGTGCACCAGGGGCAGATCGCGGTCGAGGACGACCACGTCGTAGTCGTTGACGCCGATGCGCTCCAGGGCGGCCGCGCCGTCGTACACGACGTCGACGGCCATGGCCTCCCGGCGCAGTCCGGTGGCCACCGCATCGGCGAGCAGCTGCTCGTCCTCGACGACGAGTACGCGCACGTCGCTTGTCCTTCCTGTGTCCGCCCGCGCAGCGCCTCCGGGCACGCGCGAGCAGGGGAGTCCTCGGGGGTCTGTGGACCTCCATCCTGCCCTTTTCGGCCATAAGTCGGCAGTAAGGCAGGGTGCGGCAGCGCCTGTGCGCGGCCCCGGCGGTCCCCGGCGAACTCCCGCCGGCCCCGTGCGGCAGTTCGGCCGGCGCGGGGCACCGGATCCGGGAATGCGAGATTTTCTCTTCCGGTTGAGGTTTCTGCGGGAGGGACTGGGGGGAGGACGGTTTACACCCCGCGATCACGCTCTGCTTGTGCCGCAGCACCATGCGGTACGCCGCGGTCCGCTTCCGCAGAGTGGGCGTGGGTGTCCGGCACCGTCGCCGCCCGGCAGGGCAGCGCTGGGCACCCATGGGAGACGTGATCGCCCCTTCCGAACGGCACACCCCCGTGCCGACGACCCACGACCCAGGACGAGGGGGCGCAGCATGGACGCATTCACCGCAGGACTTCTGCAGCGCATAAGGGCGACCGAGTCCGACCTGACGCGGGCCCGGGACGAAGGCGACGACTTCCTCGTCGACGTGGAGCAGGGCGAGCTCGACGACCTGCGCCGTCTCGCGGCCGAACACGGTGTGGAAGTCGGCGCGAGCAGCGTCTGACCCGGCACGGCAGCGGGGCCCCCGGCGAGTCCGGCGCCGGGGGCCCCGCTGTGCTGTGGTGAGCCGTCGCGCCGGCTCTCCCGCCTGCCTCAGTCGCGCCAGGCGCCGAAATCCTCCAGGAGCCGCTGGAGGGGCTCGAAGACGCCCGGGGTAGCCGCGACCGTCAGATCGCGTGAGGGGCGCTCTGAGGGGCGTCCGCCGGTCAGGGCGCCCGCCTCCCTGGCGATCAGGTCGCCCGCCGCGTAGTCCCACGGGTTGAGTCCGCGCTCGTAGTAGCCGTCGAGGCGGCCCGCGGCGACGTCGCACAGGTCGACGGCGGCGGAACCGCTGCGCCGGATGTCCCGGACCAGCGGGATCAGCTGCCGGGCGACCTCGGCCTGGTGCGCGCGGACGGCCGTGACGTAGTTGAAGCCGGTGGAGACCAGCGCCTTGTCCAGGGGCGCGGCGGACCGGCAGGCCAGCCTGCGCTCGCCGTCCCATGCTCCGGTGGCCCAGGCCCCGCCATCGCGTACCGCGTGGTACGTCTCGCCGCGCATCGGCGCCGCCACCACCCCGGCGACGGTCTCGCCGTCCTGTTCGGCCGCGATGGACACGGCCCAGGTGGGGAGGCCGTAGAGGTAGTTCACCGTGCCGTCGAGCGGGTCGATCACCCAGCGGACGCCGCTGGTGCCCTCGCTGGTGGCGCCCTCCTCGCCGAGGAACCCGTCCTGCGGGCGGCGGTCGGAGATCAGGTCGGTGATCAGCTTCTCCGCCGCGATGTCCATCTCGGTCACCACGTCGATCGGGCTGGACTTGGTGGCGGCGACCGCGAGGTCGGCCGGGCGGCCGTCCCTCAGCAGTTCCCCGGCGCGGCGGGCGGCCTCCCGGGCGAGCGCGAGCAGTTCCAGGTGGTGGGCGTCGGTCACGTCGCTCCTCATGCGTAGGGGCTGTCGGCGCCCGCGGCGGCGGGACGGGGGGCGCGGGCCGGGCAGCAGCCCACCGGGCACAGGTCGTGGCTCGCGCCCAGCGCGCCCACGGCGCACGGCGTGACCTGCTCGCCACGCTCGGTGGCGGCCCGCTCCCGGACGAGGTCGCGGATCGCGGCGGCGAACCTCGGGTCGGCGCCC
Source organism: Streptomyces sp. NPDC047706 (assembly GCF_043204795.1). Classification (NCBI taxonomy): domain Bacteria; kingdom Bacillati; phylum Actinomycetota; class Actinomycetes; order Kitasatosporales; family Streptomycetaceae; genus Streptomyces; species Streptomyces sp. NPDC047706. The sequence continues at coordinate 152,423 of NZ_JBIDCW010000019.1, read as the reverse complement.
ACGGTGGCCGAGCGGCGCACCGGCAGGCCCAGCTCCTCGGCCTTGGCCCTGGCCTCCGTGTCGAGGTCGTAGAGGACCTCCATGTGGTCGGAGACGAAGCCGATGGGGGCCATCACGACGGACGGGACGCCCGCCGCGTGCCGCTCCTCCAGGTGGTCGCAGATGTCGGGCTCCAGCCACGGGATGTGCGGCGCCCCCGAGCGCGACTGGTAGACGAGCTGCCAGGGGTGGTCGGTACCGGTGCGTTCGCGTACGGCGTCGGCGATCAGCCCGGCGACCTCCAGGTGCTGCCGGACGTAGGCCCCGCCGTCCCCGTGCTCCCCGACCGGGCCGGAGGTGTCCGCGGCCGAGAGGGGGATGGAGTGGGTCGTGAACGCGATGTGGGCGCCCTCCCGGACGTCCTCGGGGAGGGAGGCCAGGGACTGGAGCACGCCCTCGGCCATGGGCTCCGCGAAACCGGGGTGGTTGAAGTAGTGCCGCAGCTTGTCGACCCTGGGCAGGTCCAGGCCCTCGTCCTGGAGAGCGGCCAGCGAGTCGGCGAGGTTCTCGCGGTACTGCCGGCAGCCCGAGTAGGAGGCGTAGGCGCTGGTCGCCAGGACCAGGATCCGGCGGCGGCCGTCACGGACCATCTCGCGCAGGGTGTCCGTCAGGTACGGCGCCCAGTTGCGGTTGCCCCAGTAGACGGGCAGGTCCAGGCCGTGGTCCGCGAAGTCCTTGCGCAGGGCGCCCAGCAGGGCGCGGTTCTGATCGTTGATGGGGCTGACCCCGCCGAACAGGAAGTAGTGCTGACCGACTTCCTTCAGGCGTTCCTTCGGGATGCCGCGCCCACGCGTCACGTTCTCCAGGAACGGGACGACGTCGTCCGGCCCCTCCGGGCCGCCGAACGAAAGCAGGAGCAGGGCGTCGTACGGGGTGGCATCGAGCGCGTCTGGCATGACTCCGATCCTGCCACCCGGCACCGACAGTGCCGTAACGGCGGTGTGCCGCTCGGGTGCGGGGCCGTACCCGAGGGTGCATTAGGGTCACCTAACTCGTAAGCTGTATCCGCCGACTTCGCGCCTTACCCGCCCTTACGAGCCGTGCCGCGCCCCACCGCAGCGGCAGCGGCACCCAGCCGTCCCTTCCGAGCCGCCCGGAGACCCAGTGCCCAGCCCCTACCGCGCCCTGTTCGCCGCCCCCGGCTCCAAGGGCTTCTCCGCCGCCGGGTTCCTCGGCCGGATGCCCCTGTCCATGATGGGCATCGGCGTGGTCACGATGATCTCCCAGCTCACCGGGCGGTACGGGCTGGCGGGCGCGCTGTCGGCCACCATCGCGCTGTCGGCCGCGGTGGCGGGCCCCCAGGTCTCCCGGCTGGTCGACCAGTACGGGCAGCGGCGGGTGCTGCGCCCGGCGACCCTGCTGGCGCTGGGCGCCGCGGCGCTGCTGCTGCTCGCCGCGCACCACGGGTGGCCGGACTGGGTGCTGTACGTCTCGTGCGTGGGCATCGGGTGCGTGCCGAGCGTCGGCGCGATGATCCGGGCGCGCTGGGCGGCCGTGTACCGGGGCACTCCGCAACTGCACACCGCGTACTCCTTCGAGTCCGTGGTGGACGAGATCTGCTTCATCTTCGGCCCGATCATCTCGATCGGTCTGTCCACCGCCTGGTTCCCCGAGGCCGGCCCGCTGCTGGCCGCCTGTTTCCTCGCGGTCGGCGTCTTCTGGCTGACCGCCCAGCGGTCCACCGAGCCCGCCCCGCACCCGCGCGAGCGGCGTGGCGGCGGCTCCGCACTGCGCTCCCCCGGCCTGCAGGTGCTGGTGAGCACCTTCGTGGCCACCGGTGCGATCTTCGGCGCCGTGGACGTGGTGACCGTGGCGTTCGCCGACGAACAGGGCCACAAGGGTGCCGCCAGTGTCGTCCTCGCGGTCTACGCGCTGGGCTCGTGCGTCGCGGGAGCGGTCTTCGGGCTCCTGCACTTCACGGGAGCGCCCGAACCTCGGTGGCTGCTGGGTGTGTGTGCGATGGCCGTGAGTATGATCCCCCTCCTACTGGTCGGAAACTTGCCGTTTCTGGCCGTGGCGCTCTTCGTCGCGGGCCTGTCCATCGCTCCCACGATGATCACGACGATGTCCCTCATCGAAGAGCACGTACCACGCGCGCAACTGACCGAGGGCATGACCTGGGTGAGCACCGGGCTCGCGGTGGGGGTCGCGCTCGGCTCCTCCGTGGCCGGCTGGGTGATCGACGCCGCCGGTGCGCGCGCCGGGTACGGGGTTCCGGCGGTGTCCGGAGCCGTCGCGGTCGCGGTCGGTTTCCTCGGGTACCGCCGGCTCAAGCGGCCGGCTCCGGGTCGGGGAGGCACCGTTGAGCAGCACAGCGAGCGGGAAGAACGGCACGTGGCGTAACTGGGGCGGCAACGTCGCCGCCCGCCCGGCACGGGCGGTCACGCCCGCCTCCGTGGAGGAGCTGACCGAGGCGGTACGGCGCGCGGCGGAGGACGGCCTGAAGGTGAAGGCCGTCGGCAGCGGGCACTCCTTCACCTCCATAGCGGCGACGGACGGTCTGTTGATCCGGCCTCAACTCTTGACCGGTATCCGCGACGTCGATCGGGAGGCAGGCACCGTCACCGTCGAGGCCGGCACTCCGCTCAAGAGGCTCAACGTGGCTCTCGCGCGCGAGGGCCTGTCGCTGAGCAACATGGGCGACATCATGGAGCAGACGGTCTCCGGCGCCGCCAGCACCGGCACGCACGGCACGGGCCGTGACTCCGCCTCCATCGCCGCCCAGATCCGGGGCCTGGAGATGGTCACCGCCGACGGCTCGGTGCTCACCTGCTCCGAGCGGGAGAACCCGGAGGTCTTCGCGGCCGCCCGGATCGGCCTGGGGGCCCTGGGCATCGTCACCGCCATCACCTTCGCGGTCGAGCCGATCTTCCTGCTCACCGCGCGCGAGGAGCCGATGGCCTTCGACCGGGTCACCCGGTCCTTCGACGAACTCTGGGCCGAGAACGAGCACTTCGAGTTCTACTGGTTCCCCCACACCGGCAACACCAACACCAAGCGCAACAACCGCAGCGCCGGTCCGGAGCGCCCGGTGGGCCAGGTCAAGGGCTGGTTCGAGGACGAGTTCCTCTCCAACGGCGTCTTCCAGGTGGCCAACTGGATCGGCCGCGCGGCGCCCGCCACCATCCCGGCGATCGCCCGGGCCTCAAGCAAGGCACTCTCCGCGCGCACCTACACGGACATCCCGTACAAGGTCTTCACGTCTCCGCGCCGGGTGCGTTTCGTGGAGATGGAGTACGCCCTGCCGCGCGAGGCCGTGGTGGAGACCCTGCGCGAACTGAAGGCGGCGGTGGAACGGTCCCGGCTGCGGATCAGCTTCCCCGTCGAGGTGCGCACCGCCCCCGCCGACGACATCGCACTGTCCACGGCGTCGGGCCGGGACACCGCCTACATCGCCGTCCACATGTTCCAGGGCACCCCCTATCAGGCGTACTTCACGGCCGCCGAGCGGATCTTCACCGCACACGCGGGGCGGCCGCACTGGGGCAAGGTGCACACGCGGGACGCGGAGTACTTCTCCGGGGTCTACCCGCGCTTCGGGGAGTTCACGGCGCTGCGGGATCGGCTGGATCCGGATCGGCGGTTCCAGAACGACTACTTGCGGAGGGTGCTGGGTCCGTAGCGGGCGCGCTCGGCGTGGGAGTCCCGGCCGGCTCCCCGCCGGAGCCTTGACCGCCCCCACCGCACTCACCGCCCTCACCGCCCTCGCTCGGACCGGGACCCGGCGCCGAACTGCCCGTCGTGTTCCCGTCGTCGCCGCCGGAGGGGGCACCGCCCGACGGCGTGGCACCGCCGGGTGTCGCGGACGGGGCGGGCGTCGAACCGTCCGTGCCGGAGCCGGAGTCACCCAGATCCCCGGACTCCGGCGACGACTTGCCGTGGCCGGAGAAGGCGTCTGCGACCGTCGTGCTGCCCTGCCCTGCCCCTGCCCCTGAAGCCGCCGCCGGAGGCCAGATCGCGGGCGGTGATGCCGGTCATCGTGACGCCGAGGCGGGTTCCGCGGCCACGGCGCTGCCCGCGACCCGCGGCACACTCAGGTCGGTCCGCTTCTGCTTCACGTCCTCCCCGGTGCTCGACTCCTCGACCACATGGGGCCCTTCACGCATTCCGGGGCCTTGCCTGCCTTTCCCGCCCTTGACCGACCAGGGGTACGAGAGGGGCGACGTACGGCCGAAAGCGGTTGTTCCAAATCTGGTGACTCCGTGAAGTACGCCACGTGCGTGATCGGGAGAATCCGTCAGCGGCGGCCAAGTGCCGTCCCCCGGGAGAAGTTGAGCGGCGCGCCGATCCACGCACGTGGTCCGAATGGAGTACTGTTGCGAGCCCTGGGTCTGGTCTCCCGCCAGGGCGTCCGCGACCTTTGAAGGACCGCCGGGAGGGGGGCTTGTTGCACAGGGTGACGGAGTTGGTCACTTAGCGTTGCGAAAAGGTAACCGTGCCATAACGGCGATCCAGGGCCTGTGCCCGACACGCCGGGCAACTCGGCAAGGTTGTGGCAGGCTGCACCCGGGCAGGCCACACTCGACTAGCGGAAGCAGCGACGCACGTGACGTCGGCAGGCACCACCCGGGAGGTCCCCATGCCCGAACTGCGTGTCGTGGCCGTCTCCAATGACGGCACACGGCTGGTGCTGAAGGCTGCGGACAGCACGGAGTACACGCTTCCGATCGACGAACGGCTCCGCGCCGCCGTGCGCGGCGACCGTCCCCGCCTCGGCCAGATCGAGATCGAGGTGGAGAGCCATCTCCGCCCCCGAGACATCCAGGCGCGTATACGTGCGGGCGCGACCGCGGAAGAGGTCGCCCAAATGGCGGGCATCCCCGTCGATCGCGTACGTCGCTTCGAGGGCCCCGTGCTGGCCGAGCGCGCCTTCATGGCCGAGCGGGCCCGCAAGACCCCGGTCCGCCGCCCCGGCGAGAACTCCGGCCCGCCGCTCGGCGAGGCGGTGCAGGAGCGGCTGGTGCTGCGGGGCGCCGACAAGGACACCGTGCAGTGGGACTCCTGGCGCCGTGACGACGGCACCTGGGAAGTGCTGCTGGTCTATGTCGTGGCGGGCGAGCCGCACTCGGCGAGCTGGACGTACGACCCGCCCCGGCGGCTCGTCCAGGCCGTCGACGACGAGGCCCGCTCGCTGATCGGCGAGGCCGACGACCTCGGCGCGCCCGAGCCCAGCTTTCCCTTCGTCCCGCGCATCGCGCGGCTGCCGCGCGAGCGCACGCTGGAGCGTCCCGCCGAGCGGGAGCGGCCGAGCCTGCCGCCGCCCCCGGCCGAGCCGGCCGAGGAGAGTGCGGGTGAGCGGGACTCGCTGACCAGCCTGCTGGAGGCGGTGCCGAGCTTCCGGGGCGACCTGGTGGTTCCGGAGCGTCCTGCGCCCGAGCCGGTGGAGGAGCCCGTCGCGGAGCCCGAGGCGGAGGAGCCCCCGGCGCCCGCGGCCTCGGCCGGTTCCGCCTACGCGGACGTCCTCATGCCGCGCTCCGTCGGCAGCCACCGCGACCGCCTCGTCGGCGCCACCGACCGCCAGGCCGAGGCGGACGGCGTCCGCCCCGGACGCAGAGCGGCGGTCCCCAGCTGGGACGAGATCGTGTTCGGGACGCGCCGGAAGAAGCAGGAGTAGGCCCGGCGGCCGGGACGAGTACGAGGGCCCTCGCCTGGCCGGGCGCGGACCCTCGGTGTTCGGGATGCCGGGGGGTGTTCGGGATGCCGGGGGGACTGTGTGCCGGCAACCCCAGTCGCGGACATCCGTACGACGCCAGCCGCTGAACGAAGCCGAAGCCCCCGGGGCGGATGGGCCTCCCGCCCCTGTCCCCGGCGCTTGTCAGCGACCCACACTCCTGCCTGCCACGGCGCCCGTCACTGCGGATCCGGCCCCACCGCCACCGGCCGCGACGGATCCGACGACCACTGCGACCACGACCCCACGTACAGCGCCGCCGGCATCCCCGCGACCGCCAGCGCGAGCACCTCATGGGCCCCCGAGACACCGGAACCGCAGTACACGCCCACCTTCGCCCCGTCGTGCGCCCCCAGCGCGTCGAAGCGCGACCGGAGTTCCGCGGCGGGCAGGAAGCGGCCGTCCGCCCCCACGTTCTCGTTCGTCGGCGCCGACACCGCGCCGGGGATGTGCCCGCCCACCCGGTCGATCGGCTCCACGTCCCCCCGGTACCGTTCCGCCGCCCGCGCGTCGAACAGCACACCCGAACGGGCCAGCGCCGCGGCCCCGTCCGCGTCGAGGAGTCCCTCGGCTCCGGCCACCGGCCGGAAGTCGCCCTGCCCGGGCGCCGGCGCCTGAACCGAAAGCGGGCCGTCCCACGCCGGCAGCCCGCCGTCGAGCACCCGCACGTCCGGGTGCCCCGTCCAGCGCAACAGCCACCAGGCCCGCGCCGCGGCCCAGCCCTGGCCGCCGTCGTACACGACCACCCGACGCCCCGACGACACACCCGCCCGGCGCATCGCGGCGCCGAACACCTCCAGGTCGGGCAGCGGATGGCGCCCCTGCGCGCCTGCCGCCGAGGCCAGTTCGCGGTCCAGGTCGACGTAGACCGCGCCGGGGATGTGGCCTGCCGCGTACTCGGCACGGCCGTCGAACGGCGGCTCACCGGCCGCCTTGGCCACGCTCAGCTGCCAGCGGACGTCGAGCAGGACCGGCGGTCGGGGTCCCGCCAGGTCGCTCGCGAGTTCTGATGCGGTGATGATGGCGTTCATGGTCACCATCCTTGCGCACGGGGTGGCCGCATCGCCCATGTCCGGCTACTCTGCTCGGCCGGACAGGCTCGATCACCAGGCGTACGGGATCGGGCACAACCTGTAGAGCCGAATCGGCATCCGAGCGCAACCCCGGAACGAACAAGAAGCCGCGGACCGGGCAACTGCCGGTCGTGGTACGGCATGCGGCGTGCCCGGAGCGCGGGACACCGCGGGCGGTGCGAGCATCGGGCACGGGGGTCCGCGAGCGGAAGCGACGCGGCCCCCGCGAGGGGCCGAGGAGAGAGTGACGATGACCGAGGCACGGGGGTCGGCCGGCCGCGACGACGAAGGGCGCGACCGGTACACGCCCGGCGCGCCCTGCTGGGTGAGTCTGATGGTGCACGGCCTGGCGGCGACCCAGGAGTTCTACGGGGCCCTGTTCGGCTGGGAGTTCCGCCCCGGCCCCCGGCATCTGGGTCCCTACGTGCGGGCCCTGCTCGACGGTCGCGACGTGGCGGGCATGGGCCGGCTCCCGCCGGACCGGCACCTCCCCGTCGCCTGGACGCCGTACATGGCCTCCGACCACGTCGACCAGACCGCCGAGGCGATCCGGCTGTGCGGCGGCACGGTGGGCGTGGGCCCGCTGGACGCGGAGGATGCCGGGCGGCTCGCCATCTGCTCCGACCCCTCGGGGGCCGTCTTCGGCGTCTGGCAGGCGGCTGCCCACCAGGGCATCGGCGCCGCCGGGCAGCCGGGGACACCGGCCTGGCACGAGTTGCTGACGTTCGAGTCGGAGAGCGTCGCCAAGTTCTACGGCACGGTGTTCGGCTACGAGGAGGAACCGGTCGTCTCCGCCGACATCGACTACCTCACCCTGCACCTCGACGGCCGTCCGGTCGCCGGCCTCCACGGCGTGGGTACGTCCCTCCCCCGTGACCAAGGCCCGCACTGGCTGACGTACTTCGAGGTCGCCGACGCGGACGAAGCACTGCACCATGTCGCCGGGCTGGGCGGGCACGTCCTCAAACCGGCACGCGAGAGCGCGGACGGGCGCGTGGCCACGGTGGCCGACCCGGAGGGCGCCCGCTTCGCGCTGATCGAGAGCCGGCGCTGAGCCCGCAGCGGGTGCTGAACCCGCCGGCTGTCTCCAGGGCGATCCGGAGGGCGTAGGCCGCGCCGCGGTCGCGGCCTGCCGGGGTCAGCGGGCTGTCGCTGCGCGGACGTTCGGCGAGGAGGCCCTCCAGCACCGACAGACGCGGGGTGCGAGGCCGCTGGGGTGCCTGTCGACGGGACGGAACCGCAGGAGTCGGCAATGCTCCTCCACCGACGAAGGGCCGATGACCCGTGTGATCGGCCCTCGCTGGAGACGCGGTGCGAGCACAAGCGTGGTGGCGGCGTGGACGCCACCCGGAAACGGCTCAGGAGTTCAGGTCGATGACCCGTACGGGCTGCCCCTTCCATGCGTCGGGCACTGTGGTGGCGACCACGGCACCGTCAGGTCGCTTCGCGGTCGGTTCAGCGGCGTGACGTGTGTGGGCGGGAGCCCAGGACGTTCCCCGGGCCACGGCGAGCGCGGCGGGCAGGTCCAGGTCGAGGACCGTGACGCCGGGGAGCGCGGCGAGGTGCTCCGCCGTACCGTGCCGCATCCGGTCCGCCTCGACCAAGGCGCAAGCGGGGGCGTAGAGAAACCAGCCCGCCTCGGAATGGGCGCGATGGGCCAGGCGTGAGGCGAGCACGTTGCCCTGCCCTGCCGCAACCATGGCCGTTTCGTCCAGGACGATGTGCAGAGCCTCGGTCACCTTGCTCCCGCCTCGCTGAGGCGCCGGTCCAACTCGGCGTCCAGGGCCGCCTGTTCGCTCGCGCTCGGGTCGTAGCCGTTCCACTCCCGCAGGGCGGCGCGCGCTTGCTCGGCGCGGGCCGTGCGCTCCTCGGGCGTCAGCAGGGTCTCGGCGAGGTGCGACAGGTAACCCCGTAGGGACATACCTTCGGAGGAAGCTATCCGGGCGAGCCGGTCGCGGGCTTCGACGGGGATGCGGATGTTGGCGTCGGACATGCAGGCCTCCTCATGCGACCCCCGAGGGTACGGGTACGGGTACGTACCCGCCCAGTCCGTGCCGAGCGATCCGGACGGGCTCACCGCTGGCGCCGTGCCGGAAACGCGTACTCCGCCCAGACGGTCTTGCCCGGCCCGTCCCGGCGCGGGTGCCAGTCCCAGCGGGCCGCGAGATGCGCGACGAGGAGCAGCCCGCGGCCGGCCTCCTCGGCACCGGCGGCGCCCTCGGGGAGGGCCGGGCGGCGGGGAAGGCGTTCGGTGCGGGCGTCGGTGACTTCGGCGCGCACGGTACGGCCGTCGGATGCCGCGCGCAGGCGGAGGTGGAAGTCCCGGCCGGGCACATGGCCGTGCCGCACGGCGTTGGCGACGAGTTCGGCGACGATCAGCACGGTCGCGTCGTGGGCGTCGGAGCCGTACGGGATGCCCCACGCGTCCAGGCGGACGGCAGCCAGACGGCGGGCGAGACGGGCTCCGCGGGGAGTGGAGGTGAAGCACATCTCGAAGGTGCGGTCTGGTGGCGCGATGAGGGCGGGAACGTGGGTGGCACTCAAGGGGGCGCAGGGGGTGGCGGGTGGGGTGGTGCCGGAGGAATTCACGGGTTTCGTCGTCATGCCGACCACGGTCCTGTCCGTCGCGTAGCGTGACCAGCGGTTACGCAGAGACAGGGGGCGGCTGTACGCGCGCGGTCCGCACGAGTAGGCGCTGCGCGCCGTAACGGCCTTCCCTGCGGGCGCGTTGGGGCAAGGAGGCGGTGATGGACATGACGGAGCGCGGGGGCGCGGAGGCCGGGACCGAAGCGGTCCGCGGGGAGCACGGGGACGGCGGCGCGGGAGCGGTCGTGAGCCTCGGGGACGGCTGGGAGAGCGGCGACGGAGCCGGGCGGCGACCGGAGGACGAGGCCGGGCGCGGTGTCGTCGTCGCGTTCGGGCAGACCCTGAAGACGCTGCGGATTCGGGAGGGCCTGGAACGCGAGGAGTTCGGGCGGCGCCTCGGGTACTCGGCGTCCACCATCGCGTCGTTCGAGCAGGGGCGGCGGATTCCGTCACCCCGGACGATCGAGCGGGCCGATGAGGTGCTGAGGGCGGACGGACTGCTGTGCCTGTGGAAGGAGCAGGTGGAGCGGGCTCAGTATCCGGTGTTCTTCCAGGGGATGGCGGTGCTGGAGAAGGAAGCCGTTGAGCTGGTCGCCTACGACACCCTGGTGGTCAAGGGCCTGCTCCAGACCGAGGAGTACATGAGGGCACTGTTGGCGATGCGGCGTCCGCCCTTGGACGACGAGACCATTGAGCAGCGGGTCACGGCACGGTTGGCCCGGCAGGACATCTTCGATCGGCGCCCTGCGCCTTTCCTGAGCTTCGTGCTCGACGAGTCGATTCTGCACCGTCCCTACGGTGGCAAAGCCGTACTGCGGGGACAGTTGGAACACTTGCTCCTGATCGGCCAGAAGCGGAGCGTAGAAATCCAGGTCATGCCCGTCGACCGCGAGGACAACGCGGGCGTGAACGGGCCGTTCACCGTCGTCACGCGCAAGGACGGCAAGAAGTTCGTGTACGCCGAGGCGCAGGGAATCGGCTCTCTACAAACTGACCCGGAGCAAGGGGTTCTGGCTGCCGCCCGCTATGGGATCATCCGATCACAGGCTCTCAGTCCGCGAGAGTCACTGGAGCTCTTCGAAGGGTTGCTGGGATCGCTATGAACAACGCTGAGTCCTCGACCGTCGCCTCCGGCCTCGCCTGGTTCAAGAGCAGCTACAGCGGAACCGAGGGCGGCGATTGTGTGGAGGTAGCGGCTGGTTCGAGGGCCGTGCACATCCGTGACTCCAAGGCCACCGCCGGTCCTAGCTTCTCGGTCTCGCGTGAGGCGTGGGCGGGGTTCGTCGGGCTGGCCTCGTCGCAGCGGCGCGTCTGACGCTCGTACGCTCGAAGAGCGTCAGTCTTCCGGGATGCTGTTCCGCCGCGGCGGCGCCATGCGAACCAGCGCAGGACGCGCCGCGGTCGCGGCAGGGCGGGGCGGGGCGACGGCGTCCGGGCCCGCCGCGGCGCGGTTGTCAGCCACGGCGCGGGCAAACTAGGATGAATGCGCTTCCACAGTCAGACGGCGCAGGTCTCCGAAGATCTCAGCAGGTACGAGGGCGGCGGCTCCATCATGGGTGATCCCACCGTTTACGACGTCGCCGAGTGCGCCGGTGTGTCCATCGCGACGGTCTCGCGCGTCTACCGCAGCCCCGACTCGGTGCGGGCCGCCACACGCGAGAAGGTGCTTGCCGCGGCGTACGAGCTGGGCTACGTGCCCAGTGCGAGCGCGCGGGGGCTGGCCAGCCGGGCCACCGGGGTGCTCGGGCTGTGCTTCCCCGACTTCGCCGATCCGGAGGCCGAGGGGACGGCGCCGGACGCCGACGAGGCCGAGCTGAGTTTCTACGGCGACGAGGTCATCCGGGGGATGGAGCGCGCCGCGAGGCGGCACGGATATGCCCTGCTCATCTCCGCCGCCCATGCCGACCGGGCGGGCGAGGTGCTGTCGGACGTGGCCGGCCGGGTCGACGGCCTGGCGATCCTCGCCCAGGACTTCCCACCGGCGGTGCTCGACGTCGTTTCACGGCGGCTGCCCGTGGTGGTGCTCGCCGGGCGGCTGTCGCCGGGTCTCGACCGCGTCGAGGTGGCCAACTTCGACGGCCAGCTGGAACTCACGCGGCACCTGATCGACGGGCACGGGCTGACCGACCTGGCGTTCGTCGGCGGCGCGGAGGACTCGCCGGACGCGGAGGCCCGTTTCCGTGGCTTCCAGGCGGCCCATCTCGCGACGGGGCTGCCGCTGCCCGAGCGCCCCGCCGCGCGGGGCGACCTGACCCTGACTTCCGGGCGCAAGGCCGCGGTGGAGCTGCTGGACCGGGAGGGGCCGCTCCCGCAGGGCCTGATGTTCGCGAACGATCAGATGGCCGTGGGGGCGCTCCAGGCGCTCGCCGAGCGGGGGATCCGCGTTCCCGCAGACCTCGTCGTCACCGGGTTCGACGGTATCCCGCTGAGCCGCCTGGTCAGCCCCGCGCTCACCACCGTCCGGCAGCCCATGAGCCGGCTCGGCGAGGAGGCGGTCGAGCTGCTCGTCGCGCGGCTCGCCGACCGTGGCCGCCCGACGCTCTCGCGCACACTGCCGACCGCTCCGAGCCTGCGCGCCAGCTGCGGGTGCGGGGCCTAAGAGGGTCGCACACCCGACCGGTCCCGACCAGTCCCGACCGGTCCACGGCACCTGGCGTGCGACGCTCCGGAGCAGGGCGTACCGCGCATACAGCAGCCAATTCCCGCAACGCCATACCACGGCTGTTCGTCCAGCCGTTGCTCGCAGCGGTCAAGGTTTCGGCGGGTTTACGAAAGCGTTACCAAGTGCCCCTTGAATCGCCGGAGCGCCTACTGGAAGGTCGTGTATGCGCTTACAGCACGACGCGCGTACTCAAGGAGGAGCCCGCATGTCCCGTAATGCCTTGTCAGGTACCACCATCGCCGCGACCGCCGTGGTCTTGTCGCTCGGGCTGACGGCCTGCAGCGGCGCAGACGGCGACCAGGTGGGTGTGGACGCCAAGCAGACCCTCACCGTGTGGGCCATGGGTGAGGAGGGCAAGCGGGTCGCGGACATCGCCAAGCAGTTCAACGAGAAGCACCCGGGCATCACCGTCAAGGTGACCCCGATCGGCTGGGACGTCGCCCACCAGAAGCTCGTCTCCGCCGCGGCCGCCGACCAGCTTCCCGACATGGCGCAGCTCGGCTCGACCTGGATGGGCGAGTTCATCGATCTGGGCGTGCTGGAGCCGGTGGACACGAAGGTGTTCCAGGCGGACGACTTCTTCCCCGCCGCCTGGAAGGGCGGCGAGAAGGACGGCGAGGTCTACGGCGTGCCGTGGTACGTGGACACCCGCGTCCTCTACTACCGCACCGACCTGGCCGAGCAGGCCGGGGTGGCCAAGGCACCGGAGACCTGGGCCGACCAGCTCGCCCTCGCCGAGGCGTTCAAGAGGCTCGACACCACGAAGTGGGCCTTCTCCCACCCCGCAGGCGGCCAGGGCTCCTGGCAGAGCTGGGCGCCGTACCTGTTCTCGGCGGGCGGCACCATCATGGGCGAGGACGGCAAGCTCGCGCTCGACTCGCCGGAGTCGGTCACGGCGCTCACCGAGTACGCCAAGTACTTCGACAAGGGCCTGTCGAAGAACACCCCCGCCGCCCCCGGATATGACGTGATCAAGGACTTCGGCGCGGGCAGCGTACCGATGTTCGCCTCCGGCCCCTGGATGGTGCAGAACATCGCCGACCAGGCCCCGCAGATCGAGGGAAAGTGGGCGGCTGTCCCGCTCCCGGCCGGTGAGCAGCCCGCCTCCATCATCGGCGGCGCCAACCTCGTCACCTTCGAAAGCAGTGAGCACAAGGCGGCGGCCCAGGAGTTCACCAAGTTCCTCACCAGCACGACGACGCAGGCGGACTGGTATGAGATAGCCAAGTCGCTGCCCGCCAACAAGAACGCCTGGGACGAGCCGGCGCTCACGAACGCCGACGTGGACGTCTTCGAGAAGGCGCTGGACAGCGCCGGTGAGATTCCGCCGCTGGCGCAGTGGGAACAGGTCGCCCACGAGATCGACGTCACCCTGGAGAAGCTCGCCAAGGGCGGCGACCCGGCCGAGCTCGCCCAGGAGCTGCAGAAGAAGACCGAGGGCCTGGTGTCCTGAGGCATGAGCAGCGTGACCTCCGCCGAGCAGCCCGCCTCCGGCGGGCGGGCCGCCGCCGACGCGCCCGCCGAGCCGGACGTCCCCGGCAAGGCCGCCGTCCCTTCGATACGCGAGCCGGCCGGAGCCGGCACCCGGACGACGTCGGGCGGCACACCGCCGCGGCCCGACCGGCTCTCCCGGCACAACCTCGCGGGCTGGCTCTACTCGACGCCGTTCCTGGCCTTCTTCGTCACCTTCATGGCGTTCCCCATCCTGGCGACCCTGGTGATGAGCTTCACCGACTTCGGTCTGCGCAACGTCACCAACCCGTTCGACGCGGATTTCATCGGCCTGGAGAACTATTCCAAGCTTTTCGGAGACGAGCACTTCCTGCGGGCGCTGTTCAACACCGGCTACTTCGTGGTGCTCGGCGTACCGTTCACCATCGGCAGCGGTCTGCTGGCGGCGGTGCTGCTGAACTCCGGCATCGAGCGGTTCCGTACCTTCTTCCGGGTCGGCTTCTACGCCCCGGTGGTCACGGCCATCGTCGCTGTCGCCGTGGTGTGGCGCTTCGTCCTCGATCCCGGCGAGGGTCTGATCGCCGGACTGGCTCGCGAGGTGGGGCTCACCGCCCCCGACTTCCTGGGCTCCGAGCTCCTCGCCATGCCGTCACTGATCGCGATGGCGGTCTGGCGCAACATGGGCACGGCGATGGTGCTGTTCCTCGCCGGACTGCAGGCGATCCCCACCGAGGTGCGGGAAGCGGCGAAGCTCGACGGTGCGGGCGCCTTCCAGGAGTTCCGCAGGGTCACCGTCCCGCTGCTGCGGCCCACCATGCTCTACGTCTCGGTGATGACGACGATCGGCTTCCTCAACGTCTTCGAGGAGCCGTTCGTGATGACCGACGGCGGTCCCTCGGACAGCACGCTCACGGTCTCCCTCCTCATGTACCGCGAGGGCTTCGACTTCTTCCACATGGGCTACGCCAGCTCGATGGCCTACACCCTGTTCGTGATCATCCTGGCCGTCACGCTGCTCCAACTGCGGCTGCTGAAGGACAAGACCAAATGAGTGCCACGACCGAAAAGAGTGCCCCCACCGCTCCCCGCGACGGGTACGCGCTCCGGGACCGCCGTACCCGCCTGAGCAGGGGTGTCACCTACGCATTGCTCAGCCTTGGCCTGCTGATCACGACCGCGCCGTTCCTCTGGATGGGCCTGTCCGCGTTCAAGACGCCCCAGGACCTCTCGGCGAGCCCGCCGGTGTGGATCCCCACCGAGTGGACGTCGGCCAATTTCAGCAAGCTGTTCGACCTCCTTGACGTGCGCCTCTACTTCTTCAACTCGGTGCTCGTCGCGCTCTTCGTCACCCTGTGCAACCTGCTGTTCTGCTCCATGCTCGGCTACGCCCTGGCCAAGCTGAACTTCGCGGGCAAGAAGGTGATCTTCGGCGTCGTCATGGCGGCCCTGATGGTGCCCGGCAATCTGATGCTGATGCCGAAGTTCGTGATGATGAGCAAGATGCACCTCATCGACACCTACGCGGCGCTCGTCCTGCCGTTCGCCGCCGGGGCCTTCGGGGTCTTCCTGATGCGGCAGTTCATGTCGGCCGTCCCCGACGAACTGCTGGAGGCCGCCCGGGTGGACGGGGCCCGCGAGTGGTACATCTTCTGGCGGATCGTCATCCCCCAGGTCAAGCCCGCACTGGCAACCTTGTCGATCTTCGTCTTCCTCGGCTCCTGGAACAACTTCCTGTGGCCGCTGGTCGCCACCAACGACCCGGAGAAGTACACGCTCCCGGTGGCGCTGGCCACCTTCGCCACCGACCCGACCAAGGCCAACGGCTCCAACGGTGTGCTGATGGCCGGCGCGTTCCTCGTCGTCCTGCCGGTGCTCGCCGTCTTCATCGTGCTGCAGCGCTACTTCACGCAGAGCATCGCCACGGCCGGCCTCAAGTAGCCGACGCCCCTTGATCCGTACGGGGCCGGCAGCAACCTGACGGCCGCCGGCCCCGTACGACCCCACTGCCGCGCGAGCACCCCCCTTCCACCAGCGCGCCCCACGGGCACCGCCCTGCCCTGCCCGCCGCACACCGTCCCCCCACACGTCCACCGCTGCCAAGGGAGTTGGAACGCTCCATGCACCGCCGTACCTTCCTCGCCGCGACAGCCGGCGCCACCGGCGCCCTCGCGCTCGGCGCCGCCCCCGCGTACGCCCACCGGAGCCCCTCGCAGGACCCCGAGGCCCTGCTCACCCGCTGGTTCGCGGACACCTACCGCTCGCTGGAGGCGATGGTCGCCGACAGCGGCCTGCCCGCCGACAACATCAAGCTCGGCGGCGAGCGACCGGTGCTCACCGAGAACACCTCCACCACCAACATCGGCTGCTGGCTGTGGTCCACCGTCGCCGCCTCCGGGCTCGGGCTGATCGGCGAGGGCGAGATGCATCGCCGCCTCGCCCGCACTGTGACCACCATCGAGAAGATGGAGCGGCTGCACGGCTTCTGGTTCAACTGGTACAACACCTTCACCGGCGAGGTCCTCGACACCTGGCCCGGCAGCGGGGCGCCCGTCGACCATCTGCTGTCCACCATCGACAACGCCTGGCTCGACGTGGGCCTGCGCATCGCCGAGGACGCCGACCCCGCCCTGCGCGGCCGGATCCGGCGCCTGCGCGAGGACATCGACTGGTCCTTCTTCCACACCCCGTACGACCCGGCCGACCCGGTCGCGGGCCCCGGCCACATGCGTACGGGCTTCCGCGTCAAGGACAACGCCCTCACCCCCTATTTCTACGGCGCACTCGTCTCCGAGACCCGCATGGCCGGGTACCTCGGCATCGCCGACGGCTCCGTCCCCGGTGAGCACTACTGGCACATGCTGCGCACGTTCGAGCCCGAGCAGATGCAGGAGATGCCGCCGGGCGGCGGCTGGGTCACCCGCGACGGTGTGCGCTACTTCAACGGCCACTACAGCTACCGCGGCCGCAAGCACGTGCCCGGCTGGGGCGGCTCGCTGTTCGGCGCACTGATGCCGGAGCTGTTCGTGCCGTCGGCCCGGTGGTCCGGCTCCTGGCGCACGAACCTCACCCACCACGCCATGGGCCACCGCGACCATGGACTCCTCGACGCCGAGTACGGCTACTGGGGCTTCTCCCCCGCCAACGTCCCCGAGGGCGGCTACCAGGAGTACGGCGTCCAGTACTTCGGCATCTCGCCCGAGGGTTACTGCTCCAACACCGACCGCACCTATGTGCCGTACGGCGAGCCTCGGCCCGCCCCGTCCGCGTACACCAACGGTGTCGTCACCCCGCACGCCGCCTTCCTCGCGCTGATGGTCACCCCTGGGGCCGCGCTGACGAACCTGCGCGACATCGCGCGGGACTTCGACGCCTACGAGGACGGCATGGGCTTCTACGACTCGGTCAACGTCAGCACGGGCAAGGTCAGCGACCGGATGCTCTCGCTCGACCAGGGCATGGTGGCCGCCGCCCTCGCCCAGGTACTCAAGCCCGGCCTGCTGCAGCGGCCGTTCCGCAGCGGAGGCTTCGCCCGCCGGCTGCGTCCCCTGCTGGCGAAGGAGGACTTCGGCATATGAGCACGTCGCAGATGCGCGAGCAGACGCGTGTGCCCAGCCGCAGGACCGTGCCAGGCGCTCCCGGCGCGGCGATCGCCGCGGCCGTGACCGTGTCCGCCGCCCTGGGCGAGGCGAGCACCGCGGCCGGGGAGGCGGACCGGGTCACCTACCGGGACAAGCAGATCCTCGTCGACGGCAGGTCCGCCCTCGTGCTCGGCGGGGAGATCCGCCACTTCCGCCTCGCACACGCGAACCGGCAGCCCCGCCTCGGCAAGGCGAAGGACGCCGGCCTCAACGCCCTCGCCACCAGCATCCCCTGGATGTGGCACGGGACACCCGACGGCACCATCGACGTCACCGGCCGCTCCCGTCCCGAGCGCGACCTCAGGGCCTTCCTCGGCCTGTGCGTCGCCGACGGCTTCGACGTCGCCGCCCGGCCCGGCCCGTTCGCCATGGCCGTTTCACAGCAATGATGTACGCGCTTACATTGGACACCAGCGCCGGGGGCGACACACCGTGACCAGAGGACAGGACATGCACCGACCAGACGAACACAAGGTCAAGGACCTGCTCGGCCGGATGACGGTCGAGGAGAAGCTGGGCCAGCTCCAGCAGCTGACCTGGACCGGCGACACCGGCCCCGGTGGCGGCCAGACCGAGGAGGTCGAGCGCGCGGCCCGTGCCGGCCTGCTCGGCTCGGTGCTGAACCTGCACGGCGCGGCCCACACCAACACCCTGCAGCGCATGGCGGTCGAGGAGTCCCGGCTGGGTATCCCGCTGCTCTTCGGCTTCGACGTGATCCACGGCTTCTGGACCACCTTCCCGATCCCGCTCGCCCAGGCCTCCAGCTTCGACCCGGCGGTGGTCGAGCGCGACGCCGAGGTCTCGGCGAAGGAGGCCAGGTCCAACGGCGTGCGCTGGACGTTCTCGCCGATGATGGACGTCACCCACGAGCCCCGCTGGGGCCGCATCGCGGAGAGCTGCGGCGAGGACCCGTACCTCAACGCCGTCCTCGCCGTCGCCAAGGTCCGCGGCTACCAGGGCGACGACCTCACCGCCGACGGCAACGTCGCCGCCTGCGCAAAGCACTTCGTCGCCTACGGCGGCGCCGAGGGCGGGCGGGACTACAACACGGTCGACGTCTCGGAGCAGCGGCTGCGCAACCTGTACCTGCCACCGTTCCGGGCAGCCGTCGACGCCGGGGTGGCCACCGTCATGGCGGCGTTCAACACCGTCAGCGGCGTCCCGGCGCACGGCAACCCGCACACGATGACCGGCATCCTCAAGGAGGAGTGGGGCTTCGACGGGCTCGTCGTCAGCGACTACACGGGCGTCGAGGAGCTCATCGCCCACGGCTACGCCGAGGACGGCGCCGACGCGGCGCGGCTGGCCCTGATGGCCGGCCTCGACATGGAGATGGTCAGCACGAACATCACCGCCCACGGCAAGCGGCTGCTCACCGACGGGGAGATCACCGAGGACCGGCTGGACGACGCGGTCGCCCGCGTCCTGCGGCTGAAGTTCGCGCTCGGCCTCTTCGACGATCCGTACACCGACGAGTGCGCGGCCATCGACGAGCCGACGCCAGAGGCACGGGCGGCGGCACGGCAGACCGCCGCCCGCTCCATGGTCCTCATGAAGAACGACGGCGGCGTCCTGCCGCTCGACGGCGGCGGGTCCATCGCGGTGGTCGGCCCGTTCGCCGACCACACGGATCTGCACGGCACCTGGGCCGGTCCCGGCTGCCGCCGGTTCCCGTCGGTCAGCATCCTCGACGCGTTGCGCGCCGCAGCCCCCGGCGCGACGATCACTCACGCCGGGGCCGATGTGGCCCAGGCCGTCGCCGCCGCCGAGTCCGCCGAGGTCACGGTCGTCGTCGTCGGCGAGGAGCCCGAGCTCAGCGGTGAGGCCGCGGTGCGCAGCGACATCGCCCTGCCCGACGGGCAGGAGGAGCTCGTCGCCGCCGTCGCCGCCACCGGAAAGCCCTTCGCGGTCGTCCTGCTGGGCGGCCGGCCGCTGACGATCGGCAACTGGGTGGACAGCGTCCCGGCACTGCTCGAGGCATGGCACCCGGGCATCGAGGCGGGAAACGCCATCGCCGACGTGCTCTTCGGCACCGTCAACCCCGGCGGCAAGCTCCCGGTCACCTTCCCCCGGGCGATCGGCCAGATCCCGGTCTACTACAACCGGGAGAACACGGGACGCCCTTACGACCCGGCGCACGACGACGAGAAGTACGTCTCCAAGTACCTTGACCTCGCCGACGGACCCCAGTTCGTCTTCGGGCACGGCCTGAGCTACACCACGTTCGCGACCGGCGAGCCGCAGCTCGACCGGCAGTCGGTCACCGTCGACGAGCTCGAGCACGGCGTGTCCGTCGAGGTCCGCGTGAGCGTGACGAACACCGGCGAGCTCACCGGCGACGAGGTCGTCCAGCTCTACGTCCACGACCCGGTGGCCGGCATCGCCCAGCCGGTTCGCCGGCTGCGCGGCTTCCGCCGCGTCACGCTCGAGCCGGGGGAGACCACACAGGTGCGCTTCACGCTCGGCGCCGAGGACCTCGGCTTCTGGACCAACGACCCGGCCGGTCACTTCACCGTCGAGCCGGGCCGGATCGACCTCTACGCCGGTACGAGCTCCCTGGCCGGCGCCCGCTGCACCCTGACGGTCGGCTGACACCGCCACGCCTGGTCACGTCCGCTGTTGGCGCCGGTGGGCGTGCCGGGCCCGTCGCCGTGGCCCTTCGCCGCGCTGCGTCGCCACCACAGGTCTCACACGGGCACGCGCGTGCTCGCCCCCATCCACCGGAGTTGACCGATCATGACCATCTCCCAGCGGCCGAACATCATCCTGTTCATGACCGACGACCACGCCCCCGCGGCCATCGGCGCCTATGGCAGCGTGATCAACAAGACCCCGGCGGTCGACCGCCTCGCCGCCGAGGGCACGGTCTTCGAGAACACCTTCTGCACCAACGCGATCTGCTCGCCCGCCCGCGCCACCCTGCTGACCGGCACCTACAGCCATGTCAACGGAATGACCTCGCTGGAGGGCCCGGACCACAGGTTCGACGCGAGCCAGCCGTCGTTCCCGACGATGCTGCGGGAGGCGGGCTATCAGACCGCGATCGTCGGCAAGTGGCATCTGGGCCACGGCGAGGGCCACGACCCCGAGGGCTTCGACTACTGGGAGATCCTGCCGGAGCACGGTGTCTACCACGACCCCGACTTCGTCACCGCCGGCGGCAGGAAGAAGTACCCGGGCTACGTCACCGACGTCATCACCGACCTCGCGCTGAGCTGGCTCGACAGGCGTGAGCACGGCAAGCCCTTCTGCCTGCTGATCCAGCACAAGGCGCCGCACCGCCCGTTCGAGCCCGCCGAACGCCACCGGCACCTGTACGAGCACGAGGACGTCCCCGCACCGCCGACCCTCCACGACGACCTCGACGGCCGCGCGCCCGCCGCGCGCGAGGCGGAGATGAGCATGGAGGACCTCACCGACGAGGACCTCAAGGGCGTGCCGGTGCCGCCCGGACTGTCACCGCGCGAGGAGCGGGAGTGGCGCTACCAGCACTACATCAAGGACTACCTCCGGGTGATCGCCGCCCTCGACGAGAACGTGGGCCGCGTGCTGCACTACCTCGACGTCACCGGTCTCGACGCCTCGACCGCCGTCACATACACCTCGGACCACGGCTTCTTCCTGGGCGAGCACGGCTGGTTCGACAAGCGATTCATGTACGAGGAGGGCATGCGCATCCCGCTGGTGCTCCGCTGGCCCGGCGTCGCCGAGGCCGGGGCGCGCCGGGAGGAGCTGGTGGCGAACATCGACTACGCCCCCACGCTGCTGGACATGGCGGGCCTGGCGCCTCACCCCCGGATGCAGGGCCGGTCGCTCGTACCCCTCCTGGAGGGCAGGGACGGGGAGGAATGGCGGGACGCCGTCTACTACCGCTACTACATGCACCTGGACGTCTGCCACAACGTCCAGGCGTGCTACGGCATCCGCACCCGCACGCACAAGCTCATCCACTACCCCGGCCACGGCTCGGGCGCCGACGGAGCCAAGGACGCGCCGCGCACGCCCGCCTGGGAGCTGTTCGACCTGGTCCAGGACCCGAACGAGCTGCACAACCGTTATGCAGACCCGCAGTTCGCGGACGTGGTCGAGGACCTCACGGCACAACTCAGCGAACTCCAGCGCCACTTCGGTGACACGCCGGAGGGCGTGCTGCCCGCGCCGACCGCCTCCTGAAGGGACGAGCCCATGACGACAACCGGCTCCGGCCGCGACGACCGCCCGGCCACCGAGTGGCTGGCCGACGCCGTCCTGTACCAGATCTATCCGCAGAGCTTCGCCGACGCGGACGGCGACGGCATCGGCGACTTCGCCGGCATCGAGCAGCGGCTCGACCATCTCGCCTGGCTCGGTGTGAACACCGTCTGGCTGAACCCGTGTTTCGCCTCGCCGTTCGAGGACGCCGGCTACGACGTGTCCGACTACCTCACCGTCGCCCCCCGCTACGGCACCAACGACAGCCTGGCCGGCCTCGTCGACAGCGCGCGGCGCCGCGGTATACGCATCCTGCTCGACCTGGTGGCGGGCCATACCTCCGACCAGCACCCGTGGTTCACGAAGTCCGCCGGCGACCCCTGCGACCACCGCTACATCTGGGCGGAGACCGACACCCACCCGGGCGACGGCTTCCAGCCCTCGCCCGGCACCCGGCCCGGGTGGTACAAGCCGAACTTCTTCCCCAGCCAGCCCGCCCTCAACTTCGGTTACGCGCGCACGCATCCCGACGAGCCCTGGCGGCAGCCCGTCGACGCCGAAGGGCCGCGAGCCAACCGCCAGGCTCTGCGCGACATCATGGAGCACTGGCTCGGCCTGGGCCTCGCCGGATTCCGCGTCGACCTGGCCGCCTCTCTCGTCAAGGACGACCCCGGACACGCCGAGACGGTCCGCCTCTGGCGCGACATGCGCGGCTGGCTGGACACGAAGCATCCGCGGGCCGCGCTCATGTCCGAGTGGGGCGACCCTGCCGTCTCCGTGCCAGGCGGTTTCCACGCCGACTTCTTCCTGCAGTTCGGGGCCGACGACGACGGCCTCAAGCTGCGCTCCCTCTGGAACAACGACACCGGCACCGTCAGCGAGGACTGGGCCCCGCTGGAGCCCTACTTCGGTGCCGACGGCACCGGGTCCCTGGACACCTTCCTCGACGGCTGGCGGACCGCCACCACCGCGATCACCGCCGGGGGCGGCGGCTTCATCGCCCTGCCCACCGCCAACCACGACTTCTCCCGGCTCGCCTGCGGCCCGCGCACCACGGAGCAACTCCCCGCGGCCTTCGCCTTCCAGCTCACCTGGCCTGCGCTGCCGGCCGTGTACTACGGCGACGAGATCGGCATGCGCTACGTCCCCGGCCTGCCGGAACACGAGGGCAGCGTCCTCGGCCCCCGCTACAACCGGGCCGGCTCGCGCACCCCGATGCAGTGGGACTCCACCGCCAACGCCGGCTTCTCCACCGCCGCTGCCGAACGCCTCTACCTCCCCCTCGACCCGGACCCCGCCCGCCCCACGGTCGCCGCCCAGCGCGAGGACCCCGGCTCCCTCCTCCACCTGGTGCGCCGCCTGATCGCCCTGCGCAAGTCGACGCCCGAGCTGGGCAGCAGGGCGGGGGTGCGGGTACTGCACGCCGGGTACCCCTTCGTGTACGTGCGCGGCGGGCGGTACCTGATCGTCGTCAACCCCCGCCGTGAGCGGGCGCAGTTCACGCTGCCCGAGGGCACTGCCAGGGGACCCGCCGGGGCAGTCGAGGCCGCGGGAGTCCAGGTGGACGACGGCCTGGTGAGCGCCGCGGGCTTCGCGTACGGTGTCTTCGATCTCGGCCGCGCCGGTGCGGGGGCGGCACGGTGAGCGACGGCCCGGGCCGGACGGCCTGCTGCGCGCCGCGGCGGCCGTCGCAGGCGCCCACGGCAGCGGCGAGCGTGCACCTCGTCGAGCACGCCCCCGCCGGCGCCGCCCCGCACGGCGGCTGGCGGGAGCTGCCCGGCGGCCCCTTCCTGATGGGCAGCGACGACTCCCCGTACCCGGCGGACCGCGAGGGCCCGGTCCGCGAGGTGACGGTCGACGCATTCACCATCAGCGCGACGGCCGTCACCCACATGGAGTTCGCCGCCTTCGCCGACGCCACCGGCTACCGGACGGACGCCGAACGCTTCGGCTGGTCCTTCGTCTTCGGCGGCTTCCTCCCCGACGACTTCCCGCCCACCCGCGCAGCGGCCGGCACCCCCTGGTGGCGGCAGGTCCACGGCGCCGACTGGCGCCACCCGGAGGGGCCCGCATCCGTCCTCGAAGGCCGCGGGGACCACCCGGTGGTCCACGTCTCGTACGACGACGCCCTCGCGTACTGCCGCTGGGCGGGGGTACGCCTCCCGTCCGAGGCGGAGTGGGAGTACGCCGCCCGCGGGGGCCTGGAGGGCAAGCCGTACCCCTGGGGCGACGAGCGCGACCCGGGCGGCGAGTACCGCATGAACATCTTCCGCGGCGCCTTCCCGGGGCGTAACAGCGCCGCCGACGGCTTCCGCGGCACCTGCCCGGTGGACGCCTTCCCACCGAACGCCTACGGCCTTTTCAACATGACGGGCAACGTCTGGGAATGGTGCGGGGACTGGTTCGCCCCGGGCGCCCGCGTCCTCAAGGGCGGCTCGCACCTGTGCCACGAGTCGTACTGCCTCCGCTACCGCACCTCGGCCCGCATGGGCAACACCCCGGACAGTTCCAGCGGGAACACGGGCTTCAGGGTGGTGCGGGGACCGGAAAGGCGACAGAGGCGAGTGCACTGGGTGGAGCGTCCGGCACCAGCGGGGGACGCCTGACCCACGGGTGCGCCCACGGGTGCGAGCATCAGCTCGCTGCGGACCGAGTCGGCGGAATACCGCCGGGCGGGCGGCTCGTTCACCGCGTTCCCACGCCCCAACGCCGCTCCCTCATGGCCGGCGCGGCCGGCGAACAGGCCGACGCGCATGTCGTCGGCAGGATCGTCAGGTGGCGGTGACCGGCAGCACGTCCGGCGACAACGCTGCTGCCCTCGCCGTGGCGCTCGTCATCCGCCGGCGGTGATGACGTCGGCAGAGCACCTCGTACCCGACCTCCGCCGCCGACTGAGCCACGTCGCCCACGACGACCTGCTCCCCTTCGACGACCATCTCCCCACCCACGGTGCGCGCGTTGTGCGTGGCCCGAGCACCGCACCAGCACATCGCCTCGACCTGCAAGGTCTCCAGGCGGTCGGCAAGCTCGATCAGGCGCTGGGAGCCGGGGAAGAGCCTCGTCCGGAAGTCGGTGGTGATGCCGAACGCGAAGACGTCCAGCTCCAAGTCGTCCACGATCCGGGCCAGTTGGTCGATCTGCACGGCCAGCAGGAACTGGGCCTCGTCCACGATCACATAGTCGACCCGCCCGCCCCGGGACAACTCCTCCACCACATATCCGTACAGATCCAGCCCCGGCCCGGCTTCCACCGCGTCGGTCACCAGCCCCAGACGCGACGACAGCTTGCCCTCACCCGCACGGTCGTCACGCGTGAAGATCAACCCCTGCAGACCACGTGCCGATCGATTATGTTCGATTTGCAGCGCCAAGGTTGACTTCCCGCAGTCCATCGTCCCCGAGAAGAACACCAATTCGGGCATGGGAAGTTGAGCACCTTTCGGCGAGGGGTCGGACGGAGTGGGAGTCAGGAGCGTACTTCGAGCAACGGGACCAACTGCTCGGCAGGGGTCATCGAGCCGTGGTTGCCGACCATCGCCGACTCGTTGGGCTCCCGCTCGGAGGCGATGAGCAGGACGTCGTCCCGCGCGGCCGCGACCACGTCGCCGATGCGCGCGTACACCCGCTCGTCGATGTGCGGCCCGAACCAGCCCGCCGCGATCGCCTCGTCCCGCGAGGCCACCCAGAACTGCTCGCCGAGCACCTCGCGCCAGCAGGTCAGGACGTCGTTCCCGGCGCCCGGGACCGCGTAGACGTGCCGGGCGCGGCCCTCGCCGCCCAGCAGGGCGACGCCCGCGCGCAGCTCCCAGTCCTCGTCGAAGTCGATGCGGTGCTGCTCGTCGAAGGGCACGTCGACCATGCCGTGATCGGCGGTGACGTAGAGCGCGCTGCGCGGGGGCAGTTGCTCCGCGAGGCGCTGGACCAGGCGGTCGACGTACATGAGCTGGCCGACCCAGGTGTCGGAGGCGACACCGTAGCGGTGGCCGGCGCCGTCGAGTTCGGCGTAGTACGTGTACACGAGGCTGCGGTCGCCCGCGGCGAGTTGCTCGGCGGCGAGGTCCATGCGCTCCTCGCCGGTCAGCCGTCCGTGGAACGTCCCACCGCTGAGCGCGACCTTGGTCAGCGGGGTCTTCTCGAAGGTGGGTGACGACACCTGCGCGGCATGCACCCCGGCGCGGTGGGCCAGCTCGAAGACCGTGGGATACGGCTGCCAGGGCGCCGGCGGGGTCCACGGGTGCCAGCGGAGCTGGTTCATCAGCTCGCCGGTGTCCGGATTGCGCACGGTGTAGCCGGGCAGGCCGTGCGCGCCGGGCGGTAGTCCGGTGCCGACGGAGGCCAGGGAGGTCGCCGT
Source organism: Streptomyces sp. NPDC047706 (assembly GCF_043204795.1). Taxonomy (NCBI): domain Bacteria; kingdom Bacillati; phylum Actinomycetota; class Actinomycetes; order Kitasatosporales; family Streptomycetaceae; genus Streptomyces; species Streptomyces sp. NPDC047706. The sequence continues at coordinate 126,760 of NZ_JBIDCW010000019.1, read as the reverse complement.
GGTCGCCGGGTAGCCGGTGGTGAGGGGGCGGCCCGTGCCGCCGCGCGAGGAGGCGAGGAGCGAGGTCAGGAAGGGCGCCTCCTGCGGGTGCGCCCTCAGCTGCTCCCAGCCGAGCCCGTCGATCAGGAACACGCAGACCCGGTCGGAGGGGGTCAGCTCGGTGATCGCCGCGGTCATGCCGGGTACGCCCATGCCCGCCGCCAGCGTCGGCAGCAGGTCGGCGAGCGAGCCCGTGCCGTACTCGGGGCGCGGGGCGGAGTCGACGGCGAGGGGCTCGGGATGCTCCCAGGCGGCGGGCTGAGCCATCAGCGCGCGGGGTCCGCGGTCGCCTCGGAAATGGCCTGGGCGAAGACGAGCGCCTGGCGGACCGTCTCCGGGCCGTCCCCGGCCTCGCTGACGCGCAGGCTGAGGTCGTCGGCCGTCGAATTGCCCGTGTAGCCGTGGTCGGCCTCGCAGTTGGGGTCGCCGCAGGCGGCGGGCTCCAGGTCGATGCGGGAGACGGCGCCCCAGCCGATGGTGAGCACCACCTCACGCGGGAGGGTGCCCGGTGTGTACGACTCGGGGTTCGCGACCACGCGGCTGACCACGACCGAGGAGATCCGGTCGAGCTTCACCGACTCCGTCGACGTCGTGGCGTACGGCGTCGGCGAGGTGCTGTCGGCGGCCTGCTCGTCGGTGTGGCTGACGATGAAGCGGTGATCGGTCAGAACGAGCACGGTCACATGCCGTCGCACCTCGTTCTGATCGAACGTGGTCTCCTGATGGACCAGGTACGACCGGATGGGATCGCCACCCACAGCGGCCTCCACCGCCTCGGCCACGAGGGCCGGGTAGTAGCCGCTGCGCTCGATCGCCGCACGCAGCCCCTGGGTCGTCGTACTGGTCTTGGCCATGCCGTCCATCCTACGGGGGCCCACTGACTGCGAGGCACCGCTTCGGGCGGCGCGGTCCGGGCTCAGTACGACGGCAGGGTCCGCGGGCCCAGGTCGTCGCGGACGGGGGGTGGTGCCAGGCGCACCGAGGCGCCGAGGACGCTCAGGCCGTGGGGGGCGACCACCACCGGTTCCAGGGTGACCGCGACCACCTCCGGGTGGTCGTCGACCAGACGGGACACCCGCAGCAGCAGCTCCTCGAGAGCAGGGGTGTCGACGGGTGTGGAGCCGCGCCAACCGAACAGGAGGGGCGCGGTCCGGATCGAGCGGACCAGTGAGGTCGCCTCACGGTCGGTGACCGGGACCAGCCGGTGCGCGGTGTCGCCGAGCAGCTGGGAGGCCGCCCCGGCGAGCCCGAAGGAGAGCACTGCTCCGGCGGCCGGGTCGATCACGGCCCGTACGACGGTGTCCACGCCACGCGGGGCCATCCGCTGCACGACCGGCCGCAGCTCCTCCGGCTTCCCGAACAGATCCGTCAACTCGGCGAACGCCCGGCGCAGATGGCCCTCGTCCGCCAGGTCGAGCCGGACACCGCCGAGGTCGGCGCGGTGGCGCAGGTGCGGGGCCGTGGCCTTGAGGGCGACGGGGTAGCCGAGGGCGCGGGCGGCTGCCGCCGCCTCGTCGGGGGTGGGGGCGGGCATCGCGCGGTGCACGTGGATGCCGTACCGGCGCAGCAGCTCGCAGGTCTCCTCCATGCCGAGCGTGAGTCCCTGCCCGCGCGCGAGCAGCCCGCCGATCAGCTTCGCCGCCCCCTTCTCGTCGATGTCGTCGTACTCGGGCACCTTCCCGGGGTCGGCGGCCTCCCGCCGCCACTGCCCGTACTTGACGGCCTGTGCGAGCGCGCGCACGGCGCGTTCGGCGGCGGGGTAGGCGGGGATGAGGCGGGAGCCGGCCGGGGGAGGCGCCGGGGTGGCGGGCGCTTCGACGCCGGCGGTGTCCTGCGCGGCCTGCGGATCCGGGGACGCACCTGGCCGGGGGGACGACGGAGCCCCTCGCTCCGCGGACCTACCTGCCCCGGAGGACGACGGAGCCCCTCGCTCCGCGGACCTACCTGCCCCGGAGGACGACGGAGCC
>NZ_JBIDCW010000019.1:83807-124656 GCF_043204795.1 Streptomyces sp. NPDC047706 | reverse complement strand
GACCTACCTGCCCCGGAGGACGACGGAGCCCCTCGCTCCGCGGACCTACCTGCCCCGGAGGACGACGGCGTCCACGGCTCCGCGGACCTACCTGCTCGGGGAGACGACGGAGTCCCTCGCTCCGGTGGCCTGACGCGCCCGGGAGCCGGCCCGCCCGAGCCCGCGCCCGCACCCGGCGCCTGCTGGCGTTCCGCCGGGCGGAAGGGCTGAGCGCCCGCACCGCCCGCCGGCGTCGCCTGCGGTGCCGTGCTCGCCGCCGCGGAAAGCGCGTCCGCGAGTCCGCCCAGCTCCACGTGCACCACCAGCACCGGCTTCGCTGGAACCGCCGTCGCGCCCGACCTCAGGGCCTCCGCCAGCGCCGCGTCCCCCGCCGTCCCCTCCCCCACCATCGGTATCGCGGTCACCACGACGGCGTCACAGGTGTCGTCCGCCAGGGCCCGCGTCAGCGCCTGACGGAAGTCCTCCGGCGAGGCCGCGGTGGTGAGGTCCAGCGGAGCCTGGGGCCGCAGCCCCTCGGCCAGACAGGCGTCGTAGGTGAGCAGCCCCAGCGATTCGGAGTTCCCCACGATCGCCACGCGTGGCCCCGCCGGCAGCGGCTGGCGCGCGAGCAGCAGCCCGGCGTCCACCAGCTCGGTGATCGTGTCGACCCGGATCACGCCGGCCTGCCCCAGCAGCGCGGACACGGTGGCGTACGGCAGCCGCGTCGCCCGTACCGCGTGTCCCTGCGGTGCCGCTCCCCCGTGGCGCGCGCCCTGGACCACCACGAGCGGCTTCGCCGCCGCGGTCCTGCGCGCGAGGCGGGTGAACTTGCGCGGGTTGCCGATGGACTCCAGGTACATCAGCACGACGTCGGTGTCCGGATCGTCGTACCAGTACTGAAGCAGGTCGTTGCCGGAGACGTCCGCGCGGTTGCCGGAGGAGACGAACGTCGACACGCCCGTGTCCCCCGTCACCCCGCCGCCGCGCCGGTGCAGCCGGGACAGCAGCGCGATGCCGATCGCCCCGGACTGCGCGAACAGCCCGATCCGCCCGGGCCGTGGCATCTCGGGTGCCAGCGAGGCGTTGAGCCGCACCTCCGGGGAGGTGTTGATGATCCCGAAGGTGTTCGGCCCGATGATCCGCATGCCGTACGCGCGCGCGTGCCGCACGAGTTCACGCTGGCGCTCACGTCCGTCGGGCCCGCTCTCGGCGTACCCGGCGGAGACCACGACGAGCCCCTGGACCCCGTGCTCCCCGCACTCGGCGACCACCTCGGGCACGTGCCCCGCGGGCACCGCCACCACGGCGAGGTCCACGGGCTCGTCGATGTCCCGCACCGAGCGGTGCGCCGGGACCCCGTCGAGTTCCTTCTGTCCTTCGCCGAGCGCCCTGTTGACGGCGTACAGGCGGCCGGTGAAGCCGGCTTCCCGGATGTTGCCGAGCACGCTGCGGCCGACGCCCCCGGGTGTGCGTCCGGTGCCGACGACGGCGATCGAGCCGGGCGTCAGCAGCCGCCGAACCGACCGCCCCTCCGCGCGCTGCTCCCGCGCGCGTTGCACCGCGAGCGAGCGGTCGGTGGGTTCGAGGTCGAACTCCAGGCGTACGACACCGTCCTCGAAGCTGCGCTTCTGGGTGTAACCGGCGTCCGTGAACACCTTGATCATCTTGGTGTTGGAGGGCAGCACCTCGGCGGCGAAGCGGCGGATGCCGCGCTCGCGGGCGACGGCGCCGATGTGCTCCAGCAGCGTCGAGGCGACCCCGCGCCCCTGGTGTGCGTCCTGCACCAGGAAGGCGACCTCGGCCTCGTCGGCGGGCGCGGACGCGGGCATGCCGTCGGCGCCGATGCGGTCGTAGCGTACGGTGGCGATGAACTCGCCGCCGATGGTGGCAGCGAGTCCCACCCTGTCCACGAAGTCGTGGTGCGTGAAGCGGTGGACGTCCTTCGCGGACAGGCGCGGGTAGGGCGCGAAGAAGCGGTAGTACTTCGACTCGTCCGAGACCTGCTCGTAGAAGCTGACCAGGCGCTCGGCGTCGTCGACGGTGATGGGCCGGATGCGCGCGGTGCCGCCGTCGCGCAGCACCACGTCGGCCTCCCAGTGGGCGGGGTACTCGTGCCGGTCCGACGGGCTCTGCATGGGCCCCAGAGTACGGCTCGCGTACGACATCGGCGCGAGGCAGTCTGTGGAGGGATGCCCGCCGGACCGAGGCCGCGGTCCGGCTCGCACTCCGGGACGGGCCACGGGCCCGTCCGGGCATGCTTCACCATATGGGAAACTGGTCTAGACAACCCTGAACACCTGAAGGGCAGCATCACATGGCTGAGCGCCGCGTCAACGTCGGCTGGGCCGAGGGTCTCCACGCCCGCCCCGCCTCCATCTTCGTCCGAGCCGCCACGGCCGCAGGCGTCCCGGTGACGATCGCCAAGGCGGGCGGCAACCCCGTCAACGCGGCCTCCATGCTGGCCGTCCTGGGGCTGGGCGCCCAGGGGGGCGAGGAGATCGTCCTGGCTTCCGACGCCGAGGGCGCGGAAGCCGCGCTCGGCCGTCTGGCCAAGCTGGTCGCGGAGGGCCTCGAGGAGCTTCCCGAGACCGTCTGACCGGCCGACGGCATTCCTGAAGCCGCGCCGCCCTTTTCCGGGTGGCGCGGCTTCAACCGTTTCCCGGCCCGCGCGCCCGCGTTTTCGCAACGGGTCTCGCCAACAATTCAGAGAACGCCGAAAACGGCAGCAAAAATGCGCCGCCGCAGATTTTCACTTCTTTGTATACGGCGCTCTTGTTAATGCCGTGGGCCCGACATGTTTACGGCATGTTGCGAAGTCCTCACACGGTCCGCGCGATCACCGTTTCCGGGAAACCGGAGCCGGTGCGCGCCGGTCGCACGCTCGGCGTGCAGCGCCGTGACCGCCCGCGCCCGCTCACCGTCGCCGCGCGCCACCGCGTCCACGATCGCGCCGTGCTCCGTCCAGGACTCCACAGGGCTGACAGGCGCCTCCACGGCGTACATCCAGGCGATCTTGTGCCGCAGCTGGGTCAGCATCGCGATCAGGGCGGGGCTGCCGGAGGCCTGGGCGAGCGTCTCGTGGAACCAGCCGCCCAGTGAGCGCAGATCCTCGCTGCCACCCCGCCTGGTCCTCTCCTGGCCCAGTCTGACCAGGCCGCGCAGCACCTTCAGATGGGCCTCGGTGCGCCGCTGGGCGGCCCGCGCGGCGCCGAGCGGTTCCAGCAGCAGGCGCATCTCCAGCAGGTCGGCGGCCTCCTGCTCGGTCGGCTCCGCCACGCACGCGCCCGCGTGCCGCCGGGTCACCACGAAGCCCTCCGCCTCCAGCGTGCGCAGCGCCTCGCGGACGGGGACACGCGAGACTCCGTAGCGGCGGGCGAGGAGTTCCTCGGTGAGCCGGCCGCCCCGCTCGTAGACACCCGCGACGATGTCGTCCCGGATGGCCGTGCACACCGAACGCGCCGGAATACGCATGACCGACCTCCGCCTTAATCCCCGTGCAACGTCGACGACTGACGTGTGTTCCGTGACTCTATTGCAATGGGCCGGGATTTCCGATGGCGGGCCGGAATCCATGGATATCTTTTGGACATACCGGAGCACGAAACGCCGAAAGCCCCGGCTCAGGGAGCCGGGGCCGCGGGAAGCGGGCGATTCGCCGTCAGACGCCGACGCCGTGCGAGCGGAGGTAGGCGACCGGATCGATGTCCGTGCCGTACTCGGCCGTCGTACGGGCCTCGAAGTGCAGGTGCGCTCCGGTGACGTTGCCGGTGGCGCCGGACAGGGCGATCTGCTGCCCCGGGGTGACCGTCTGGCCCACCGAGACCGCGATGGACGACAGGTGCCCGTACTGGGTGTACGTACCATCGTTCATCTTGATCACGACTTGATTGCCGTACGCCCCGCCCCAGCCGGCCTCGACCACGGTGCCGGAGCCGACAGAGCGCACGGGCGTGCCGCTCGCGGCGTGGAAGTCGACACCCGTGTGGCTGCCGGAGGACCACAGCGCGCCGCCGGACCGGTAGCCGGTGGAGACGTGGGAGCCGCTGATCGGCGCCACATAGGCGTTGAGGCGCTTGCGCTCGGCCTCACGGGCGGCGCGCTCCTTGGCCTCGCGCGCCTCCTTGGCCCGCTCCTGGGCCCGCTTCTTCGCGGCGGCCTCGGCCTTCCGCTCGGCGGCCGCCACCGCGGCGGCCTGCTTCTGGGCGGCGGCCTGGGCATCTATCTGCTCGGCGACCGAGTCGCCGATGGCGATGACCGGGAGCAGGCCGGACTGCTCGGCCGCGGGCTCGGCGGCGAGCGCGGGAGCGGCCAGGGTGCCGATGACACCGGTGGTGGTGAGCGCCGCGACACCCGCCGCGTGGGCGGTGGTGCGCTTCATCCGGCTGGGACGGCGATGCTTCCCGGTGGCGCGCGTGAACGCCATGTGGTGGCTGGTCCTTTCCTTCCCTCTCGCCTACCGGGTTAGCTGACGGGTTCGGAGCAGGAAGGTCTCCTACGGACTCCCTCGCCGCGCGCGGGCGTCCGATTCACCCCAGGGACTTCATGGTTGGGTCCCCGGCTCCCCTGGCTCGCGCCGTACGGGGACTCGGCGATGACTGTCCGGTGCCGCGGGTGCGGCGCACTGCCTGACGGACAGCCCGGATGACGCTAAGCGGGACATCTTTCAATCCCCAAACGCAATCCGGCGTTTGTAGCGCATCCCACAGGTCAGACGGGCAACCTCCGCCCCAATGCGGACATAGCGGGGCCCTGGTGACGCTTCCGTCACCAGGGCCCTGCACGCGCGTGCCCTCCGCGGGCCTCTACTCGGCCGGCACGACGGTGACTTCACCGATGCCGAGGGCCTCGACGGGCTCCTTGATCTGCGCCGCGTCACCGACGAGGACCGTCACCAGACGGTCCGCGGGGAAGGCGCTGACGACCGCCGCGGTGGCCTCGACGGTCCCGGTGGCGGCGAGCTGCTGGTACAGCCTCGCCTGGTAGTCGTCGGGCAGGTGCTGCTCGACCTGGTCGGCCAGGGTCCCCGCAACGGCCGCGGCGGTCTCGTACTTCAGCGGCGCCACACCGACGAGGTTCTGCACCGCGACGTCCCGCTCGGCGTCCGTGAGGCCGTCCGCGGCGAGCGTGCGCAGCACCGTCCAGAGGTCCTCCAGCGCGGGGCCGGTGTTCGGCGTGTCCACGGAGCCGCTGATGGCGAGCATGGCGGCACCGCTGCCGTCCGGAGCGGAACGCAGCACCTGGCCGAACGAGCGCACCCCGTAGGTGTAGCCCTTCTCCTCGCGCAGGACGCGGTCCAGACGGGAGGTGAGGGTGCCGCCCAGGCAGTACGTGCCGAGCACCTGCGCGGCCCATACACGGTCGTGCCGGTCGGGACCGACCCGGCCGATCAGCAGCTGGGTCTGGACCGCGCCGGGACGGTCCACGATCACCACGCGGCCGGTGTCGTCGGCGGTCACCGGCGGCACGGGGCGCGGCTGCGCCCGGGAGCCGGTCCAGGCGCCCAGGGTTTCGCCGAGCAGTGCGTCGAGGTCCACGCCGGTGAGGTCGCCGACAACCACGGCGGTGGCCGTGGCGGGGCGGACGTGCCGCTCGTAGAAGGCGCGTACGGCGGCGGAGTCGATCTTCGCGACCGTCTCCTCGGTGCCCTGGCGCGGGCGGGACATGCGCGAGGTCGCCGGGAACAGCTCCTTGGAGAGCTCCTTGGCGGCCCGCCGGGCCGGGTTCGCCAGCTCGTGCGGGATCTCGTCGAGGCGGTTGCGCACCAGCCGCTCGACCTCGCTGTCGGCGAACGCGGGCGCCCTGAGGGCGTCGGCCAGCAGACCGAGGGCCTTGGGCAGGCGGGAGACCGGCACCTCCAGGCTCAGCCGTACGCCGGGGTGGTCCGCGTGCGAGTCCAGGGTGGCGCCGCAGCGCTCCAGCTCGGCCGCGAACTCCTCGGCGGAGTGCTTGTCGGTGCCCTCGGAGAAGGCCCGCGCCATGATCGTGGCGACGCCGTCCAGGCCGGCCGGCTCGGCCTCCAAAGGCGCGTCCAGCAGCACCTCCACGGCGACGACCTGCTGGCCGGGCCGGTGGCAGCGCAGCACCGTCAGGCCGTTGTCCAGCGCCCCGCGCGCGGGGGCCGGGAACGCCCAGGGACGGGCCTCGCCCGCCTGCGGCCGGGGGTGGAAGTCCATCGTGGCGAGCTCGGTCACTTGGCCGCCTCCTCGGTGTCGTCGCCGGCGGCGGCCGGCGCGGCGTCGGTGTCGTCGTCTGCGTCGGTCTCGCCGGCTTCGGTGGCCGTGGGCTCGTAGACGAGTACCGCGCGGTTGTCGGGCCGCAGGCGTGCCTTGGCGACCTCCTGGACCTCCTCGGCCGTCACCTCCAGCACGCGCCGTACGGCGGTGAAGGCGAGCTTCGGGTCGCCGAACAGCACCGCGTACCGGCAGAGTTCGTCGGCACGGCTGGCGACCGTGCCGAGCCGGTCCAGCCACTCGCGCTCCAACAGGGCCTGCGCGCGTTCCATTTCCTCGGCCGTCGGGCCCTCCTCGGCGAACCGGGTGAGCTCCTCGTCGATGGCCGCCTCGATGACCGGCACCTCGACGTCCCCGGACGTCTTCACGTCCAGCCACCCCAGGGAGGGCGCTCCGGCCAGCCGCAGCAGGCCGAATCCGGCCGCGACGGCGGTACGGTCCCGTCGTACCAGCCGGTTGTACAGGCGGGACGACTCGCCGCCGCCGAGGATGGTGAGCGCGACATCGGCCGCGTCGCACGCGCGTGTGCCGTCGTGCGGGAGCCGGTAGGCGCCCATCAGGGCACGCGCCGGGACCTCCTCCTCGACGACCTCACGCAGCTCCCTGCCGATGACCTCGGGCAGCGAGCCGTCACGCGGGGTGGGCTTGCCGTCGTGGCCGGCGATGGAGCCGAAGTACTTCTTGATCCATTCCAGCGTCTGTTCGGGGTCGATGTCACCGACGACCGACAGCACCGCGTTGTTCGGCGCGTAGTACGTCCGGAAGAACTGGCGGGCGTCCTCCAGGGTCGCCGCGTCCAGGTCGGCCATCGAGCCGATCGGCGTGTGGTGGTAAGGGTGGCCCTCCGGGTAGGCGAGGGCGGCGAGCCTCTCGAAAGCGGTTCCGTAGGGGACGTTGTCGTAGCGCTGGCGGCGCTCGTTCTTGACGACGTCCCGCTGGTTCTCCATCGACTCGTCGTCGAGGGCGGTGAGCAGCGAGCCCATGCGGTCCGCCTCCAGCCAGAGGGCGAGCTCCAGCTGGTGGGTCGGCATGGTCTCGAAGTAGTTGGTGCGCTCGAAGCTGGTGGTGCCGTTCAGGGAGCCGCCCGCGCCCTGCACCAGTTCGAAGTGCCCGTTGCCCTTCACCTGGGCGGACCCCTGGAACATCAAGTGCTCGAAAAGGTGAGCCAGGCCGGTGCGCCCCTTGACCTCGTGGCGTGAGCCGACGTCGTACCACAGGCACACCGCGGCGACCGGGGTCAGGTGGTCCTCGGAGAGCACCACACGCAGGCCGTTGTCCAGGCGGTGCTCTGTCGCTGTCAGCCCGCCGGAGCCTGCCTCGGCTGTGGCCGTGTGACCCATGGGCATGTACGTCCCTTCGATCGCGGTGCGGTCGGGAAACCGCGGAAATCCTGCCAGTCCTGCCACTGTATGCAAGCGTGCCGACCTGGTGTGAAGTTCCCGGAGCGCGTACGCCCAGAGCGAGAACCGGGTTGCCCGTCGCGAGGGCGTAGCCTGCGGGTCGGCGCGGGGCCCGGCGGCCGACGTCGGGTCCAGCGTCCGCGTTGTCAGTGGCGCGGTCCACAATGGTCCGCGGCAGATGCCGTTCACGCTTCAGCAAGAGTGAGCCGCAGGGACCTCAGCGCCCCCGTGGGCGAACGACCAGAAAACAGGAGGAGCCGGCAGCGATGGCCCGCCGCAGCACGAAGACCCCGCCGCCCGACGACTCGTACGAGGAGCGGATCCTCGACATCGACGTCGTGGACGAAATGCAGGGCTCCTTCCTCGAGTACGCGTACTCGGTCATCTACTCCCGGGCCCTGCCGGACGCCCGTGACGGTCTCAAGCCCGTCCACCGCCGCATCGTCTACCAGATGAACGAGATGGGCGTACGCCCCGACCGCGGCTACGTGAAGTGCGCCCGCGTGGTCGGCGAGGTCATGGGTAAGCTCCACCCGCACGGCGACGCGTCGATCTACGACGCCCTGGTGCGCATGGCGCAGCCGTTCTCCATGCGGGTGCCCCTGGTCGACGGCCACGGCAACTTCGGCTCCCTCGGCAACGACGACCCGCCCGCCGCCATGCGGTACACCGAGTGCCGGATGGCCGATGCCACCAGCCTGATGACGGAGTCGATCGACGAGGACACGGTCGACTTCGCCCCGAACTACGACGGCCAGGAGCAGGAGCCGGTGGCGCTGCCCGCCGCCTTCCCGAACCTGCTGGTCAACGGCTCGTCCGGGATCGCGGTCGGCATGGCCACGAACATGCCGCCGCACAACCTGCGCGAGGTCATCGCGGCCGCCCGCCACCTGATCAAGCATCCGAACGCCGACCTCGACGCCCTGATGCGCCACATCCCGGGCCCCGACCTGCCCACCGGCGGCCGGATCGTCGGCCTCTCCGGGATCCGGGACGCCTACGAGACGGGCCGCGGCACGTTCAAGATCCGGGCCACGGTGTCCGTGGAGGACGTGACGGCACGCCGCAAGGGCCTGATCGTCACCGAGCTGCCCTTCGCGGTCGGTCCGGAGAAGGTCATCGCGAAGATCAAGGACCTGGTCGGTTCGAAGAAGCTGCAGGGCATCGCCGACGTCAAGGACCTCACGGACCGCGAGCACGGGCTGCGCCTGGTCATCGAGATCAAGAACGGTTTCGTGCCGGAGGCGGTCCTGGAGCAGCTCTACAAGCTCACGCCCATGGAGGAGTCCTTCGGCATCAACAACGTCGCCCTGGTCGACGGCCAGCCCCTCACCCTGGGTCTGAAGGAACTCCTGGAGGTCTACCTCGACCACCGCTTCGAGGTCGTGCGCCGCCGCTCGGAGTTCCGCCGCGGAAAGAAGCGTGACCGGCTGCACCTGGTCGAGGGCCTGCTCACGGCGCTGGTGGACATCGACGAGGTGATCCGCCTGATCCGCTCCAGCGAGAACTCCGCCCAGGCCAAGGAGCGCCTGATCGAGCGCTTCGGGCTGAGCGAGATCCAGACGCAGTACATCCTGGACACGCCGCTGCGCCGCCTGACCAAGTACGACCGCATCGAGCTGGACGCCGAGAAGGACCGGCTCACCGCGGAGATCTCGGAGCTCACGCGGATCCTCGAGTCGGACGCCGAGCTGCGCAAGCTGGTCTCGTCCGAACTGGCCGCGGTGGTGAAGAAGTTCGGCACCGACCGGCGTACGGTCCTGCTCGACTCGACCGCCACCGCGGTGGCCGCCGTCCCGCTTCAGGTGGCCGACGACCCCTGCCGGGTCCTGCTGTCCTCGACGGGGCTGCTGGCCCGCACGGCGAACGCCGAGCCGTTCCCCGAGGGCGCCGCCGCCAGGCGCGTCAAGCACGACGTGATCGTCTCGGCGGTGCCGGCCACGGCCCGCGGCGAGGTGGGCGCGGTGACCTCGGCGGGCCGGCTGTTGCGGATCAACGTCGTCGATCTCCCGCAGCTCCCGGAGACGACGACGTCGCCGAACGTCTCCGGTGGCGCGCCGCTCGCCGAGTTCGTCTCCCTGGAGGGTGACGAGACGGTGGTCTGCCTGACCACGCTCGACGAGTCCTCCCCCGGGCTCGCGCTGGGCACGGCGCAGGGCGTCGTCAAGCGCGTGGTCCCCGACTACCCGGCCAACAAGGACGAGCTGGAGGTCATCACCCTCAAGGAGGGCGACCGGATCGTCGGCGCCATCGAGCTGCGGACGGGTGAGGAGGACCTGGTCTTCGTCACGGACGACGCGCAGCTGCTGCGCTACCAGGCCTCACAGGTGCGCCCGCAGGGGCGCCCGGCGGGCGGTATGGCGGGCATCAAGCTCACCGAGGGTGCCAAGGTCATCTCCTTCACCGCGGTGGACCCGGCGGTCGACGCGGTCGTCTTCACGGTGGCGGGCTCGCGCGGCACCCTGGACGACTCCGTGCAGACGACGGCCAAGCTGACCCCCTTCGACCAGTACCCGCGCAAGGGCCGGGCGACCGGTGGCGTGCGCTGCCAGCGGTTCCTGAAGGGCGAGGACTGCCTGTCGTTCGCCTGGGCGGGCGCCACCCCGGCGCTGGCCGCGCAGAAGAACGGCTCGCCCACCGAGCTGTCCGAGATGGACCCACGCCGCGACGGCTCGGGCGTGTCCCTTGCCAAGCCGGTCGCGGCGGTGGCGGGGCCGGTCTAGGCCGAGAGGGGGCCGGTCCAGGGGAGCCTGTCCGGGCCGAGAGCGGCCAGGCCGGTCTGTCTAGAGCGGGGGCTCCGCGGGATTCGTGGCGTACGGATCCCGCGGGTCCGCATCCCGTGCGTCCGGTACGTAGCGCAGGACGCCCCACATGCCGTGCTCATCGGCGTGCGTGGCGTCACTCCTGCACGCCGCGAGCTCCTTGTCGAGCGCCGGCGCGTCGATGCCGGAGCCGATGAGGACGAGCTGGGTGAGGCGTTCGCCGTCCGCTTCCCAGGGCTCCGGGCAGAAGCGCAGGAACCGTCCGACGGCGTGCACGGCATACCGGTTGCGCGGATCGTGCGGGCCGAAGTCGACGTACCCCTTGATCCGGTAGAGCCCCTCGGGGCGGCTGTCGAGGAACGCCATCAACCGCCGCGGGTCGAGGGGTACTTCGGAGACGAAGGAGAGGCTGTCGTAGGCGGCGTGCAGGTGCCCCGCATGCTCGTGCTCCGCACCCGGGCCGTGATGATCATGCAGGTCGTCGAACGACAGCTGCCCGATGCGCTCCCGCGAGGGCCGGCAGTCGAAGAGGAACTCGGGGTCGATACGGCCGTACGTCGCGGGGACGACCGCGGCCCCGTCGATGAGGCTCCGGACGAGGGCGAGGACGCGCTCGGCGCCCGGCGCCCGGTCGGTCTTGTTGACCACGACGAGATCGGCGAGGGCGAGATGCCGGTCGATCTCGGGGTGCTTCGCGCGCGTGTCGTCGAACTCGGCGGCGTCGACGACCTCCACGAGCCCGCCGTAGACGATGCCCGGATGCTCGCTGGCCAGCACCATCCGCACCAGTTCCTGAGGCTCGGCGAGTCCGCTGGCCTCGATGACGACGACGTCGATCCCGGCACCGGGGTGCGCCAGCCGGTCGAGGTAGACGTCCAGCTCACCGGCGTCGACGGCACAGCACAGGCAGCCGTTGCCGAGGGAGACGGTGGAGTCACCGAGGGCGCCCGCCACCGCCATGGCGTCGATCTCGATGGCTCCGAAGTCGTTGACGAGGGCACCGATACGGCTGCCTCCGCTGCGGTGCAGGAGGTGGTTGAGCAGTGTCGTCTTGCCGGAGCCCAGGAATCCGGCGAGTACGACGACCGGGATCTGCCGGGAACTCGGGCTCAGCCCCACCGTGCGACCTCTCTCACGCCTACGCGCACACCGGTTCACACCCCGGCGCACCTTACGGAACTTGCATGCCGGGCAAGGATACGAGCACGCAGAATCTCCGCGAAGTGAACGATTGTTAGCAGCGCGAGCGGGGCAGATGGCGCCGGTTTGTGCGACCCTCGCTTCCTTCCGTGCGCCTCCTCTCCGCCTCCCCGCCTTTCAGAGCCGCTCGGCACCTGGCAGACCTGACTCGCTGACTGGTACGGAAGATGAAGGCAGGGACACGGGGGCTGGGCACCGCGGCTGCAGCGGGCCTGGGCCTGCTGACCGGAGCCCTCGCCGCGCTGGCCGCGGAACGCCGCACGGTGCGTGCCGTGCGGGCACGACTCGACCGCCTGGAAACACAGGTGGCTCACTCGCAACGGCACACCAACCTCGCCAACCAGCAGCACCTGCACTGGAAGCTGCTCAGCAAGGCGATCGACAGCCCGGAACTGGCCGAGGTGCTGGACATCTGCGAAGCGCCGGCATCACCCCTGGAGCGCCGCCAGTACCTCTTCGCGAACGCCCTGTACACGAACCTGCTCTTCTACTACCGCATCGGCAATCTCAGCCGGGAGGAGTTCTTCGGGCGGGTCCGCGGTCTGCTGCAGAACCCCGTGGTGCGCGAGTACTGATTCGCGACCCGCGGCCAGCGCGCCACCTTGCCCGAGGACTCGGACGAGGCCGAGTTGGGACGCATGGTGGACGGCCTTCTTCGGTAGATGAAGGAGGCAAACACCGAGGAATGGTGGGTGGTGGGCGAGCCGCCGGCCGACTGAGAAGACGCTCGCACAGAAGCCCGACCTTCTGTCGGTGCAGTAATGTGCGCGTCCTCCAGTCGTAGGGCAAACGGAAACGAAGTCATCGAGATCGTCCGTCGGATCGGCGACTCCCCTCGCGAACGCGGCAGCATCCCGGGGGCCAACTACCCCCGAAATCCTTGAACTGTCCGACGGCACCTTCGCCGTGATCGGCACGGAAGCGACTCAGTTCCTGGAACGGCTTCTCCCGAGTGACGCCGCACGGGCCGATCACGAACGGATCGTCATCGTCACCCGGGAAGCCCTCGTCAGGGCCAGGAAGGAATTCCCGGACACCTGACCGGAAGGGCGCCGCTCGCTATCCCCCGCTCTTCCTGCGGTTTCCCTCCCCGGGCATCGGGCAGTATCCCGCCGACCCAGGGAGGGAAACATGCCGCGTCGAACGCCACGGCAATCGCTGATCCGGTTCTTCACATGGGGGGCGTCAGCCATTGCCGGCACGGTCCTCGTAGGTGTCGCCTCCATCGTGATCAGCGGATGGCTCGTCACGGGCGTCGAAGAAGCCAACGGCGGGCGGCAGACAGCGATGGAACGCAGCGCCATCGGGAACTACTTCGGGGGGCTGAGTACCGTCTTCTCGGGCCTGGCCCTCATCCTCCTCGTGGTCACCTTGTTGTTTCAGCTACGGGAACTGCGTATGCAGCGTCAGGAGCTGGCGCTTCAGCGACAGGAACTCATCGCGTCGCGGGATGAATTGCACCGAAGCGCTGAAGCAGACCTTCGCGCCCTGCACGTCCAACTGACTCAGATGGTCATGGACGATCCCGCTCTGGCTCAGGTCTGGAACGACTACCCCGGCGAAGAACCTGCAGTGGTTCGCCAGTATCTTTTCGCCAATTTGACCTTCGGCCATTACCTCCTCGTATACAAATGGGGCGGAATAACCGAGTCGGCGTTACTCGAATACGCCCGCTCTCTGATACGGAGCCCGGCATTCCAGCGCTACTGGGCAGCCTCGCGCGCAGCCAAGGAAGGCCTTCCGCCGGACAGCGACGAAGGAAGGCTCTTCCGCATCATCGAGCAGGCCATCCAAGAGGCGCGGAACGGCGGGACCGCGGGTTCCTGACGTCAGATAGCTGCCGGCGAAGTCCGCCGCGGCGGTGGCCCCACATACCGCGCCGCCGGGCGGATGATCTTCGAGTCCTGGGACTGCTCCAGGATGTTGGCGCTCCAGCCGACCACGCGCGCCGCGGCGAAGGTCGGCGTGAACATCTCGCGGGGCAGGCCGCAGAGTTCCATGACCACGCCGGCGTAGAACTCCACGTTGGTGTGCAGTTCACGGCCGGGCTTGAGTTCGGCGAGAATCGTCTCCACCCGGCGTTCCACCTCCACCGCGAAGTCGACCAGCGGCCCGCCGAACTCCTGGGCGATGCCCCGCAGCATGCGGGAGCGCGGGTCCTCCGTGCGGTAGACGGGGTGCCCGAAACCCATGATGCGGTCGCCGGCGAGGACGCGTTCCCGGATCCAGGGGTCGATGCGGTCCACCGTGCCGATCGCGTCCAGGGTGTCCAGCGCCCGGCTCGGGGCACCCCCGTGCAGAGGCCCCGAGAGCGCGCCGACCGCCCCGCCCAGGCAGGCGCCCACGTCGGCACCGGTGGACGCGATGACCCGGGCCGTAAAAGTTGATGCATTGAATCCATGATCAATGGTTGAGATCAGGTACTGCTCGACGGCACGGGCTCGCCGCGGATCGGGTTCCTCGCCGGTCAGCATGTACAAGTAGTTCGCCGCGTACGACAGGTCCTCACGCGGCGGCACCGGCGCCAGCCCCTTCCCGAGCCGGTGCAGGGCAGTGAGCAGGGTCGGTACGGCCGCGGTCGCCACGAGTGTGTCCTCGCGCCGCCGGTCCGCGTCGATGTCGTACAGCGGGCGGAAGCCCTTCGCGGCGCCCAGCAGTGACAGCGCGGTGCGCAGTCCGGCGAGCGGGCCCTGCCCGCCGGCCGCCGCGACGGCGGGCAGGGCCGCCGCCACCTCGTCGGGAAGCCGTCGCAGCGCCGCGGTCCCGGCGGTGAACGCCGAAGCGCTCACGGCGTCGGCCGGGAGTTCCCCGTACACCATCAAGTGCCAGACGTCCTCGAAGGGCCGGGTCTGCGCGAGTTCGACGGCCGAGTACTGCCGGTAGTGGTAGAAGCCCTCAAGACCCCGTACGTCGCCGATCTCGGTGTCGGTCACGACGACGCCCGCGAGCCCCCGCGGTACGTCTACAGGAATGGATGCGGACCTGTTGACGGACATGTTTTCCTCCCTGGACTTGATGCGACTGTCCATGGTTGACTCAATGTCTGTCAATATTGATTGCATCAATACAGGAGTCAATGTGTCACTCAGACGGCTACGGTGACCCCCATGCGCGATCAAGAATCCGGCCGCGTCCCACCGGGCCGGCGGCTGAGCACCAAGGAGGCCGCGGAACTGCTCGGCGTGAAGGCGGAGACCGTGTACGCCTACGTGAGCCGGGGCCAGCTGAGCAGCTACCGCCCGCCCGGGGGCCGGGGCAGCACGTTCGACGCCGAGGAGGTGGAGGCACTCGCCCGCCGCAACCGGCGGGAGAGCGGCGGGAGTCCCGCCACCGGCACCGACATGGGCGTCCGCACCCGCATCACGCTGATCGAGTCGGACCGGTACTACTTCCGGGGCGTCGACGCGACCGAACTGGCCGCACGCCACAGCTACGAGGAGATCGCGGAGTGGCTGTGGACCGGGCAGCTGCGCCCCGGGATCACCTTCCACGCGCCCTTGGCCTCGGTCGCCGTCGCGCGGCGCGCGGTCGACTCCCTGCCCGAGCACAGCGGCCCCACAGACCGGCTGCGCGTCGCCGTGGCCGCCGCCGCCAGCACGGACCCGCTGCGCTTCGACCTGTCCGAGGACGCCGTTCTCGGCACCGCCCGCCTGCTGATTCCCACACTCGTCGCGGCCCTGCCGCCCCAACGCCGCACCCACCGCGACGAGGGCTCCCTGGCCCAGCGCCTCTGGAGACGGCTCAGCCCACGCGACCCGGACGAGGCCTCGCTGCGCGCCCTGGACACGGCGCTCGGCCTGCTCGTCGACCACGACCTGGCCGCCTCGACGCTCGCGGTGCGCGTCGCCGCGTCGGCCCGGGCACACGCCTACGCGGCCGTCTCCGCCGGGCTGGGCGTTCTCGAGGGCCCCCTGCACGGCGCGGCCAGCGGTCTCGCCCACCGGATGCTCGTCGAAGTGCTCGACCAGGGTGACCCGGCGCCCGTGGTCGCGGAGGAGCTGCGGGCCGGACGCCGTGTCCCGGGCCTCGGCCACCGGCTGTACCCGGGCGAGGACCCACGCGCGCGGGCGCTGTTCGCCGCGCTGGAGGAGATGCCGGACGCCGAGCCCGCCCTGGCCGCCGCCCGGGACGTCATGGCCACGGCCGCCCGGCACACCCCGCTGCACGCCAACGTCGACATGGCCCTCGCCGTGCTCACCGTCGCCGGAGGAATGCTTCCGGCAGCGGGGGAGACGATCTTCGCGGTGGCACGCACGGCGGGCTGGATCGCCCACGCCCTGGAGGAGTACGGCGAGCGCCCCTTGCGCATGCGCCCCAGCGGCCACTACGTGGGCCCTCGTCCGCCGCAACCCTTCCCGGGACAGGTCACCGGGGACGTCCGGAAGTCACCCTGGACGAAGTCAGGTTAGGCTCCCCTGTGTGAGTAGGTGTGCAACCGTCTCGCGGGACCTCGACGAGCCCGTTTCCGGAACCGCCGCGACCGCCAGGACCTGGCTCCTGGTGGAGCAGCCGGGTCCATGGGGCGCCAGGGCGCTCACTTCGAGCCACCTGGACCCCGCACTGGGCCGGGCGCTGGAAGCGGCCGCGAAGGACACGGGCGTCCGCATCGCGCTCATCCGCCGCCCCGGCCGCCACGCCGACTTCGGCCCGCCCGCCGTGCGCCATGTGTACGCGGCGCACACCATGCCCGGCAACGCGTGGCTGCACGCCGCCGTGACCGACGATCCGGCGCAGCTGCTCGACCTCGACTTCGCCGCCCTCGGCATGGGTGACCACCACACTTTCGACGCCGCGCTACAGGGCGGCGCCCACACCGGTGCCCCGCTCGCCCTCGTCTGCACCAACGGCAAACGCGACCGCTGCTGCGCCCTCCTGGGCCGCCCCCTGGCGAACGAGCTCGCCGCTTCCGGGATGAGCGGCAGCTGGGAGGTCACTCATTTGGGGGGTCATCGCTTCTCCCCGACGGTGCTGGTGCTGCCGCACGGCTACGCGTACGGCCGGGTGGAGGCCCACACCGTCAAGGACGTCCTGCACGGCGTCCAGGAAGGCCGAGTCCTCCTGGAGGGCTGCCGGGGCCGCTCGGCCTGGGAGCGGCCCGGTCAGGCGGCGGAACTGGCCGTGCGCACGGCCGCCGGCGAGTACGCGGCGGACGCGCTGAGCGTCGTACGGACCGAGAGCGCCGTACGGACGGACGGCGCGGCACCTCGCTGGGAGGTGACCGTCGCCCATGCGGACGGACGCCGTTGGCGCGTGCTCGTCGCCCAGGGTGCGTCCCTCCCCCCGCGCGAGGAGAACTGCGGTACGTCCGTCCTGGGCGCCCCGGCACGGATGGACGTGGTGGCGGTCCACGAACTCAGGCACACGGCACTCGCGGGCTGAGGCCGCCCCGGGCCCGGTCCACGGAGCCGATCACGTCCCGGCGCCGCAGGGCGGGCTCCGGCCAGCCCGCTCCACGTCAGCACCGCACCCCTCGACGGCTCCCCCGCTCCCCCACGTACCTTCGTGGGTATGAGCACCACTCCCCCCGCACGCCGTCTGCGCCTCGGTCTTCCCCGCCGGGTGTTCTCGCAGGTGCTGTTGATGCAGGTGGCGATCGCCGCGGGAGTCGCGGTGCTCGCGACCGGCCTGTTCCTCGCTCCCCTGGGCGACCAGCTGGACGACCAGGCGATGCGGCGCGCGCTGGCCATCGCGCAGACCACCGCGGCGCAGCCGCAGCTCGCCGAGCAGGTCCGCGGCACGCCCGCGACGGCCGACGGGCCGGTCCAGCGTGAGGCGGAGCGGATCCGGCGCGCCACGCAGGCGGAGTACGTGGTCGTGATGGACCACCGGGGCGTGCGGTGGTCGCACACCGAGCCCACGCAGATCGGCAGACACGTCTCCACGGACCCCAGTGACGCGCTCGCCGGCCAGGAAGTCATGGAGATCGACGAGGGCACCCTCGGCCGCTCCGCGCGCGGGAAGGTGCCGCTGCGGGACGGCGACGGGGAGATCGTCGGGGCGGTCTCGGTCGGCATCGCCTACGACAGTGTCCGCGCACTGCTGATCCACGCGATCCCGGAGCTGCTGGCGTACGCGGGCGGCGCCCTGGCCGCCGGTGCGCTGGCCGCCTGGCTGATCTCCCGGCGGGTCCAGCGGCAGACCCGGGACCTGGCGTTCTCCGACATCGCGGGGCTGCTCGCCGAGCGGGAGGCGATGCTGCACGGCATCCGGGAGGGCGTCGTCGCGCTGGACCGCACCGGCCGTGTCCGGCTGCTCAACGACGAGGCCCAGCGCCTCCTGGGCATCGGGCACGAGGCTGTGGGCAGCTCCCCGGACGAGGCGCTCGGCGAGGGGCGTACGGCCGACGTCCTGGCCGGCCGGGTGACCGGCACCGACCTGCTGACGGTGCGCGGCCGGCGCGTCCTGGTCGCCAACCGGATGCCCACCGGCGACGGCGGCGCCGTCGCCACCCTGCGCGACCGCACCGAACTGGAGCAGCTCGGCCGCGAGCTGGACTCGACACGGGGCCTGATCGACGCCCTGCGCGCGCAGGACCACGAGCACGCCAACCGGATGCACACGCTCCTCGGGCTGCTGGAGCTGGAGATGTACGACGACGCGGTCGAGTTCGTGGGTGAGGTGGTCGGCGACCACCGGGCGACCGCGGAGCAGGTCACCGAGAAGATCGGGGATCCGCTGCTCGCCGCGCTGCTGGTCGGCAAGTCGACCGTCGCTGCCGAGCGCGGCGTCGCCCTGCGCCTCTCGGGGCGTACGCGTCTTCCGGACCGGCTGGTCGACGCCCGGGGGCTGGTCACCGTCGTCGGCAACCTGGTGGACAACGCGCTGGACGCCGCCGCGGGCACGCCGCACGCGCGCGTGGAGGTCGAGCTGACCACGAAGGGCCGTACCGTCGTGCTCTCGGTACGGGACACCGGTCCCGGCATCCCGGTGGAGCTAGGAGAGTTGATCTTCACCGAGGGCTGGTCCACCAAGAAGCCGCCCGCGCACCGGGAGCGCGGTATCGGCCTCGCCACGGTGCGCAGACTGGCGGAGCGCCAGGGCGGATCCGCGGCGGTGGGTGAAGCAGCGGGTGGCGGCGCGGAGTTCACCGTAGTCCTGCCCGAGGCCCTGGCCGATCCGGGCGCGGAAGCGGCCCTCACGGTCCCTTCGGCCGAGCGGGCCACCGAGGAGGAGGCGTGATGATCGAGGTCCTGGTCGTGGACGACGACACCAGGGTCGCGCGCGTGAACGCCGCCTACGTCGAGAAGGTGCCGGGCTTCCGCGTGGCCGGGGAGGCGCACAGCGCTGTCGAGGCGCTCCGTCAGCTGGAGGCGCTGCCTCATGTGGACCTGGTGCTCATGGACCACTACCTGCCCGACGAGACGGGCCTGACGGTGGTGCGGGAGATGCGCCGGCGCGGCCATCAGACCGACGTGATCATGGTCACGGCGGCGCGCGACATCTCCACCGTGCAGGCGGCGATGCGGCAGGGCGCGTTGCAGTACCTCGTCAAGCCGTTCGCCTTCGCCGGCCTGCGCGCCAAGCTGGAGGCGTACGCCGAGCTGCGCCGGACCCTGGACGGCGGCGGCGAGGCGGAACAGGCTGAGGTGGACCGCATCTTCGGGGCGCTGTCCGCGACTTCGGAGCCGGACCTGCCCAAGGGGCACTCGCCCACCACCGCCGAGCTCGTACGCCAGTCCTTGATGAACGCGGAAGGCCCCCTGTCCGCCCAGGAGATCGCGGAACGGACCGGGGTGAGCCGGCAGACCGCTCAGCGCTATCTGAAGCTCCTGGAGCGCACAGGGCGGGCCACGCTGACCCTCAAGTACGGCGACGCGGGCCGCCCGGAGCACCGCTACGTGTGGGCGACCCGCACCTGAGGCGCGGGCGACCGGTGCCCGAGCCGGGGGCGACCACTGCCTGAGCCGCAGCGGCGTCCTGGGACCGCACCGCGCAGCCACACCCGATTCACGGCCAGGGCCGTGACGCAGCCGCACCCGGGTCGCGGCCGGTCCGCGTCCGCGCCCCCGCACAGCCCGTCACCCGGCCACACCCGAGTCCCGGCCCATGACCCGCCACACCCACAACACAGCCCGTCACCCGGCCGCGCCCACCGCACAAGCCCCTCACACGGCCAGGCCCGACGCAAGGCCCGTCAAGCGGCACCCGCCCCCGTCAGCGCCCGCACCTGCGTCTCCGCGTGCTTGGCGGCGTCCGGGGTCTCCGCCGACGTGACCGTGCCGAGCCAGCCCGCCAGGAAGCCCAGGGGGATCGAGACAAGGCCCGGGTTCTGCAACGGGAAGCACTGGAAGTCCACTCCGGGGAACAGTGATTCGGGGCTGCCCGACACCACGGGTGACAGCGCCACCAGCGCCACGGCCGGGATCAGCCCGCCGTAGACGGACCACACGGCACCGCGTGTGGTGAAGCCGCGCCAGAACAGCGAATAGAGCAGCACGGGCAGGTTGGCCGACGCGGCGACGGCGAAGGCGAGGCCCACCAGGAAGGCGACGTTGAGGTCGCGCGCGAGCAGCCCGAGGGCGATCGCGACGACGCCGACGCCGACCGCGGCGGCGCGTGCCACCCTCACCTCGCTGCGCGGCCCGGACCTCCGGCGCCGCAGGGACGCGTACAGGTCGTGCGCCACGGATGCCGAGGAGGCCAGGGTGATGCCCGCGACCACCGCGAGGATGGTGGCGAAGGCGATGGCGGCGACGACCGCGAAGAGAACCGTCCCACCCGTCGAGCCCGGCCCGCCGCCCAGGTCCAGGGCCAGCAGTGGGACCGCCGTGTTCCCGGCAGCGTTCGACGCCCGTACGGCGGCCGGCCCGACGATGGCCGCGGCGCCGAAACCGAGGACGATCGTCATCAGGTAGAAGCCGCCGATCAGCCCGATCGCCCACACCACCGAACGCCGCGCCGCCCGGGCGGTGGGCACGGTGTAGAACCGGGACAGGATGTGCGGCAGCCCGGCCGTCCCCAGCACCAGGGCGAGGCCGAGGCTGATGAAGTCGAAGCGGGCCGTCCAGTCCCCGCCGTACTTCAGTCCCGGCGCGAGGAACGCCTCGCCCTGGCCGCTGCGAGCGGCGGCGGTGCGCAGCAGCTGGTCGAAGTCGCCGTGGAAGCGCGTCAGGACGAGCACGGTCAGGGCGATCGCCCCGCCCATCAGCAGGACCGCCTTCACGATCTGAATCCATGTGGTGGCCCGCATCCCTCCCAGCGACACGTAGATCACCATCAGCGCGCCGACGCCGATGACCGTCCAGGACCGCGCGGCCTCGCTGGTCCCGCCCAGCAGCAGCGCGACCAGGCTGCCCGCACCCACCATCTGCGCCACCAGGTACAGAACGGACACGGTGACCGAGGAGGTTCCCGTCGCGATCCGGACCGGCCGTTCCCGCATCCGCGCGGCCACGACGTCCGCGAGCGTGAACCGGCCGCAGTTGCGGACCAGTTCGGCGACCAGCAGCAGCACGACGAGCCAGGCCACCAAAAAGCCCACCGAGTACAGCATCCCGTCGTATCCGAACAGCGCGATGAGCCCGGAGATGCCCAGGAAGGAGGCGGCCGACATGTAGTCGCCCGCGATGGCAAAACCATTCTCCATGGGCGTGAAGAGTCGTCCGCCGACGTAGAACTCCTCCGCCGACCCCTGGCGGTTGCGGCTCACCCAGGTCGTGATTCCGAGGGTGACGGCGACGAACCCGCTGAACAGCAGCAGGCCGAGCGTCTGATGATCGCCCGTCACAGCGCACCGCCGCGTGCGCCACGCGTCATTTCCTGGGTGTCCCAGCGCAGTTCGAGCGCGGCCCGGTCCCGGCGCCGCCGGGCGTGCCGCGCGTAGGCCCAGGTGAGCAGGAAGGTGGTGAGGAACTGCCCGAGCCCGGCGAGCATCGCCACGTTCACCGCGCCCACCACGGGCCGCGCCATCAACTCGTGCGCGGTCGTGGCGGCGACGACGTACGCCACGTACCAGACGAGGAAACCGGTCACCGCCGGGACCACGAACCTCAGGTAGCGGCCGCGCACCTCCTGGAAGGCCGCGCTGCGCTGCACCTCGAGGTAGACGTCGCCTGCGGACGGTGCCTCCGCGCGCGCGGTTGGCACCGGCGCGGGGGCACCGGCCGGCTCGCCCCAGCCGGAGGCCAGGGAGTCGTACCAGGGGTCGTCGTACTGCGCAGGGCGACCATTGCGTGAGGGCATGCCCAAGCATGGACAGAGCGGGAAGATCCCTGACTATTCTTCTTCCCGCTCTTCACCCCATCAGGTGATTCGGACCGCTGGTAGCCCGAGTCCTGCGCTATGCGTCGATGCGTGAGCGGTCCAGGGTCGCCGCCGAGTTGGAGATGAACTCCTTGCGCGGTGCGACGTCGTTGCCCATCAGGAGGTCGAAGACCTGCTCTGCGGCCTCCAGGTCGGCGAGGTTGATGCGGCGCAGGGTGCGGTGGCGCGGGTCCATGGTGGTCTCGGCCAGCTGGTCGGCGTCCATCTCACCCAGACCCTTGTAGCGCTGGATCGAGTCCTTGTAGCGAATGCCCTTGCTCTGGAACTCCATGAGCTTGTCGCGCAGCTCGCGGTCCGAGTACGTGTAGACGTACTTGTCCTGGCCCTTCTTGGGCTGGACGATCTCGACCCTGTGCAGCGGCGGCACCGCCGCGAACACCCGGCCGGCCTCGACCATGGGACGCATGTAGCGCTGGAAGAGCGTCAGGAGCAGGCAGCGGATGTGGGAACCGTCCACATCGGCGTCGGTCATCATGATGATCTTGCCGTAACGGGCCGCGTCGAGGTCGAAGGTCCGGCCCGAGCCCGCCCCTATGACCTGGATGATCGCGCCGCACTCGGCGTTCTTGAGCATGTCCGTCACGGACGACTTCTGGACGTTGAGGATTTTGCCGCGGATCGGAAGCAGCGCCTGGAACTCGGAGTTCCGGGCGAGCTTGGCGGTACCGAGCGCTGAGTCACCCTCGACGATGAACAGCTCGCTGCGGTCCACGTCGTCGCTGCGGCAGTCGGCGAGCTTGGCCGGCAGGGACGAGGACTCCAGGGCCGTCTTCCGGCGCTGCGCGTCCTTGTGCTGGCGGGCCGCGATGCGCGTACGGGCGGCGGCGACCGCCTTCTCCATGACGACCCGGGCCTGCGCCGCGGCGTCCCGCCTGGTGGACGTCAGGAACGCCTTGAGCTCCTTCGAGATCACGGTGTTCACGATGCGACGGGCCGCCGAGGTGCCGAGCACCTCCTTGGTCTGCCCCTCGAACTGCGGCTCGGCGAGGCGGACGGTGACGACCGCCGTGAGGCCCTCCAGGGCGTCGTCCTTGACGATGTCGTCCTCGGCGACCCGCAGCAGCTTCTTGGCGCGCAGCACCTCGTTGAGCGTGCTGGTCACGGCCGTCTCGAAGCCGGCGACGTGGGTGCCGCCCTTGGGGGTGGCGATGATGTTCACGAACGACCTCAGGGTCGTGTCGTACCCCGTGCCCCACCGCAGTGCGACATCGACGTCGAGTTGCCGCGTGACCTGGGTGGGGGTCATCTGCCCGTGGTCGTCCAGGACCGGGACGGTCTCCCTGAAGGTGCCCTGGCCGGTGAGCCGCAGCACGTCGCAGACGGGCTTGTCGGTGGCCAGGAACTCGCAGAACTCGCTGATGCCGCCGTCGAAGCGGAAGGACTCCTCGCCCTTGCTGCCGCCCTCGCCGAGGCCGTACTCGTCGCGGACGACGATGGTCAGGCCGGGGACGAGGAACGCGGTCTGGCGGGCGCGCTGGTGCAGGTTCTCCAGGGAGAGCTTGGCGTCCTTGAGGAAGATCTGGCGGTCCGCCCAGTACCGCACACGCGTGCCGTTGCGGGTCTTGGGGATCTTCTTGGCCTTGCGCAGGCCGCTCTTGGCCTCGAACTTCGCGTCCGGCCCCAGGGAGGCGAATGCGCCGGGCACACCGCGCCGGAAGCTGATCGCGTGGGTGTGGCCGCCGCGGTCGACCTCGACGTCCAGCCGGGCGGACAGGGCGTTCACGACGGAGGCGCCCACGCCGTGCAGACCGCCGGAGGCGGCGTACGAGCCGCCGCCGAACTTGCCGCCGGCGTGCAGCTTGGTCATGACGACCTCGACCCCGGACAGGCCGGTCTTGGGCTCGACGTCGACCGGGATGCCACGGCCGTTGTCGCGCACCTCCACCGAGCCGTCGTCGTGCAGGATCACCTCGATGTGGTCGCAGTACCCGCCCAGGGCCTCGTCCACGGAGTTGTCGATGATCTCCCACAGGCAGTGCATCAGGCCGCGGCTGTCCGTGGACCCGATGTACATGCCCGGGCGCTTGCGGACGGCCTCCAGCCCCTCCAGGACGAGCAGGTGCCGCGCGGTGTAGTTGGAACCGTCCCGGTCTGCTCCTGCCAGCAGCGCTGTGGACGGCACGGACGTTTCGGCGGTCACGCGGTTCGCTCCTCGCTGAATTTCATGTAGGGCCCATGGGGGTAAGGGCGCGGCTCCGGTAGCCGCTCAGAGGGTACCGAGGCCTGGTAGAGCCGTTGTAACGCCACCCTCGTCCGGAACTCAGACTAGTCCACGATCGCATACGTGTTCGATCCCTCGTTCGAGTGAAGCACATATCACGTTCCCTTCGAGGCATGAACCATTTAGGCTCCGGGCACGTCCTCATGAACAACCGGCAACCCGGCCGGGGAGGGCACCGACACCGACCGACTGCGCGAACCCGTAAGACACACAGACACGTACTACGGCACATTCGCCGCCAACCGGCAGCAGACAACCGCCTCGGAGATTTTTTTCGAGGATTAGCCACGAGCGGGAACGTTTTCGGGCTGGTTGGATGTTGACCCTGGTACGACAGCTCGTCGAGCTAGAGAAGAGGCGACGTGACTACTGTTCTGACCCCCGCGAGCCCGCTGACGGCCGCTGATCGCTGCGACCGCTGCGGCGCCCAGGCATACCTGCGCGTCGTCCTGCTCAGCGGCGGAGAGCTGCTCTTCTGCGCGCACCATGGCCGCAAGTTCGAGCCGGAACTCAAGAAGATCGCCGCTGAGATACAGGACGAGACGGAGCGGCTCACGGCCGTTCCCGCGACAGCTACGGAAGATGAGCGCTGACGCCTAGCGTCCACGACGAGCCCGGTCCAGACCGGTGAACGGGCGGCCGCCCCGCTCTCAGGGCGGCCGCCCGTCCTCGTCCTTTCGTATTCAGCGGTCCCGCCGGAACGCCTGTCTCCTGCCTCAGGCTCCCCGCCGGGAGCCCCGTTCAGGCTCCGTCACCGCCGTCAGCGACTCCCTTGGGGCCTCGCGGGTACCCCCCCCCGCGGCCCTCGCCCGGCGTGGCCTGTGATGCCTGCGCGGGGCGATCCCAGCCCAGCTTCCGGAGCAGGTCGGACACCCGCGTGTAGACACCCGGGCTGCCCGGCCGTCCGCAGCCGCTGCCCCACGACACCAGGCCGATCAGCCGCCCCTCGGCGACCAGCGGTCCTCCGCTGTCCCCCTGGCAGGCGTCCCGGCCCCCCACCCGCTGGCCCGCGCACACCATCGCGTCCGCGCGATAGGTGCCGTCGCTGCTTCCCGGATACGCGTCCTCGCACAGCGCGTCCGGCAGTACGCGCACGCGTGCGGCCCGCAAGGCGTACGGGTAGTCGCCGGCGCCGGTGACATCACCCCATCCGTAGACCGTGGCGTTCGTCTCGGCCGTGTACGCGGAGTCGCCCGCCGGGGCCATGGCGATCACCGCGCTCTCAGGGAGCGCCTCGGCGAGTGTGAGCACCGCGAAGTCGCCGGCGTTGCTGATGTTGTCGTACGCGGGATTCACCCATGTCTCGCGGACGGCAATCTCCTTGCCCTCGTCCGAGCGCAGGTCCGTACGGCCCGCGATGACCTTGAGGTCGCGCACCTGGCCCGGCGGCCTCCCCAGGACGTCCTCGCCCAGACAGTGCGCCGCGGTGAGGACGGTGGTACGGCCCACCGCCACCGCGCCGCAGAACTGCCCCGAGCGCGTACCTCCGAACCGGTCACGGCTGGACAGCGCGACCGTGTAGGGACTGTCACGGGAATCGACGGGGAAACCGCCGACGACTATGCCGTCCGAGGCGGCGGGGACTGCTGTGGCCAGCGGTATCGCGGTCGCCGCGGCCGCCAGAACCAGCGACCGGGCCAACGCCCGTACAAAGGGTCGGCGCATGACTGCTCCTCACTCTGGGAGTCTTGTGAGACACCCAGAGTGATTCAGCCCGCCACAGCTCGCACCCGCTCAGCGGACCCGGCCAACTCAGCCCACTCAACCCACTCGGCCCGCCCAGCCGACACGGCCGCCCGCTGAGCCCACTCGGCCCACCCTGCGCAGCGCGAAGGCCCGGCACCCCTTCGGGCGGCCGGGCCTTGGCGTCGTACGGGTGACGCCGCGGGCATCGCGGCAACAAGGCCGGGACGCCGGACGTCGTACGGACGACCTAGTCGAGGTAGTCGCGCAGCACCTGGGAACGCGACGGGTGACGCAGCTTCGACATGGTCTTGGACTCGATCTGACGGATGCGCTCGCGCGTGACGCCGTACACCTTGCCGATCTCGTCGAGGGTCTTCGGCTGACCGTCGGTGAGACCGAAACGCATGGAGACGACGCCTGCCTCACGCTCGGACAGGGTGTCGAGGACGGAGTGCAGCTGCTCCTGCAGGAGCGTGAAGCTGACCGCGTCGGCCGGGACGACGGCCTCGGAGTCCTCGATGAGGTCACCGAACTCGCTGTCGCCGTCCTCGCCCAGCGGGGTGTGCAGGGAGATCGGCTCGCGGCCGTACTTCTGGACCTCGATGACCTTCTCCGGGGTCATGTCGAGCTCCTTGGCAAGCTCCTCCGGGGTGGGCTCGCGGCCCAGGTCCTGGAGCATCTGGCGCTGCACGCGCGCGAGCTTGTTGATGACCTCGACCATGTGCACCGGGATACGGATGGTGCGGGCCTGGTCGGCCATCGCGCGGGTGATCGCCTGACGGATCCACCAGGTGGCGTACGTGGAGAACTTGTAGCCCTTGGTGTAGTCGAACTTCTCGACCGCGCGGATCAGACCGAGGTTGCCCTCCTGGATCAGGTCCAGGAAGAGCATGCCGCGGCCGGTGTAGCGCTTGGCCAGGGAGACCACCAGACGGAGGTTGGCCTCCAGCAGGTGGTTCTTGGCGCGGCGGCCGTCCTCGGCGATGATCTCCAGCTCGCGCTTGAGCTTCGGCGCCAGCTTGTCGGCGTTGGCCAGCTTGTCCTCGGCGAACAGACCTGCCTCGATGCGCTTGGCCAGCTCCACCTCCTGCTCGGCGTTGAGCAGGGGGACCTTGCCGATCTGCTTCAGATAGTCCTTGACCGGGTCGGCGGTGGCGCCGGCCGCGGCGACCTGCTGAGCGGGCGCGTCGTCCTCGTCCTCGTCGGAGAGCACGAACCCGGCGTTCTCGGTGCCCTCGGGCTCCTCCGTGGCTCCCTTGGGCTCCTCCAGCACCTCCTCTCCGAGGAGCTCGGCATCGTCCTTCTTGGCATCGGTGGACTTCTTCGGCGCGGCCGTCTTCTTGGCCGCGACGGTCTTCTTCGCGGTCGCCTTCTTGGCGGCCGTCTTCTTGGCAGCGGCCTTCTTCTCGGGTGCGGCCTCCTCGGCCGGATCGTCGACGGCGGGCGCGGCCGGTGCAGCCGTGGTCGTGGAGGCCTTACGGGCGGCCACGGTCTTCGCTGCGACCGTCTTGGTGGCGGTGCGCTTGGCCGGACTCTTCGCTGCGACGCTCTTGCGGGTGCGCTTGGGTTCTGCGGCACTGACCATCAGCGTCACACCCTCTTCCTCGAGGATCTGGTTGAGGCTGCGCAGTACGTTCTTCCACTGAGTGGCCGGAATCTGGTCAGCTTCGAAGGCCCGACGCACGTCATCGCCGGCGATCTGCCCCTCAGCCTTTCCCCGCTCGATGAGCGCCATGACAGAGACGGACTCGGCGATCTCCGGCGGGAGCGTACGGGATGTGCTGGCCGACACGAACAACCTCTCGGAACGTTGGAAAACGACTTCCGGCCCCGTCCACGGCGGACTGGAGCCGACCGCCGGCTTGGGGATGGGCCGACGGCGCGGGCAGGGGCCGGGAAGAATCACAACGCCTTGCATGGCGTCCGTGTTCCCTTCTCGGCTGTCACCTCTTAGGTCATCGCGCTGTTTCCACGAGCGTTACGCCCAATCTGCGTGGTCCGAGTCACACCCCGTAACCGCTCAAAAACGGCCAGACACGGGCAGAGGTGGTCACGGAAGGCTTGGAGGCGTGCCACTCAGATGCTCCCATCGGTCCGCCGTCGGCGCCGACCGGCCATGGGCGCGGTCCGTGACCGGTCCGTCGCTGTTCCCGTCCGTCGTCGGCCGGTCCGTGGCCGGTCGGCGCCGACTCGGCCGCCGCTCGCCCGGCGGCAACCATGCCGCCATCGGTACGGCGTCGGCCCTGACGCCATTGCCCCTGCTCGGCACGCCACAGGGCCGCCGTCGGTCTGCTCGGCGCTCCGTCCACCGCAGTCCACGCGCCTCGCCACCGGCCTGACCGCCGACCTGCCGTCTGCGTGCCCCTCGGCCGTGGCGTCGTCGGACCCCGCAGATCGGGAGGGAACCTGCGGGGTCCGAAGGACGACGAACGGCCGGGCGAGCACTAGCGGCAAAGCCGGGCGGCACCGGGGAAGGGGACACCTCGGACACCTACCGGTTGCGGCGCACCGCGGTGCCGGGTCAGTGCTCGCGAGGCGCCGGCACCACGCGCTCCACCTCGGGGTGGACCGTGAGCAGTTGACGCATGGCGGCCTCGGCCGCCCCGCCGTCACCGGCCGCGAGGGCGTCGACGATCCGGGCATGGTGCGCCAGGGTCGTCTCGTTCGGCCGGTCGCAACCGGTCACCGGGCCGCCGGAGACCTGGAGCGCGGCGGAGACGATGCCGGAGAGATGCTCCAGCATGCGGTTGCCCGCGATCTGGATGAGCAGCGAGTGGAACTCGGCGTCGGCTCGGGAGAAGGTGAGCGCGTCGCCCTGCCCCATCGCGTGGCCCATGATCTCGACCATGTCGGACAGCCGCTGCTGGACGTCCTCACGGCCGTGACCGGCGGCCAGGCGTGCGGCGAGTGGTTCGATGGTCCAGCGCAGCTCGCTCAGTTCGCGGCGCTGGTCGTCGCGCTGCGGCCCGAAGGCCCGCCATTCGATGATGTCCGGGTCGAGCAGATTCCAGTCACTGACGGGACGCACACGCGTGCCGACATTCGGGCGGGCACTGACCAGGCCCTTGGCCTCCAGAACGCGGAGCGACTCACGGACGACGGTGCGGGAGACCTCGAAGCGCTGGCCGATCTCCTCGGGCACCAGGGGGCGGTCGGCGCCCAGGTCGCCGGAGACGATCATCTGTCCCAGCTGCTGTACGAGTTGGCCGTGCAGTCCGCGGCCGCGGCTGCCCGCGGCTCGCCGGCCCACACGGCCCAGCTCGGGGTCCGCGCCCTCCCAGGCGGGGGCGCTCACACGGTCGGGGCCGTGGGCCTCGGCGTAGGGGTAGCGGTCGAGTTCGCCCGGGCCGACGAGACCGGAGTCGGTGGAGCGGGCGGAGGTCATCATGGTGTGCGCAAGGGTACTCACGGATCCTTTGTCGGCGCTGTCTCCAACTCCCTTGAGGTCTTTGGTGAAAAGCACACGAAAGGGTGATCGCTCACCCCGTCGCAATTGACGCCTTATCGGAAAGAAATGGGCTTTCCTGAGGGAGTTGTGCGCAGCACGGGATCGGAAGGGCGCGCAGGGTTGTCAGAAGCTTGTCACCGGGCCCTGCTCCGCAGGGTCGTGACCAGATAGGCGCAGAGCAGCGCGCTGAGCGACAACGTCAGCGCGCTGCCGACGGGTTGGGCGACGACCCGCGCCAAAGCCTCCAGATATCGCTCTCCGCCGAACGGCCACTGCAGCAGGAACATCTGCCTCATCCGCATCGGCAGACCCGCGGCCACTCGCACGGATGATCCCTCCACGAGCCTCTGTACGACGGGTACGACGAGGACCGGCACGGCGAGAACGGCGGCGAGCCCGGCCGTGGTGGACCGGAAGACGCCGGCCGCCAGCACCCCGGCCCAGGCGCATCCGACCATGAGGCCGAGCCAACTGGCGCTCAGCGAGAGCCAGTCGCCCGGAATGCGCGCGAGATCCTGTCCGTAGACGAGGTAGAGCACTTCGGCGTCGCAGCCCACTGTGAGGACGGCCAGGACGAGCGCGGTGGCCGCTGCCACGAGGAGTTTGGCCGTGAGCAGCCCCAGGCGGCGAGGGACGGTGCCTCGGTCCGCCGCCAGTGCGGGATGGCGGAACTCCTCCCCGAAGGCCAGCGCCCCCAGCAGACCCGCGCCCAGCGCCGCCGGCGGCAGCGGCAGCTGCTGCGGCCACGCGACGAGCAGGCGCGCCTGCGGGGTGTGCCCGATGCGCGCGAGCACGACGGCGGTCATCGCGGAGACTACGAGGACGGCGACGCTGGTGACGAATCCGGTACTGATGCCGGTGGCACGCCGAAGCTCGTAGCGGAGGGGGCGCAGGGGGGTGGGGGCGGGGCGGACGGTGATGGGCGGCGGGAGCGGGGGGAGGACTTCCTGACGGGTTGGGGGGTGCGGGGTTTCGGTGGTCCTGCTGGTCGCGAGGGTGTTCTGGCCGAGGGGGTTGTGATCGGAGGGCTTGGGGTGGAGGGCCTTGTGGGGAGGGCTCTTGTGGGGAGGGCTCTTGTGGGCGGTGGGGGCCCTGTGGTCCGCGAGGGCGATGTGGCTGGGAAGGGGATCGCGGTGGAGGGGGTGGCTGGTGGGGTTGGCGTGAGGCGTGTTGGGTGCGAGGGGCCTGGTGCCGGCTGCGGACTGGTGATCCACCGGCGGGGCGTTGCCGGCGTCGGGTTCGCGGTCGGGGAGAGGGTCGCCGTTGGCAGCGGGTCTCCGGTCGGTGAGGGAGTCCCTTGCGGCGACGGGCTCGACGTCCGGGAGTGAATGGCCGGCGGCGGTGGACTCGTAGTCCCTCAGGGCGTTGCGGTTGGCAGCGGGCTCGTGATCCCTCACGGCATTGCGGTTGGCAGCGGGCTCGTGATCCGTCAGGGCGTCGCCGTCGGCGGCACGTTCGGGGTCCGTGAGGAGGTCGCGGTTGGCGGCAGGCGTGCGGTTTGCGTCTGCGGGGGCTTCGGGGACGGGGGCGCGGAACGTGGTGGCGGGCGGCGTGTCGAGCGGGGTGGGCACCGGTTGAGGGGTGGACTCGCCGACGGTGGCTTCGCCGGTGGCCGCTCCCCCGGTGGCCGCTCCCCCGGTGGCGGCCCTGCCGCCGGCCGCCTCGGCGGCCGCGGGCGTGTCGACCGCTCCCGGCGACGTCGAGGTGTCCTTGCGCGACCCGTTGTCGGGCTGGCGCGGCAGGCCGGTCCTCGTGCGTCGCGTGTCCGGGGCGGGCCGCTCCTCGATGGGCGTCCGCTCGCGATCCGGCGGTGGTTCCAGCGGCGGCGCTTCTCCCACTCCCGCTCCCACTCCCACTCCCGGCCCCATGTCCCCGACCTCGTCGGCGAGTTTGAGTACGAGGACGCCGTGCCGGAACGCCGCCTCGCCGACGTCGGCGCAGGTACTGCCGTACACCGAGAGCCGGTTGCCGCTCTCCATGACGACCTCGACGGAGCGGTGCGCGGTACGCGCCTCCTTGGTGAGCACGGCGGCGAGGCGGGCGGCGTGCGGGCTGAGGACGACGACCCGCGGCCGCAGCCTGGTGCGAGCGAACTCCTTCGCCTCCTGGTCGGCGACGACCCGGCCCCGCTCCAGGGTGACCACGCGGTCGGCGGTGCGCGCGGCCTCCTTGGGATCCGACGTGGTGACCAGGACGGTGCCACCCTGGGCCGCGTGGGCGCGCAGCATGCCGTGGATCCAGTTGCCCTCCCGGACCGAGAGCCCGTCGGTGGACTGGTCCAGGATCAGCGTGTGAGGGTCGGGCAGCAGAGCGCATGCGAGACCGAGGCGGCGGTCCATGCCGCGGGAGAGCGTGCCGAGGTATTCCTCGCGGAGGCTCACGAGGCCGACCACTTCCAGGACCTCGTCGGCTCGGCGAGCGGTGATCCCCGCGGCGGCGCAGAGCATGCGCAGATGGCCGCGGACCGTCCGTCCGGGGTGTCCCGGCACGTCGCCCAGCAGGACGCCCACTTCGTGGGAGGGGTGGGCGATGCGGTGCAGGGGGCGGCCTCTGAAATAGGTGATACCGCGGCCCGGTTGCAGTTCTAGCATCAACCTGAGGGCCGTCGTCTTGCCTGCACCTCGATCTCCGAGCAGCGCGGTGACACGACCCGCGGGCGCTTCGAACGAGACGTCGTCGACGGCAGGCGGAAGATCCTTGCGGGAGTTGCTGGTCAGTCCGAAGGCCTGGATCACCCGTAGCAAGATAGCGCGCTATGTCCGTTTTTTCCGGCACTTAACACGTTGCTCCGAGGTGTGTGAGCGAACGCCTCGTCTCGTCGCGGGCCGGTCTCCCTCGGCCCTTGCCTGGGACTCCCGGGTCACGCCTCACCGACTGTGCTCGGCCCTGCGGCCGGTGGCACAGCCGACTTACACCTCCGGGCGCAGCATCGGCGGGTTCAGGAGCGTCGCCCCGCCTGCGCGGAAGAGCTGGGCCGGGCGACCCCCCTGTCGCGTCGTCGTTCCCCCTGTGGGCACCAGGAAGCCCGGCGTGCCCGTGACCTTGCGATGGAAGTTGCGCGGGTCGAGCGCCACTCCCCAGACCGCCTCGTAGACGCGGCGCAGCTCACCGACGGTGAACTCCGGAGGGCAGAACGCCGTGGCCAGGGACGAGTACTCGATCTTGGAGCGGGCGCGCTCCACCCCGTCGGCGAGGATCTGCGCGTGGTCGAAGGCCAGCGGCGCCACGGGCTCGCCGTCACGTCCGTAGCCGCCCTGCTGCAGCAGTTCCTCGACCGGCGCCCAGCGGGCGTTGCTGGCGTCGCCGCCCGCCCGCGGCGCGGGCAGGTCGGGGGCCAGGGCGAGATGCGCGACGCTGACCACACGCATGCGGGGGTCCCGCTTGGGATCACCGTACGTCGCGAGCTGCTCCAGATGAGCACCGTTGTCCTGGGCGGGGACGGCGGGGTCGTGGACGCAGAGCCCGGTCTCCTCGGCCAGCTCGCGGGCGGCGGCCTGCGAGAGGTCCTCGTCGTCCCGCACGAAGCCTCCCGGGAGCGCCCAGCGCCCCTGGAACGGCGGCTCACCCCTGCGTACCGCCAACGCACACAGCGCATGGCGACGCACGGTCAGCACGACCAGGTCCACGGTCACGGCGAAGGGCGGAAAGGCTGACGGGTCGTAGGGCATGCCGCGATCATAGTCGTCTGCCTGACGATAAACACTCCCTTCGTCGGCCGCTTCGGCAGCGGGCGGGTGGCCGGTCGTACGGGTCTCACCTGCGACTCCTGGCCGAGTCCTGTCGCCCCTGGGCCGATCCGCGTGTTCGGCCGCCTGCGCGCCTGACCAGCAGTTGCGTCGCGTCATACCCTCGCTGTCGCGTCATACCCCAAGCTGCAGTCCCTCTGCCGCCTCCTCGACCATGGCGAGGCCGAGCCGGCTGACTCGTACGGAGAAGGGGGCGCCCGCCACCCGTAATCCGTTCAGGGTGATCTCGCCGAGGGGTGCGCTGCGGACGGGACGCAGCGTGACCGTGCCGGCGGGGGCGTCCGGGCGGATGCCGACGACAGTGGTGAGCAGCAGGATCCCGGCGGCGGCCGTGGTAGCGGCGGGGCGGCAGGCGGCCGGATGAGGGAGCGGTGTGCTCCCCTCGGTGCGCTGTTCCCCCGCGTACATCTCGGGCAGCCGGTGGCCGAACATCCCGGCCGCCGCGAGGACGCCCCGCAGCAGCGAACTCGCCTCCTTCTCGTAGCCGTAGGCGGCAAGGCCGGCGACCGCGATCGCCGTCTCCTGGACCCGCACGGCACCGCTTCGGTGGCCGAAGGGGTTGTATCCCGCCTCTTTGACACCCAGCCCTCGCAGGCCCCACCCCGAGTCCATCGCCGGGCTGCCGAGGAGCCGGGCGAGCTGCTCGGTCTGCGCCCGGTCGAGCAGCCCCGGCGCCCATTCGCCCCCGCCCAGAAGGCCGGTGTCGAGCAGATGGACGGTGGTCGCCGCCAGGTGTGGCACGGGGCGGCCGCCGGGGGCAAGGGCCGCCGCCGGTCGCCCGCCTCCCAAATCGTCGACCCAGAAGTCGGCCCGGAACTGCGAACGCAGTGTCTGAGCCCACTGCCGCAGCCCGGCCCCGCCCGGTCGGCCGCAGGCGTCGAGAAGATCGGCGCCCAGCAGCGCCGCGCGGTGCGCATGTGCCTGTGTCTCGCAGCGGGCGGGGCCACCCGGCTGCGGGTCGCACAGGTACACGCCGTCGCCCACGGTGCTCCGCAGCCAGGTCAGGCAACGCTCTGCGGCAGGCAGCAGCTCCTCCGTCTCCGGCTCCGGCATCCCCCATCGGCGGGCCTCCGCCAGGAGCGCGGGGAAGAGGAGAGTGGCCTCGGTGCCGGTGCAGCCGGGCGGGAGGTGACCGCCCGCGTCGCGGCGCGGCCCGGGGATCAAGCCGGACTGCTGTCCTCGTCCGGTGGTTTGGCCACGGGCGAGGGCACGAAGGGTGCCCGCGGCGAGCCGGGTGCCGAGCGGCAGCGCCATGCGGGCCGACGCGAGGGCGTCGGCGGGGGCGAGGCCGCAACGCCACGGTGCCCCGGCTGCCGGATACATGTCGGCCGGATGTGCGGGATCTCGCAGCAGCAGTGCCTGGAGATCTTGGACGCTGGTTCTCAGGAGTGCCTGCACGCAAGGGTCGTCGCTGGACGCGCCCGCCTGGGCGAGCGGACTTCGCGCCGCACGCCCGACCGCCCGGACGGGACCGGCACCGTCCGAGCGCACCCTGAGTTCCACGGTCGCGGTGCCGCCTGGAGGCAGCTCGATC
Organism: Streptomyces sp. NPDC047706; assembly: GCF_043204795.1. Lineage (NCBI taxonomy): Bacteria > Bacillati > Actinomycetota > Actinomycetes > Kitasatosporales > Streptomycetaceae > Streptomyces > Streptomyces sp. NPDC047706. Next base: position 90,187 of record NZ_JBIDCW010000019.1, on the reverse strand, counting down.
TCCCAGCGGAGCAAACCCGCCGAGGCCAGTGCGTCGGCGGCCGGCGGGTCCGCCGTGACCAATGAGGCTTCTTTGCCGTCGGTCCAGCGCAGACCGGCGTCATGGACGCTGGCCGGCACCTCAGGACCGGCGTTGCCCGAGGCGATCGCACCGAGCGCCGCCAGGTCCGTGCCGAGGGCGACCTCGACGGGCAGGCGCAGGGGCCGGGGGGCCGCACTGTGCAGGGTGATCCGCTCCGTGCCGTCCGCGTGCCGTGTGCGCTCGACCACGACGTCCGGGTCCGGTCCGGCGTGCGGTGAGGTACGCAGGGTGCCCACGAAGCGGGCACGGTCGGCGCCTGTCATCCGGGCCTGCACCGCGAGCGGTTCACGCCCGGCCACGCGGATCTGGCACCGGGAGAGCAGACGAAGGCCCGCCCGGTAGAAGCCCTCCAGTCCCTGTCCGTTCAACTGCCCGTGCTCCGCCGAGATGGCGAGGCCCGGGAGTCCGACGCAGATCATCGCCGTGTGGGTGGGCGGCAACTCGACAGGGCGTTGCGAAGAGGCGAGTCGGGGCGGGGCGGGCGATGCTCCGGGTGCCGTACCGGGCGTGGGAGGTCGCCCGGGTGGGCCGGCGGTCGTGGGCGGAAGGTACTGTCGGGCTCGGCCCGTCGGGACGGGCGTTTCGGGATCCTTCTCGCTCCCCGCGCCGGGTGCGGGTGCTGACGTCTCTCCCTCGGGGGTGTGCGGGGGTTCCCCTCCCTGGTCGGCCGGCCGGGGCAACCGTCCCACCCTGGAGGCGGGTGACTCGCGGTACCCGAGTCCGTCGGTCCCCGGCGGCGGACCGGTGCCCGTCCCGGGACATGGCGTGTGCCGGCCACGGGTCGAGCGGTCCTCGGCGGTGGACGGAGTCGTCCACCGCATCCGGTCGTCGTCAAAGACAGGTCGAGTCGGCCATCGCATGCGGTCGTCATCGGTGGCAGGCCGCGTCAGTGCGCGCGTGCGGTCATCGGCGGCGGAGGGCGGAGTCGGCTGGTGCATCGGGCTGCTTCCTCTGCGCTCTGTGCGCCTCGGGCTCGTTCGGAGCCGGGCAGGGGGCTCCTTGGGGACATGGTGTTGCGGCGTTACCACCCGTCCGGGTGTTCCGCCACTCAGGTGAACGGAACGGGGCTCCTTCGGGTCACGCCCCCGTGCGGACGGCACCGTGCGAACGGCCCGGCGCACTGGCGGGGTGCACGCGTGCCGGATCCGGCAACTCTCCCGTCCGTCCCTCATGCCTCCCCCTCGGCGCCGCGCCTCGGAACTACACCTCCGCGAGACGTCCCACGCCGCCGTACGCCTCCCTTCGCAGTCAGGGGTGGTCGCGTACCGCCGCTGCGCCCGCTCCCCGGGCCAGTCCCGGCTGCCGGCACCCTGCGTCGCGGCAAGGTCGTCTTCCGCACCTCTTGTCCCGCCGGTACGTGGGAGTCGTCAGCGCCGTCCGCCAGACACTTGCTGCGCCTTGTCCCCGCGCCGCCCCCACGTTCAGTCCGCTGGACACCGCTCCTGCCCCTGTCAGTGCCCTGAGCCGCGTCGACGCCCTCCGCCCCAGGCGCCGCGCCGGGCACGCCATGAGTGCTGCGAGCCGTTCCCTGTTCCTCAGTCGCCGGCTTCCCGTCCAGCTGCCGGGGCGTGATCTCGGCTCGGTCGTTCCGCGCCGTGCGCAAGCAGTGTCGGATCGTTTCCGGATCCAGGGCTTCGTTGACGGCTTGGTGCAGGAGCCGGGCGAAAAGGTAGTCGGGGTCGGCGCCCAGTGCCATGGCCAGCGCCTCCCGTGCTTCGAGGTCGTCGCCCGTCGACCAGGCCACCCAGCCCGCGAGAGTGAGAGGAGCTGCGGCGTGCTCGCCGTAGGGGCCGACGCAGCGGCGGGCCAGAGCTCGCCACAGTCGTAGCGCGTGTGCTGCCTCGTCGCCCTCCATCCACTCGGCGACCCGGTCACGTGTCGTGCGGTCCTGCAGCCCGAGAATCAAGGTGGCGGCCTCGTCCTTCCGGAGCAGGCCGTCGTCGCGGAGGTCCGCCATGAACGCGCCGGACGCGGGCGGCGCCTCGGCCAGCCTGCTCATGACCTGCCGGGCGAGCTCCACCGTCTCCTCGGCCACGTCCGCGCGGCCGGTGCCGTCGAGCATCCTCGGGACCAGTGCCATGCTTCCGGCGTCGAGCGCCGCCTCCTGCTCCAGCGCCGCGGCGGTCTCCCAGGGCTGAAGCCTCGACCTCAGCTCGCGCAGGGTCCCGCGCACCTGGAGCCCGGCGTAGGTGGCCGCGGCGGCCAGGACCGAGGTACCCGGCAGTCCCATGGGCAGGCCCTCGTCGGGGCAGCATCCCTGGATTTCGCAGCAGTACGACCAGAAGCGACCGCCAGAGAGGCACAAGGCCTCGATCACCGGAACGTCGAGCTGGCCGCACTCGGACCGCAGATTCTCGGCCAGCGGCCGTAGCCGCTCCATGACCTGCTGGCCGGTTTCTCCCTTGCCGGGCTCCTGGCAGACGTACGCCACGATCTGCTCCGGCCGGGCTCCCCTGCGCTCGCTCCCCCGCACCAGGCCGTGTGCCAACTGCCCCGCCACGGACTTCCAGTCGTCCGGATTGGCCGGGATGCCGAGCCGCGCCCGGCCACCGAACCGCCCACGCCCGTCCCCGTCGTGGAGGGCGACGAGGACGATGCTGTCCTCGGGGCGGTACCCGAGCAGATACGGCAGGGCGTCGGCCAGTTCGGCCGGGGAGCGCAGGGTGACGCGATGGGTGGCGGCGGCGAGCCCGTCGCCGTTTGTGGACTCGGTGTCGTAAGCCTCGTCGTCGTGCGGTGCGCGCCGTTCCTCACCGTTGGAGCGGTTCTCCCCGTCCCATCCGGTGATGTCCTCGTTCTCGAAGGGTCCAGTCGTTTCGCCGTGATTCGTCATGCGCCGACGATCTCGCGGAATTCAAAGATCCGCTTGAGCCTGTGGATAACTCCGATCAGGGACACGACACAACGGCCGTCCTAACCCGACCATGCGGCCGGCCCGCCCGTCTGTCAGTGCCTTCCTGTTGTATGGACGCATGGAGCACACGAGCAACGCGGAACTCCGGGCGGACGCCGACGCAGTCCTCGCACGCCTGGTCGGTGACGCCATGGGCACGGCCCGGCTGCGCGAGGATCAGTGGCGGGCGATCGAGGCGCTGGTCGCCGACAAGCGCCGGGCTCTCGTCGTGCAGCGCACGGGCTGGGGCAAGTCCGCGGTGTACTTCGTGGCGACCTCGCTGTTGCGGGCCCGCGGCAGCGGCCCGACCGTGATCGTCTCCCCGCTGCTCGCGCTGATGCGCAACCAGGTCGAGGCGGCGGCCCGCGCAGGCATCCACGCCCGGACCATCAACTCCGCGAACACCGAGGAGTGGGACGCCGTCCAGGCAGAGATCGCCGCCGGCGACGTCGACGTCCTGCTCGTCAGCCCGGAGCGCCTGAACAACCCGGACTTCCGCGACCACGTGCTCCCCGCGCTCGCGGCGACCACCGGACTCCTCGTCGTGGACGAGGCCCACTGCATTTCCGACTGGGGCCACGACTTCCGCCCCGACTACCGGCGACTGCGCACCATGCTCACGGAACTGCCGACGGGCGTGCCCGTGCTCGCCACCACGGCCACTGCCAACGCCCGCGTCACGGCCGACGTCGCGGAGCAGCTCGGTACCGGCGGCATGTCGGACGCCCTGGTCCTGCGCGGCCCGCTGGACCGGGAGAGCCTGAGCCTCGGGGTGCTGGCGTTGCCCGACGCCGCGCACCGCATGGCCTGGCTCGCCGACCATCTCGATGAGCTGCCCGGCTCGGGGATCATCTACACGCTGACCGTGGCCGCCGCCGAGGAGGTGACCACGTTCCTCCGGCACCGCGGGCACGCCGTCGCGTCGTACACCGGCAAGACGGAGAACGCCGAGCGCCAGCAGGCCGAGGACGATCTGCTCGGCAACAAGGTGAAGGCCCTCGTGGCCACATCGGCCCTCGGGATGGGGTTCGACAAGCCCGACCTCGGCTTCGTGGTCCACCTCGGCTCACCCTCCTCCCCCATCGCCTACTACCAGCAGGTGGGCCGCGCGGGGCGAGGCGTGAAGCACGCGGAGGTACTCCTGCTGCCCGGTAGGGAGGACGAGGCGATCTGGGAGTACTTCGCCTCACTTGCCTTCCCGTCGGAAGAGCTGGTGCGCCGCACCCTCGACGTCCTCGCGCGCGCGGAGCGGCCCATGTCGCTGCCCGCCCTGGAACCCCTGGTGGAGCTGCGTCGCTCCCGGCTGGAGACCATGCTCAAGGTCCTTGACGTGGACGGGGCGGTGCACCGGGTCAAGGGCGGCTGGATCGCGACCGGGCAACCATGGACGTACGACTCGGAGCGTTACGGCTGGGTCGCCCGGCAGCGCAAGGCGGAGCAGCAGGCGATGCGGGAGTACGCGGCGACCACGGACTGCCGCATGGAGTTCCTGCAACGCCAACTGGACGACGAGGGCGCCAAGCCCTGCGGCCGCTGTGACAACTGCGCGGGTGCGCGCTTCACCGCGGACACGTCCACGGCCGCGCTGGATGCCGCGCGCGTCGACCTGGGCCGGGCGGGCGTCGAGGTGGAGCCGCGCCGGATGTGGCCGACCGGCCTGCCGGCGATCGGCGTGGAACTCAAGGGCCGTATTCCAGCCGGAGACCAGGCCGCACCGGGACGGGCGCTGGGGCGCCTGTCGGACATCGGCTGGGGCAACCGACTACGGCCGATGCTGGCACCGCAGGCTCCGGACGGCCAGGTGCCGAACGACGTCGCGAAGGCGGTGGTCGAGGTCCTGGCCGAATGGGCCAAGGGGCCCGGCGGCTGGGCCTCGGGCGGGGCGGACGCCCAGCCGCGCCCCGTCGGAGTGGTGACGGTCGCCTCACGCACCCGCCCGCAGCTGATCGGCTCGCTGGGCGCCCGCATCGCGGAGGTCGGCCGCCTGCCGTTGCTGGGTTCGATGGAGTACGCGGCCGAGGTGACGCCGGTCTCCCGGAGCAACAGCGCCCAGCGCCTCAAAGCGCTCGACGGGGCGCTGACCGTACCGCCCGCACTCGGTGCGGCGCTCGCCGAAACGCCCGGCCCGGTCCTCCTGGTCGACGACTTCACGGAGACCGGCTGGACCCTCGCCGTCACGGCCCGCCTGCTCCGGCGCGCGGGCGCCCAGGCGGTGTTGCCTCTTGTACTCGCCGTACAGGGCTGATCGCACACACTGCCGTCGCGTCCGTGTCCGTGATCCACGCGCGTGCAACCATCCGCAGGCGCCGCACCCGTGCTGCCACACCCGGCATCACTCAACTCCCCACCGGGTACGGATATAAGCCACAGACCATTGGATAAGGGCCGGGCGTCCCAATTGCTCGTTGCCGCATCCAGGTCCGACGGGAAGAATTGGGGTCCGCTCCCCGCACGGCTCACCCCGTGATCAGGTAGGGCTCTGCTGCGGTGTGCGCTCCCCCGATCCAGACCCCGCCCGCAGTGGGCGCGTAGCCGAAGGGAGAAACGTGACCTTCGGATTCGCTCCGTCCTCCGCGGCATCCGCGTCGACTTCAGGAGCACCAGCCAACGCTGCGACGCGACTGCTGGAGCCCGCGGAGTGGGCCGCTGCGGGCATCCCGCTGCTGCGCAACCCTCGGGAAGTCGTCAGCGGACTGCACACGCGGCACCGCCCTCAGCTGTCGACAGCGATCGTGGCCGTGCTCGACGCGGACGACCGGCTGTGCGCGAGTGCCTCCTTCACCAGACGCCCCGCCCTCGCCGACGGCTGGCTGTTCCGCAACGCGCTGCTCGACCAGTTGCGCCGGGTCATCCCGCACGACCTGCGTCGCCGCACCCCCGTGCGCACCGCTGTGCTGCTCTACTGCCGCGAGGGCGAGGCGCGTTGGACGGAGGAGGACGGTGCGTGGATGTGGGGCCTGCGTGACGCCTGCACACTCCACGGCCTGCGCTGCGGGGCGTACATCACGCTGACCCGCGACGGCTGGCAGGTCTTCGGCGAGGGCCGGGGTGGCCGCCGGCCCAACTCCGGATCAGCGCCCGAGCCGTTCGCGACATCCGAGGCGCCGCCGCCCCCACCGCCGCGCACCGGAGGCTCCGCATCCGAGATCCTGAGTCGCGTGGCAGCCCGCTGAGGCCACGCCACCGCGAGTACCGGTTTCTCTCTGACACACCGGCGGCGTGGGGACCCCGAGCGGCGTGCGACAGCATCGCTCCGCGCGCAGACCGGAGGACGGCCCCGGCACTCCTCCGCGAGTACGGGAGAACCTCACGGCGCCTCATCCGGACAGGCCGGAGGACCTCACGAGCGTCCCCCGACGGACAGGAAGACCTCACGGCGCCTCATCCGGACAGACCGGAGGACCTC
>NZ_JBIDCW010000019.1:0-83707 GCF_043204795.1 Streptomyces sp. NPDC047706 | reverse complement strand
ACAAGCGTCCCCCGACGGACAGGAAAACCTCACGGCGCCTCATCCGGACAGACCGGAGGACCTCACAAGCGTCCCCCGACGGACAGGAAAACCTCACGGCGCCTCATCCGGACAGACCGGAGGACCTCACAAGCGTCCCCCGACGGACAGGAAAACCTCGCGGCGCCTCATCCGGACAGACCTGAGGGCCCGCATGGGTCTCCTCCGGGGCACAGGAGGAGGATCCCCCCGTCGGACAGGGAGACCCTCTCTGCACGTCACCCAGCCCGACCGGAGGATCTCACCGGACCCCAGCCCGACCGGAGGATTTCACCGGCTTCCCCAGAACGACCGAAGGACCTCATCGCCCCTGGACCACCCCGGAGCCTCACGGCGCCCCCGACAGACCGCAGGACACGTACACGACCGCCGTCGCGCACTGGCCCGACGCCCGTGCCCGCCCGTCACGCGAGCACGCCGAAGGCGCCACCGTGCAGTTACCGCCGGGACGGCCGTGGCCGCCAACGGGTCCCGCTCTGACGGGAACCCGGCTCAGACGCCCGCGCCCAGCACCGAGTTGATCTGCTGCGGGTCGCCGCAGACGATCAGCAGGGCGCCGGCTCGGGTGAGGGCCAGAGGCAGTGCGGTGGCGGCAGCGGTGTCGGAACCGCCGTTGACGGCGACCACGACCACGGGCCGGGACGCGGCACGCCCGGCCACGGCGGCGTCGGCGTAGAAGACGTCGTCGCGGGCATCATGCTGAGCCCAGTAGGACGCCTCACCGAAGGACAGCTCGTGAGCGGCCCATGGGTGCGGCTCGCCGGTGGTGATCACCAGCACGTCATTCGGGGCCCGGCCTGCCTCCAGCAGCAGGTCCACGGCTTCCTCGGCAGCGTCCAGCGCACCCTCGGCCGGGGCCGGGATCAGCTGGATCTGCGGAGTCGCCGGAGCCGAAGCCGGAAGGGGAGCGGCAGGGGCGGCAGTTGCGGCCGGACTCGCGGGCCCGGGCTTGGTCACGGTCGCCCCCGTACGCTGCGCCGGCGGCGCGGGCCGGAGAGCGCCGGGACGACCAGGACGCGGCGGGGCCGCGGGGCGGGGGCCGGGTACGGGACGAGGGGTCGGCGCGGTACGGCCACTGGCCGAAGCTGCGCGGGGACCCTGGGCACTCTCGTGAATCTGAGGCTCCTCGGGGATGAGAGGCATGAGTTGATGTCTATCAAACGTTGGTACGGCTCGCGCCAGTGGGTGGCACATACGTGCGACCGGAACCGTCAGAAATCGAATCCGAGCTGACCTTCGATCTCCGGAACACTTCCGTCCGCCCAGCTGCGGGCCTTCTTGAGGTGCCGCCACTGCGGCAGCGCATCAAGATACGCCCACGTCAACCGGTGGTAGGGGGTGGGGCCCCGCTCCGCCAGTGCGGCCTTGTGCACGGGTGAGGGATACCCGGCGTTGTCCGCAAAACCGAAGTCTGCATGGTCGATACCCAGTTCGGCCATCACTTTGTCGCGCTGAACCTTGGCGATCACCGATGCCGCCGCTACGGCCACGCACGACTGATCGCCCTTGATCACCGTACGGACCTGCCACGGCGTCCCGAGATAGTCGTGCTTACCGTCGAGGATCACCGCGTCGGGACGGATCGGCAGCCCCTCCAGGGCACGCACCGCCGCGAGCCGCAGCGCCGCCGTCATTCCGAGATCGTCGATCTCCTCCGGGGACGCATGACCGAGGGCGTACGACGTCACCCAGGTCCGCAGCAATTCGGCGAGCTCGGTCCGCCGTTTCACGGTGAGCAACTTGGAGTCGGTGAGGCCCAGGGGGGGCCGACGCAGTCCGGTGATCGCCGCGCAGACGGTGACGGGCCCGGCCCAGGCGCCGCGCCCCACCTCGTCGACACCGGCAATGATCTTCGCTCCGGTCGTTGCGCGAAGGGAGCGCTCGACGGTGTGAGTGGGTGGTTCGTACGGCATGGCGCACCTAGATTACGCCGCCCCCAACGGCCCGCGACACCCTGGTTCGCCGAAGCCGCCGCCGGTGGCGCAGCAGCCCCACATCAGCTCCCACTGGGGCGCAGCAGCGGAACCATCAACTGGTCGACCATCTCCTCGATGTCCTGGTCCGACCATTCGCTCCCGCACACCTTCGACCGGTACATCATCATGGCCGGCACGGCGTCGTAGACGTACCCGTTCGCCGCGTCGGACCGTACCTCCCCCCGCTCGATTCCGCGGTCGATCACCTCGTGCAGCACCCTGATCGCGGGTTCCACCACACCTTGCACGATGACGTCATGGAAGCGCTCCGCCTGAGCGTTGTCGCATTCGTGAATCACGGAGCGGAGCGCGGAGCCGGGACGCGAGTACATCGCGTCGCGCGCCAGCCGGGTCAGCGCCACCAGGTCGTCGCGGACGCTCCCGAGGTCGGGCGCCGCCGCCATGTCCGGCAGCCCGGCCCGGAGGGCATCGGCGACGAGGTCTTCCTTGGAAGGCCAGCGGCGGTAGATCGCGGCCTTGCCGGTCTGGGCGCGGGTCGCCACGCCCTCCATCGTGAGACCGTGCCAGCCGACCGAACCGAGTTGCTCCAGCGCGGCTTCGAGAATCGCGGTCTCGAGCACAGCACCGCGCCGACGGGATGGGGCAGCCTGAGCGGGGGCGGCCGTCCAGCGCGAAGTGACCATCCGGATGTCTCCAACGAACAGGGAAGCGGGGATCTGGGGGAGGGAGTCGTGTACTGCGACGACCGCGGGGGACGCGCGGCGCCACAGCGATCTAAGTGAACGGTTGCGTTCACTAGCGGGGAATCACTACGGTTGGCGCGACAGTGAACGCGAGCGTTCACTAAGCCGTTCATGGGGGACCCATAGTGACGACCTCTCCGAAGATCCAGGACCACATACCCAGCACCGCCGCCCGCCGCCAAGGGCATCCGGGCATCGCACTCACCGTCATCGCGGCCTGCCAACTCATGGTGGTACTCGACGCCACCATTGTGAACATAGCCCTTCCACAAATTCAGGAAGCGCTCGCGTTCAGCACCACCGACCTCACCTGGGTGGTCAGCGCGTACACGCTGACCTTCGGCGGACTTCTGCTGCTCGGCGCCCGCGCCGGCGACATCCTCGGCCGCCGCCGTGTCTTCATGACCGGCATCCTGCTGTTCACCTTCGCCTCGCTGCTGGGCGGCATCGCACAGGAACCCTGGCAGTTGCTCGCCGCACGTGCCCTGCAGGGCGTGGGCGGGGCCATCGCCTCGCCGACCTCGCTGGCACTGATCACCACCACGTTCGCCGAGGGACCGGAGCGGAACCGCGCGTTCGGCGTTTTCGCCGCCGTCTCCGCCGGTGGCGGCGCCATCGGCCTGCTGGCCGGCGGAATGCTCACGGAGTGGCTCGACTGGCGCTGGGTGCTGTTCGTCAACGTGCCGATCGGCGTCCTGATCGCCGTCCTGACCCCGCTCTACATCAACGAGTCCGAACGCCACCCCGGCCGCTTCGACATAGCGGGAGCGCTGACGTCGACCATCGGCATGGCATCCCTGGTCTACGGCTTCATCCGGGCCGCGGAAGAGGGCTGGCGGGACGGTCTGACCCTCGCGTCCTTCGGCGTGGCACTGGTGTTGCTGCTGGCGTTCGTCTTCGTCGAGATGCGGGCCAGGGAACCGATCACCCCACTGAAGATGTTCAGCGACGGCAACCGCTCGGGGACGTACGTGATCATGCTGAGCTTGGCCGCTGCCATGTTCGGCATGTTCTTCTACATCGTCCTGTTCGTGCAGAACGTGCTGGGATACAGCCCGATCAAGGCGGGCCTCGCCTTCCTGCCCGTCACGGTCGCCATCGTGATCGGCGTCGGCCTGTCGCAGCGGTTCCTGCCCGTCCTCGGTCCCAAGCCCTTCATGCTCGCCGGATCGGCACTGGTCGTCGTCGGACTCGCGTGGCTGACCTTCATCAGCCACGAGAGCTCGTACGCCGGAGCGGTGCTCGGGCCGATGGTGGTCTTCGGCTTCGGCATGGGCCTGAACTTCGTGACCGCGACGGTGACCGCCGTCTCCGGAGTCGCCCGGCACGAAGCGGGAGCGGCGTCCGGCCTGCTCAACGTCACCCAGCAGGTGGGCGGTTCGCTGGGTCTGGCCATCCTCACCACCGTGTTCGGCACGGCCGGCAGAGACGCGGCGGAGCAGCAACTGCCGAACTTCCTCGCCGACGGCACGGCCGAGCAGAAGGCCGAGTTCTCCCAGACGCATCAGCTCCCCGCGCCCTGGGGCCACGAGGTGCTCGCGCAGGGCATCTCGACGGCCTTCATCCCGGCAGCAGCCATGGCCGTGCTCGCCCTGGCCACGGCATGGCTGGTGATCCGGGTACGAAAGAGCGACCTGGACGCGCTCGCCGGCACGACAGGACCCGCGGTCGGCTGAGAGCAGAGGATCACGGGACGGCCTGGGAGCTTCACCGGCGTGCGCCACGGGCGTACGCCGGCGGCGCCGTCCCGCGAGGGGTGACGGAGGGCCGGTCGCCTGGCGGGGAATGGGCGGAGCGGACTCCGACGAGGGGATTCGCACCGCTCGGGCAGGCCACGGCAGCGCATGGGCAGGCGCCCTCGGGGAGACGCCCCACGCGGGAATCCCACCGGCGATCAATGAGCACGCACCCCAGACCGCAGCCAGGACGACAACCTCGGCCGGCCCGAAAGAACCTTGCGGCATCGGCACCCCCGCCACCCCCTCCAGCGCTCTTGTCCCGCCCGCGCGGATCGCGCACAGCAGTTGTCACGACAACGAGCGCCTGATCACGGAGAGTTCCCGTCGGACACAGAGAGTTCAACTCCGCCAGGAGCCAGTACAAACGGACAGCGACCCGGCGACGGCCTGGACCAGCAACCCGGGGCGCGGCCGGGACCAGCGACCCACCGACGGGCTGGACCGCCCACCCGCCGACGGGCTAGACCGACACCGCATGCGCCCACTCGGGAAGCGCCTCCGTCCGCCGCCACCACTCGACGGGCGGTGTCCCGGCCTTACCCGCGGCGAGCACGCCGCCCACGACGGCGCAGGTGGTGTCCACGTCGCCGCCGGCCTGCGCGGTCGTCCAGAACGCCTCCTCGTAGTCGCGGAGGGAGCGCGCGGCCGACCAGAGCGCGAAAGGCACGGTGTCATGGGCGGTCGTACGCCGGCCACAGCCGAGTACTGCCGCGACCGTGGCCGGGTCGCCGTAGTCGAGCATGTCGCGGGCGCGGCGCAGCCCCGCGCCGACGGCGCTCTTCGGCACGAGCGCGACGACGTCGTCGAGCAACGACCCGGGGCTGGGCGGTCCACCGGGGGCAGCCACCAGCGCTGCGGCAGCGGCGACAGCCATGGCGCCGACCACGGCCTCACGGTGCTGATGCGTCGGGTACGCGGAGATCTCCGCCTGGTGCGTGGCCTGCTCGGGGTCGTCGGCGTACCAGGCGCCCAGCGGGGCGATGCGCATCGCGGCGCCGTTGCCCCAGGAGCCCTGGCCGTTGAAGAGCGCGGAGGACAGCTCCCGCCAGTCGCCGCCTTCCCGGATCAGCCGCAGCAGCCGGTTGACGGCGGGGCCGTAGCCGCGGTCGAAGTCGTGGTGCTCGGCGAAGGAGCGGGCGAGGGCGTCCTGGTCGATGCGCCGGTGGGCGGCGAGGACGGCGACCACGGAGCAGGCCATCTCGGTGTCGTCGGTCCACTGCCAGGGGCCGGGCGGCAGCTCGCGGTGCTTGAGCAACGGGTAGTTCACCGGTACGAAGAACTGGGAGCCCAGGGCGTCACCGACCGCGAGTCCGCGCAGGCTGGCCAGGGCGCGAGCCAGGCGCCCGCCGGGAGAGGAGTCAGTCATTGCCCTGCCACTCTATTCAGTCATCCCGTACGGTTCCGGATCTCGCCAGCGTTCGAACGGCCGGTCAAGCGTGTACCTGCCGTCCTCCCCCAGAACGAGCATCCGCATCTCGCCGTTCCCGGGATTCGACAGCGACTCGAACTCGGCGACGGTCCAGTGGAACCAGCGCATGCAGAACAGCCGCATGGCCAGGCCGTGCGTCACGAGCAGGACGTTCGGCGGGTGGTCCGGCGCCTCGAAACTGCGGTACAGGCTCTCCAGGAAGCCGCCGACCCGGTCGTACACGTCGGCACCGCTCTCACCCTGGGCGAAGCGGTAGAAGAAGTGCCCGTACGCGTCGCGGTACGTCTTCTGCAGGCGGACGTCGTCCCGGTCCTGCCAGTTGCCCCAGTCCTGCTCACGCAGCCGGGGCTCCTCACGCACGCGTATGAGTTCGGGGTCGAGGTGAAAGGCGCGGAGCGTCTCGTGGGTACGGCGATAGGGGGAGACGTACACGCTGACGCGTTCCCGTCCGAACACGTCGCGCAGCCGCTTACCGGCCTCCTCGGCCTGTTGCCAGCCGCGTTCGGTCAGTGCCAGTGCGTGATCGGGTTCGCGTTCGTACACGGAGTCATCAACATTGCCCGTTGACTCGCCGTGCCGGACAAGGACGATGCGCCGTGGTCGTGCCATGCCAAAACCCTAGATCGGACGACGCCATATCGAGCACTCGTACGGGCTCCATACGGCGGAGGTCACACAGTTTCCGCACCATACGCCACAAAGGGTGCACGTGTCCGGGCCCGATCTCACACGATCCAGCTGGGTTCCAGCTCCACGATGTCGCCCGTGAGCGCCGCGACGTCGGCCTCCGTCTGCGCGCGCAGGGCGAGTCGCTCGACACGCTCGGTACGGTACTTGCCGTGCTCCGCGGCCGACCGCCACATCGACAGAACCATGAACTCGTGCCCCGGGGCCTCGGCGAACAGCCCGCGGATCATCCCGGGCGAGCCGGCCATCGCGGGGTTCCAGACCTTCTCCTGCATCAGCGTGAAGTTCTCGACGCGCTGCTCGTGGACACGGCAGACGGCCACCCGGACGAGATCGGCGTCCGTGAAGCGCGCTTCGAAGCCCGTCTTCACGTCGAAGCGGTAGTCGAAAAGCCTGACCCGGGCGTCCTTGAAGGTGCCGGACTGGGCCGCCGCCAGCCGGTCGTGGGAGCGGGCCATGAAGGAGTCGTAGAAGGCACGGCTCTCCCAGAAGGCGAAGATGTGCGCCACCGAGGGCCTGCTACGGCTCCAGCCTCCGCCCTGTCCCCGAAATCCCGGCTCCCCCAGAAGCCCCGCCCATTTTCGCTGCCCCCGCTCGAAGCCGCGGCGGTCCACCACGGTGCAGCGAATCCACTTGACCAGCACCGCGCCATCGTACGGCCATGGGCGTGGCGCCGGTCACGTTCGAACGCGGTGCCCTCCCGCACGCCCACCCGCGCGCGTGGCAGGATGGACAACCGGCTTCGACCGCCCGGCAGTTCGGGCTGCGGGCGCATGGGAAGGGGGACGACGTCCGATGAGCGGCATCACCAAGGGGATCCGCAAGGTCGAGATCGCGGTGAAGTGGGACCCGAGCCCGGCGGGCCAGCCGCCGACCGATCTGGACATAGTGGCCGCCACCTATCCGGCGAGCGATCCGTACGGCGACCCCGCCTACACGGTCCACTTCGACAGCCGCTCCCCGGACGGCACGATCACGCTCAACCGGGACAGCAAGGACGGCAAGGGCTTCGGCTGGGACGAGGTCATGACGGTGGAACTCGACCGGCTGGACCCGCGCTACGCGCGCGTGGTGGTCGGCGTCGTCATCCAGCAGCGCCCCGACCGCCGCACGTTCGTCAGCGTGGTCAAACCGTCGCTGCGCATCCGCGAGGGCTACACGGACCTCGCCACGGACGACTTCGGCAGTGTCCTTGGTTCCACGGCGGCGAGGGTCGCTGAGTTCGTACGCGGCGACTCCGGCGCGTGGGATCTGCACGCCGGTGTCCAGGGCTTCGAGGAGGACCCCGGCACGTTCACCAGTTCGATGGGCCAGACGTCCCGGGGATGACAGCTGGTCGGCATCACGTCCACCCGTTGGACGGGCCAGACATCCCGGGGTGACAGCTCGTCGGCATCACGTCCACCCGTTCGACGGGTCGATGCCCAGCCATGGCCGCCCGTCGAGGCCTAGTCCGCGGAGCACGCTCCTGAGGACGACGCGGGGTGCCGGCGCGGAGCCGGCACCCCTCGTCGTCAGGCGCTATGTGTCAGGCGTCAGCTGCAGCCGCTCGTCGAGCCGCAGCCCTCGCAGATGTAGCAGGAGCCGGCGCGCTGCATCTTCGTGCCGCAGGAGAAGCACAGCGGGGCGTCGGCCTGGATGCCCATCTGCATCTCCACCAGCTCGGCGCTGGTGTGGGCCTGCCTCGGGGCGGGCTTGGCCGCCTCGATGTCGGCCTTCGGCGTGGCGACGGCCTTCAGTTCCTGGGCCCGCGGCGCCGACTGGGCCAGACCCTCGACATCGACGTCCTCCTCCGACGGCTCGTACGAGCCGGTCTCCAGGTGACGCTGGCGCTCCTCGGCGGAGTGGATGCCGAGCGCGGAGCGCGTCTCGAAGGGCAGGAAGTCCAGCGCCAGACGGCGGAAGATGTAGTCGACGATCGACTGGGCCATGCGGACGTCGGGGTCGTCGGTCATACCCGCCGGCTCGAAGCGCATGTTCGTGAACTTCGAGACGTACGTCTCCAGCGGCACGCCGTACTGCAGGCCCACGGAGACGGCGATCGAGAAGGCGTCCATCATGCCCGCCAGGGTCGAGCCCTGCTTGGACATCTTGAGGAAGACCTCGCCGAGACCGTCGTCCGGGTAGGAGTTGGCCGTCATGTAGCCCTCGGCGCCGCCGACGGTGAAGGACGTGGTGATCCCGGGACGGCCCTTCGGAAGGCGCTTGCGGACCGGGCGGTACTCGACGACCTTCTCGACCGTCTCACGGATGGCGGCCTCGGCCTTCTCCGTGATCTCGGCCTTCTCCTTCTCCTTGGTCTTGGCGGAGAGCGGCTGGCCGACCTTGCAGTTGTCGCGGTAGATGGCGAGCGCCTTGACGCCCATCTTCCAGGCCTCGAAGTAGATCTCCTCGACCTCCTCGACGGTCGCCGACTCCGGCATGTTGACCGTCTTGGACAGGGCACCGGAGATCCAGGGCTGGATCGCGGCCATCATGCGGACGTGGCCCATCGCGGAGATGGAGCGCTCGCCCATGGCGCAGTCGAAGACCTCGTAGTGCTCGTGCCTGAGGCCCGGGGCGTCGACGACGTTGCCGTGCTCGGCGATGTGGGCGACGATCGCCTCGATCTGCTCCTCCTGGTAGCCCAGGCGGCGCAGTGCCTGCGGGACGGTGCCGTTGACGATCTGCATCGAGCCGCCACCGACCAGCTTCTTGAACTTGACCAGGGCGAGGTCGGGCTCGAGGCCGGTGGTGTCGCAGGACATCGCGAGACCGATGGTGCCGGTCGGGGCGATGACGGACGCCTGGGAGTTACGGAAGCCGTTCTTCTCGCCGAGGCGCAGCACGTCCTGCCAGGCTTCCGTGGCAGCGGCCCAGACGGGCGTGTCCAGGTCGTCCATGCGCACGGCCGCGGCGTTGGCGTCGGAGTGCTGCTTCATGACCCGCAGGTGCGGCTGGGCGTTGCGGGCGTAACCGTCGTACGGGCCGACGACCGCGGCGAGTTCGGCGGAGCGCCGGTAGGACGTGCCGGTCATCAGGGAGGTGATGGCGCCGGCCAGGGCGCGGCCGCCGTCGGAGTCGTACGCGTGGCCGGTCGCCATCAGCAGGGCGCCGAGGTTGGCGTAGCCGATGCCGAGCTGACGGAACGCGCGCGTGTTCTCGCCGATCTTCTGGGTCGGGAAGTCCGCGAAGCAGATGGAGATGTCCATCGCGGTGATGACCAGCTCGACGACCTTCGCGAAACGCTCGGCCTCGAAGGCCTGGTTGCCCTTGCCGTCGTCCTTCAGGAACTTCATCAGGTTCAGCGAGGCGAGGTTGCAGGACGTGTTGTCCAAGTGCATGTACTCGCTGCACGGGTTCGAGCCGTTGATACGGCCGGACTCCGGGCACGTGTGCCAGTGGTTGATGGTGTCGTCGTACTGGATGCCCGGGTCGGCGCAGGCCCAGGCGGCCTCGGCCATCTTGCGGAACAGGGCCTTGGCGTCGACCTCTTCGATGACCTCACCGGTCATCCGCGCGCGCAGGCCGAACTTGCCGCCCTGCTCGACCGCCTTCATGAACTCATCGTTCACACGGACCGAGTTGTTCGCGTTCTGGTACTGGACGGACGTGATGTCGTCGCCGCCCAGGTCCATGTCGAAGCCCGCGTCGCGCAGGGCGCGGATCTTCTCCTCCTCCTTCACCTTGGTCTCGATGAAGTCCTCGATGTCGGGGTGGTCGACGTCGAGGATGACCATCTTGGCCGCGCGGCGGGTGGCGCCGCCGGACTTGATCGTTCCTGCGGAGGCGTCGGCGCCGCGCATGAAGGAGACCGGACCGGAGGCGTTGCCGCCGGAGGAGAGGAGCTCCTTGGAGGAGCGGATCCGGGAGAGGTTCAGGCCGGCGCCGGAGCCGCCCTTGAAGATCATGCCCTCTTCCTTGTACCAGTCGAGGATCGACTCCATGGAGTCGTCGACGGACAGGATGAAGCAGGCGGAGACCTGCTGGGGCTGCTTGGTGCCGACGTTGAACCAGACGGGGCTGTTGAAGCTGAAGATCTGGTGCAGGAGGGCGTACGCCAGCTCGTGCTCGAAGATTTCGGCGTCGGCGGGCGAGGCGAAGTACTTGTGGTCCTCGCCGGCCTTCCGGTACGTCTTCACGATGCGGTCGATCAGCTGCTTGAGGCTGGTCTCGCGCTGCGGGGTGCCGACGGCACCGCGGAAGTACTTGCTGGTGACGATGTTGACCGCGTTCACCGACCAGAAGTCGGGGAACTCGACGCCACGCTGCTCGAAATTGACCGAGCCGTCGCGCCAGTTGGTCATGACGACGTCACGGCGCTCCCAGGCCACCTCGTCGTACGGGTGCACGCCGGGGGTGGTGTGGATGCGCTCGATACGCAGTCCCCTGGTCGCCTTGGTGCCCTTGGCGCGGGAACTCCGTGCCGGACCGCTCGCCGTCTCTGTCATGCCGCCTCCCTGTACGGGCTAAAACGCCCTGAAGTGCCCCGATGTTCCCGTGGCACGGTGTTCTGTCTGGTGTTGCGGGGCCCGCTCGCCGCCGCCCGCAACAGGTCTTCGGTCGCCGCCACCCGGCCGGTACGGATGCCGCCTCCGATCCCGGCCCGCCGCTCAGTCGGCGGAGCGAGTGGGCTCGGGGAGCTGAGCAGCCCCTCCGGACCCGCGGTCGTCTTCCCGGCCCCCCGCGCCGTCGTCCTCGTCGTCCCCGGCGGGGCGGTCCGGCTGTTCCCTGAGTTCCGCGATCGCCGCCTCGAAGTCCTCCAGCGACTCGAACGCCCGGTAGACGGACGCGAATCGCAGATAGGCGACAAGGTCGAGCTCCTGCAGCGGGCCGAGTATGGCCAGCCCCACGTCATGGGTGGTCAGCTCGGCGCTTCCGGTTGCCCTCACCGCCTCCTCGACCCGCTGGCCGAGCTGGGCGAGGGCGTCCTCGGTGACAGGCCGCCCCTGGCATGCCTTGCGAACGCCGTTGATGACCTTGGTACGGCTGAAGGGTTCGGTGACTCCGGACCGCTTCACCACCATGAGCGAACACGTCTCCACGGTCGTGAAACGACGGGAGCAGTCAGGGCACTGGCGGCGTCTGCGGATCGACGTGCCGTCGTCGGTCGTACGACTGTCGACCACACGACTGTCGGGGTGCCTGCAGAAGGGGCAGTGCATGGATTCCCAACCCTCCTCACAGCAGACTCAATAGCCTCAACAGACCCTCAGGCCCCTCGAAGCGAGCACAAGCATAGGCGATGATCGAGCGACGCAAGACCGGGGGGACCACAACTTCTGGGCTGCTGTAGCCATCCAACCACTAGATGTGGGGATTGGCTCATACATCGGCCCAGGCTCGCGTGTCGGCGGCACCACCGCGCCGCACGCGCGCGTGCGGCAGGCCCGAGGGGGCGAACGCACAGCCGTATCGCGGCCGCACCTGGGGAGATACGGTGGGCGGCGCAGGGAGAAGACGTAGGACTTCACGCGTACACGGGGCCGGTACCCGGCGAACGAGGCACCGGATGGCAGACTGGGCCGCACTTCACGAGGGCCACCCCGGCGGTGAAGCGTACAACAATGGGCGCTTTTGTCCGCGCGGCACCGCGTTAGCCATACACCCAGACACAAGATCGCGTCCGGCGATTCGCACTTTTTCACTCGAACGTGTGTTTGGCGCAACCTTTCGAAAGCAACTACCGTTGTCCAGCAGGGAGACCATCGAGAGGGGCCGACGTGACCACCACCGCAGACAGTGCCACCATCACTGCCCAGGACCGCTCCCAGGGCCGACTCGAGCCGGTGCATGCGATGAACGAAGCCACGAACCCAGAGGGACACAAGCGCTCCCTGCCGGGTCGACCTCCAGGCATCCGGGCGGACAGCTCCGGGCTGACCGACCGGCAGCGCCGCGTGATCGAGGTCATCAGGGATTCGGTGCAGCGGCGCGGCTACCCGCCGTCGATGCGGGAGATCGGCCAGGCGGTCGGCCTGTCGAGCACATCCTCCGTGGCGCACCAGCTGATGGCACTGGAGCGCAAGGGCTTCCTGCGCCGCGACCCGCACCGCCCGCGCGCGTACGAGGTCCGCGGCTCCGACCAGGCCGCATCCGTGCAGCCCACGGACACCGCGGGCAAGCCCGCCGCGTCCTACGTGCCGCTGGTCGGCCGTATCGCCGCCGGTGGCCCGATCCTCGCGGAGGAGTCGGTCGAGGACGTCTTCCCGCTCCCCCGGCAGCTCGTCGGTGACGGTGAGCTGTTCGTGCTCAAGGTCGTCGGTGACTCGATGATCGAGGCCGCGATCTGCGACGGCGACTGGGTCACCGTCCGCCGCCAGCCGGTCGCCGAGAACGGTGACATCGTGGCCGCGATGCTCGACGGCGAGGCCACCGTCAAGCGCTTCAAGCGCGAGGACGGCCATGTATGGCTGCTGCCGCACAACTCCGCGTACGAGCCGATCCCCGGCGACGACGCGACGATCCTCGGCAAGGTGGTCGCCGTTCTGCGGCGGGTGTGATGCCCCGCGGGCGGCCCTGTCACGACCGCCCCCCTGACCGGGCCCCGGGACCCCTGCGCCGGTTCCGGGGTCCTGTGCTGTCCTGCGCAGGACGGGTCGATGCGCCGACGCCAGCAGGCGGAACGGCCGGATCCCACGACGCCGAGCACTTCGCCCCTCGCCGAGGGACCTCGCGAACGGGCCGGCTCCAGGCGTTGTACGCCGGGCCGGCCCGCTGTCCACCGGGCCCGCGGACTACGTGGTCGGCTGTGACCCCGTCTGCCGGGCAGCGGCATCGATGGCGGCCAGCGACCTGCGCACCTGGTCACGGTCCGTGGTGTACCAGAAGTCGGGTAGTGACGCCTTGAGATAGCTCCCGTAGCGGGCCGTGGCCAGCCGTTGGTCGAGTACGGCGACCACCCCGCGGTCCCCCGAGGCTCGTACGAGGCGACCGGCGCCCTGCGCCATCAGCAGCGCGGCGTGCGTGGCGGCCACCGCCATGAAGCCGTTGCCGCCCGCGTCCTCGACCGCCTTCTGCCGTGCGCTCATCAGCGGGTCGTCGGGCCTGGGGAACGGGATCTTGTCCATGACGACCAGCTGGCAGCTGGGTCCGGGTACGTCCACGCCCTGCCAGAGAGACAGGGTGCCGAACAGACAGGTCCTCGGGTCGGCCGCGAAATTCTTGATCAGTTCGCCCAGCGTCTCCTCGCCCTGGAGGAGGATCGGAAACTCGGGGACACGCGTGCGCAGCGCCTCGGCGGCCAGTTGGGCACCCCGCATCGAGGAGAACAGTCCGAGGGTGCGGCCGCCCGCCGCCTGGATCAGCTCCGTCAGCTCGTCCAGCATGTCCGCGCGGTCACCGTCCCGCGCGGGGCGGGACAGGTGCTTGGCCACGTAGAGGATGCCCTGCTTCGGGTAGTCGAACGGCGAGCCGACGTCGACACCCCTCCATTGCGGGAAGTCGTCCCCCTCGGTGCCTTCGGGGCCGAGTCCCAGCGAGGCGCCGACGCCGTTGAAGTCGCCACCCAGCTTCAGGGTCGCGGAAGTGAGGACCACGGAGCGGTCCGCGAAGAGCTTCTCCCGCAGCAGGCCCGAGACCGACATGGGGGCGACGCGCAGAGAGGCGCCGAAGCGGTCGTGGCGCTCGTACCAGACGACGTCCCACTCCGAGCCGTGCGTGATGCGCTCCGCCACGTCGTGCACCGTCTCCACGGAGGCGAGTGCCTGCTTGCGGACCGCGTCCTCGTCCTGGACGGACTTGTCCCGGGTGGCGCCGATCGCGGAGATGACCGTGCGGCAGGCGTCACGCAGGGCCGCCAGCGCGTAGCCGAGATCCTCCGGGATCTCTTCGAGCCGGCCGGGCAGGGCCAGCTCCATCAGCCGCTCGAAACCCTCGGCTGCGGTCTGGAGCTGGTCGGCGGCCTTCTCGTTGACGAGTTTCGCGGCGCGGCGTACGGCGCGGTTGACCTGGCCGGGGGTCAGCTCGCCCGTGGCGACCCCGGTGACACGCGAGACCAGCTCGTGCGCCTCGTCCACGATCAGCACCTCGTGCTGCGGAAGAACCGGGGCACCCTCGATGGCGTCGATGGCCAGCAGGGCGTGATTGGTGACGACGACCTCCGCGAGCTTGGCGCGCTCCCGCGCCATCTCCGCGAAGCACTCGGCGCCGTACGCGCACTTCGATGCGCCCAGGCACTCCCGCGACGACACCGACACCTGCGCCCACGCACGGTCCGACACGCCCGGCGTCAGGTCGTCACGATCACCGGTCTCGGTCTCGTCCGACCAGTCCCGCAGCCGGAGCAGATCCTGGCCCAGCTTGCTGGTGGGTGCGGCCGCCTCGAACTGATCGAAGAGACCCTCCTCCTCGTCCTGCGGAACGCCCTCGTGCAGGCGGTGCAGACACAGGTAGTTCGACCGGCCCTTCAGCATCGCGAACTCCGGGCGGCGGCGCAGCAGCGGGTGCAGCGCCTCGACCGTGCGCGGCAGGTCCCGCTCCACCAGCTGGCGCTGCAGCGCGAGCGTGGCGGTCGCTACGACGACACGCTCGCCGTGGGCCAGTGCGGGCACCAGATAGCCCAGCGACTTGCCGGTTCCGGTGCCGGCCTGCACCAGAAGATGGGAACCGTCGTCGATCGCCTCCGCGACGGATTCGGCCATGGTCACCTGGCCGGGGCGCTCCGTACCACCGACGGCTGTGATGGCGGCATGCAGGAGTTCGGGAAGTGAGGGCTTCGTCATAGCTCGACCACCCTACGGCGCGGCACTGACAAACGGGTGATCACGGTCGGGCCGGAGAGGCCGCAAAGATCGGTGGGTGAAGGGGTACGAGCTGAGGTCGGGCCTGCTGCGGAGCGGTCGGGTGCGACATGGGGCCAGACGGGACCGGGCGGGGCCCGGTGTGGATCGGACTTGTGTGAAGCAGGGCGGCGGACGATCGGTTTGCCGGATTGCCGCGCCCTCGCGCCGAAGTCGAGTGAATCAAGTGGGAACCGCATCTCTCCGGCCGGTGCACCAGAAGTGATGACGCTGTGGCACAGCGCTACAGCAAATGGCGCAGGGACCGGTCTCGCACCATGAGGGCGGCCCGTTTGTCAGGCAGCTCGGCCTCGGCGGCGAACCGGAATCCGGCGCCGAGGAAGGCGGCCACGGAAGGAGTGTTACGAATGTCCGGTTCCGCCACGACGCGCGCGCAGGCGGGCCGTCTGTCCAGGACGAGGTCCGCGACGGATCTCAGCAGGGTGCGGCCCAGCCCTTGTCCACGTCTGGCGACATCGCCGATGAGAAGGTGGATGCCGGTGTCATGGGGCCGGGCGGGGTAGTAGCGGGCCAGTGAGTCGAGGTCGGCCCGATAGATCTCCCAGTAGCTCATCGGGGCGCCGTCCAGCACGCCGAGACAGGGAACGCTGCGCCCGTCGCCGGCAAGTTGGGCGTTCAGATGCTCCTCGGTCCGGTCCTGGGTGCCGTCCAGCTTCCAGAACGCGGCCACGGCCGGGTCGTTCATCCAGCGGCCGACGAGGGGCAGGTCCCGCTCGACGCGCACGGGCACGAGCTGGAACACGCCCGCGGGTGTGTCGGTCGGCCCCCAGCCGCAGACCTGATCGAGCAGGTCCTCGGGGACGGGCGGAACGGCTCTCAGCCGCGTGGCCGCGGCAGGCTCGGACCCGTCCGCGTCGGGCACCTGTCCGGCGAGGAACGCGAGCAGCTCGCCGGGCAGACGCAGGTCCAGGGTGTCCTCGGCGTCGGTGTCCTCGGGCGGTGCCTCGGCCTCGCCCGGGCCGTGACTCGTATCCGTGGCGGGGGCGGTACCGGCGTCGGCGCTCGCGTCAGTCGGAGGCATGTGGAGCTCCTCTCGGAAGGCGGTGTCGGGGCGTCTTCCTCATGGGTGCGTCGGGTGGGTGTTGATCAGGAGTGGAGGGGGTTGGCGATGGTGACGTAGACGGACTGGGTGGCCACCGGTCCCATGAGTTCGTCTAGACCATGCAGGCGGGTCAGGAGGTTGGCCTTGCAGTGCAGAACGGACGAGTCGAGGAGGCGGGCGGGGAGCGGGCTACGCATCCGGTCGGGACCGGAGGCAGCGCGTTCGAGGAAGCAGCGGAAGGCGGCGAGCAGCAGCCGTTCGTCGGCCAGGTGCTGCGAGCCGAACGCACCGACAAGGCCGAACACGTTGTTGATCGCCAGGTAGTAGGCGAAGCGCTCGTCGATGACTTCGTCGGACACGAAGGTGTCGCTGCGCTCGCCGATGCCCGGGAGTCGCGCCGCGAGCTCCGCGCGCCGTGACACACGGAAGTAGTAGCCCTGGTTGTCGCGGTATCGGCCGCCGGCCGGCCAGCCGTCGCCGTCCAGCAGGACCAGCGTGTTCTGCTGGTGTGCCTCCAGGGCGACTCCGGCCTCGCCGTCCAGCCAGAGCACAGGACGGACGACATGTTCGAGGTAGCGCAGGAACCACTCGGCGGCGACGGCTGAACGGGCGCGACCGGTCCTGGCGGCGAGTTTCGTGACGATGTCTGCCAGCCGGGACCGTTGCGCGAGTGTTTCGGGCCGTGCGCCGCCGGCGGACGGGGCCGGCTGGGGATGGGCACGCGGCGCCGTCAGGCCGGCGACACAGGCGACGTCGTCCGTGGGCGTGAACGGATTGTGCCGGATCACCACGTCGAGGCCGGGCACAGGGCTGCCGTCCGGTCCGTCGACGGCGAGCCATGCCGGGTCGCGGACGATGTCGAAGCCTGGGTGTGCGGACTGCCATTGCTGGCCCAGCCCGGTACGCAGCAGGCGGTGGGCCTCGACGCCGCGGTGCAGTTCCTTGCGGAGGTTCTCCCGACGGGAGTTGGTGATGTGCAGTCCCAGCGACAGCTTGAGCATGGCGGGAGCGTGGGGCTTGTAGACGGTTCGGACGGAGGAGGTGGGGTGCCAGGAGGAACCATGCGCGCCGAGGTCGTGAAGAAGTCCGGCGTCCAGCAGGGCGGCGACATCGCTGCGGTGGCGGAGTTCGCGCATCTGCCAGGGGTGCAGCGGAAGGGCGGCGCAGCCGTCGGGCAGGGGCAGTTCGGCTCCGGCCAGGTGAGCGGTCAGACGCGCCGCGGGGACGGCGCGGCCGCGTTCGGTCCAGGCGGAGTCGGTGGCGAGTACGCAGGGAGCGACAGCCATCCAGTGCAGGGGAAAGGAACAGCGCAACTCGGGCGACCACAGGCGCGCCTCGACGTCGGTCAGGCCCTCGCGGCTCTTCGGGGTCGGGTGCAGAGGGTGTCCGAGGAGGAGTGCCTGCTCGGCTGTCAGGAAGAGGTCCGGTTCGTCGGCGGGAGGCTCTCGGCGGGCGGCGATGAAGGTGCCGACACGGCGGACGGAGTCGGCGACGCGCGCGACGAGGTCGGTGCCTGCGCCGGGCCCGGGCAGGACATCACAGGCGGGCGTCTCCCGGGCGAGCAGTGCGGCGAGGGTGACCGCGTCGAGGGGTGGGGCCTCTTCGGGAGCGTCGGCCAGATGCGGCAGGCCGAAGCGGTGCCATCCCGTGCGCGACCAGTGGTGCACGGGGACGTGGAGAGCGGTGCCGCTGGCAGGCAGCGGGATGTGGAGGGTGCCGTGACCGGGAGCGGGGAGGCTGGTCTCGCGTACCCAGCAGCGCAACAGGTTCTCGACGGCTGCTGCCTCCGCCGCGGCGTGGGCGTCGGGGTGGTCCAGGAGGTCGCTGGCAGTGCCGTCGAGCCGCTCCGCCCGCCGGCGACCGCTGTGCTGTGCGGGCACCGTCGCGGTCGGGTGTACGGATGTGGTTCCGGACCCGCGGCCGCCTTGCGCGGGGTTACGGAAGCGGCCGTCAGGTGTGGGGGAAGTGATCAAGACGGTTCCTTGGGTGGTCGATCCGGCACGGACGACTGCGCACGTCGTGTCATGTGGGGCAGAGCTGCATCCGCGCTCCCGCTATCGCGGCCGCTCGGTGTGGCCGGCGCGGTCGGCCTGGCGGGCGTTGTCGGGGTGGCCGGCGTGGCCGGTGCGGCCGGTGCGGCCGGTGCCGGTTCGGCCGTCGCGGACGGCGTCGTCCGTGCGGCCGGTGCGGCCGGTGCCGGTTCGGCCGTCGCGGACGGCGTCGTCCGTGCGGCCGGTGCCGGTTCGGCCGTCGCGGACGGCGTCGTCGGTGCGGCCGCCGTCGTCACCGTGCTCGGTGCGGTCGGGATGGGGGGCGTACGTTCTGCGCTCCGAGCGGCCCGAGGGGCGGCCGCGCTCCTCGGGGTGAGCTCGGCACGCCGCTGTCAGGGCGTCGGCGAGGCGGTCGAGTACCGCCGAGGCCTGCTCGTCGCTGATGGTGAGCGGTGGGAGCAGGCGCACGACGGTCGGTTGGCGCTGGGCGAGGCCGACGATCAGACCCCGCCGGAGGCATTCCCGCTGGACGGCGGCGGCGAGGCCGGGCCTCGGAGCACCGGCCTGCTTGCGGACGGCGCGCGCAGCCGCCACTTCCGTATCATCCGCCAGCTCGACGCCGATCATCAGTCCTCGTCCGCGCACACCGCGGATGCAGGAGAACTCCCCGGTCAGGGACCGAAGTTCCGACATCATCCGCGAGCCGACGGCCGCTGCCCGTGCGGCGAGGCCCTGTTCGCGGACGTGGGCGAGGGTTGCCGTCCCCGCGGCGAGAGCGAGTTGGTTGCCGCGGAACGGGCCGGACGGGGCGAGGGGCCGGCGTGGCGCCAGGTCCGCGTGGTGGATCACTGCGGCCAGTGGGAGGCTGCCACCGATGGCCTCGGAAAGGATCATCACGTCGGGCTGGACTCCGCTGTGTTCGACGGCCCAGAAGGCACCGGTCCTGCCGACGCCCGACTGGGTCTCGTCGATGATGAGAGGGATGGAGTGGGCAGCGGTGTTCCGGCGCGTCGCACGCAGCCAGGCGTCGGGCACCGGGATCGCTCCGCAATCTCCGTGGACGGGCTCGACGAGTATTCCGGCGGGACGGGTCACCGTGGGCGAGGCCGAGAGGGCGGTCCCGGTCCAGTCGGCTGTCACTCGGGTGCCGTCCGGGTCGGCGGTGCCGAAGGGGCAGCTGGGATCGGCCGGGGCCGGCACAAGGGTGTTCGGAGATCCGCCGGACTCACCGGGGAGCACCGACGGGGCGGGCCGCATTCCGTGCTCGGTGCCCGTGAAGGCGACGATGTCCGGACGTCCGGTCGCGGCGCGCACAAGGGCGACGGCGGTCTCGACCGCTTCCGTTGCCGACGGGCCGCAGAACTGGACGCGCGCGTGCGCGGCGAGTCCGGGTGGCAGGGTACGCATCAGCTCCGTGACGAAGGCGTCCTCCACGGGGGTGGCCAGGTCGAACACGTTCAGGGGGGCGCCGGAGTCGAGGACCTTGCGGATCACCTCGAGTACGACGGGGTGGTTGTGACCGAGGGCGAGGGTGCCCGCGCCCGAGAGACAGTCCAGGTAGCGGCGGCCGTCCGCGCCCTCGACGGTCAGGCCGCGGGCGCGCACCGGCACGATCGGCAGGGCGCGCGGGTAGGTCCGTGCTGCCGACTCGCGCGCCGGCTGACGGCGCGGGTTTCCTTCGGTCACTGCCACGGCTTCCTGTCCTCCCGCTCCGGAGCGACCTCCCGCCGCCGTGGGGCGACGAGTCGTTCGCGCGCTCTCCTCGTCCGGCCGCTGATCGCCTGCTTCCTCTGCTCGCGCCGGCACTTGGCGAGTGGGCGAACAGCAAGGTTCGGTCGGCCGTACCACTGCCCGGCGGCCTCGGCCTCGCAGACCGATACGTCACGGCTCAGCAACCTGCTCACCCGTAACCTGCTCACCCGTTCCGGACGAGCTCGTAGGTCCCGCTGGTGCCCGCGTACTTACCCGCGTCCGCGTACCTACGTGTGCCCGCGCACTCACTCGAGTCCGCGTACCTACTTGCGTCCGCACACCCGCAGTCGCCCTCACACCCGCTCGCGCGGGGGCGCCAGTTGCAGGGTTCGCGCCCACGCCGTGCCCCCGAACCATCACTCCCGACAGCACACCTCCCGAGGCAACGCAGGCAGTACACGGGCACACCCGACCTGCCCCGGGCCCCGCCCCCACCGCTACCAACCGCGGTCCCGCCACCGGGTTACGGGTTGCTTCAAGATCCTTGCCGTGACGGAACCGTTGCCGTTCCGTCGGAAGTCCCCCACAGCGAGCGCATAGTGTGGGGTGCCATTCCCGGAAAGCCGTGAGATCGGCCTGAACCCACAGGTGAGTTCGGCCAGGATCGCGGCAGCGGCGCCGAGTTCTTTCACCACCAGGGGGAGTAACACCATGCGATCCATACGGCAGTCTTTCATCGCCCGCCGGGAGGGGCGCGCGCGTCGCAGAAGCTCCTCCGTACCGGCTGCCCTGGTGATGGCTTCCGCACTGGTGCTCACCGCCACCGCGTGCGAGTCGGGCAACTCCGCGGCGGACGCCAAGGCGTCGGCCTCGACGAGCGCGGAGGGCGAAGGCCAGTTCCAGATCCCGGACGACATCAAGGACCAGCTGAAAGAGCACGGGATCGACCTGGACAACTGGCGGAACGGCGCCTGGAAGAACTGGGACAAGGACGACTGGCTGCGCGAGGCCGAGGACTACATCAACCCGATCATCGAGGACCTGTGGGACCCGGACCGGATGCGTGAGGCCCAGGAGCCGGACCAGGCGGTCGACGAGGGTGACATCTCCGGCGACCAGGGGGTGACCGACCCGACGCCCGAGCCGGTGGAGGCGGAGGCCGTGCCGGCGTCGTACCACGCCAACGTCCCCGAGGCCGGCAAGGTGCTCTTCGACTCCCCCGAGGGCACGATGGTCTGCTCGGGGACGGTCGTGAAGGACCCGGCCAACCCGGGCAGGTCGAACCTGGTGTGGACGGCGGGGCACTGCGTTCACGCGGGCAAGAGCGGCGGCTGGTACCGCAACATCGCGTTCGTGCCGTCGTACAACGACGCGGGTCTGTCGGCCGCGGAACTGCCAAGCGCCACGAAGGAAGAGGTCGCTCCCTACGGGGTCTGGTGGGGCGATTGGGTGCAGACCTCGGACCAGTGGATCGAGCAGGGCAGCGCGACAGGCGGTGACGGAGCCGCGTACGACTTCGCCGTGCTCCATGTGACGCCGGAGGACGGCAGCGGGGGCAAGTCCCTGGAGGAGATCGTGGGCTCGGCACTGCCGGTCGACTTCGCCGCTCCGGCCGTGCCGGAAATGGAGAGCATGACCGCGACGGGCTACCCGGCGGCGCCGCCGTACGACGGACAGACGCTGTACCAGTGCGAGGACAAGCCGGGGCGTCTGTCGATCAACGCGTCGGACCCGACGATGTACCGGATCGGCTGCACCATGACCGGAGGGTCGTCCGGCGGCGGCTGGGTCTCGACGGGAGCGGACGGCAAGCCCGCGCTGGTGTCCAACACCTCGATCGGGCCGGTGACTGCGGGCTGGCTGGCGGGGCCCCGGCTGGGCGACGAGGCCAAGGGCGTGTTCGAGGCGGTCAGCGGCAAGTTCGCGGGCCGGTGACGGTGCCGTAGGGCCGGCGGTGGGGTGGCGTGACGGAAACCTTCACCACCTCACCGCCCCGCGCCCGCAGGCTTGCGCAGGTCCAGCCTCGTCCGGACGGCGGACTGCTCGGCACCGTCCGCAGCGGAGGCCGGCGAGATGGGGGCGTGGAGATACCCGGCGGGGCCGCCGTACAACGAGCTGCGGATGTTCAAGTGCGTCGGCCGGGGGGTTTCTCGCTCAGCCCGGCGCTGCCGACGATGTACCGGATCGGCTGCACCATGACGGGCGGTTCGTCGGGTGGCGGCTGGTCTTGGGGCGTGGACGGTGAGACCAAGCTGGTCTCCAACACGTCGATCGGTCCCACCGACAGCACCCGGCTGGCGGGACCGCAGCGGGGGCAGGACGCGCAGGCGCTGTACGAGACCATGAGCAGGACGTACGGCGGTCAGTGACGCGCGGATGAAGAAGGGCCCGCCCCCTGGAAACCGCCGTACAGGGGGGCGGGCCCTTCTTCACGGCTCCGAGTGCCGGGCTCCGGTCCCGGGACGGTCAGGCGGCCGGCGCCGGAAGGTACGGCGCGAGTTCCGCCGCCAGTTCCTCGTGGACGCGGACCTTGAGCAGGGTGCCCTCCGGGGTGTGCTCCTCGGAGAGCACCTCGCCCTCGTCGTGCGCACGGGCGACCAGCTTGCCGTGGGTGTAGGGCACGAGCGCCTCGACCTCGACCGACGGGCGGGGCAGCTCGTTGTCGATGAGCGCGAGAAGCTCGTCGATGCCTCGACCTGTGCGGGCCGAGACGGCGATGGAGCGCTTCTCGATCCGCATCAGCCGCTGCAGCGTCAGCGGGTCCGCGGCGTCCGCCTTGTTGATCACGACGATCTCCGGCACGTCGGTGGCCTCGACGTCACGGATCACCTCACGTACGGCTGCCAGCTGCTCCTCCGGGTTCGGGTGCGAACCGTCCACCACGTGCAGGATCAGGTCGGACTCGCCGACCTCCTCCATCGTGGAGCGGAACGCCTCGACCAGGTGGTGCGGCAGATGCCGGACGAAACCGACCGTGTCGGCCAGCGTGTACAGCCGGCCGCTCGGGGTCTCGGCCCGCCGGACGGTCGGGTCCAGCGTCGCGAACAGGGCGTTCTCGACCAGGACACCGGCGCCCGTGAGGCGGTTGAGCAGGGAGGACTTGCCCGCGTTGGTGTAGCCGGCGATCGCGACCGACGGCACCTTGTGGCGCTTGCGCTCCTGGCGCTTGATGTCGCGGCCGGTCTTCATCTCCGCGATCTCCCGGCGCATCTTCGCCATCTTCTCGCGGATCCGGCGCCGGTCCGTCTCGATCTTGGTCTCACCGGGACCACGGGTCGCGAGGCCGCCGCCCTTGCCGCCACCCATCTGACGGGACAGCGACTGACCCCAGCCTCGCAGCCTCGGCAGCATGTACTGCATCTGCGCGAGCGCGACCTGCGCCTTGCCTTCCCGGGACTTGGCGTGCTGGGCGAAGATGTCGAGGATCAGCGCCGTACGGTCGATGACCTTGACCTTGACGACGTCCTCGAGGTGGATCAGCTGGCCGGGGCTGAGTTCACCGTCGCAGATGACGGTGTCCGCGCCGGTCTCGACCACGATGTCGCGCAGTTCCTCGGCCTTGCCGGAACCGATGTAGGTCGCCGCGTCGGGCTTGTCGCGGCGCTGGATCACGCCGTCGAGCACGAGGGCGCCCGCGGTCTCGGCGAGGGCGGCGAGCTCCGCGAGGGAGTTGTCCGCGTCCTGCACGGTCCCCGAGGTCCAGACGCCGACGAGGACGACCCGCTCCAGACGGAGCTGGCGGTACTCGACCTCGGTGACGTCCTCGAGCTCGGTGGAGAGGCCCGCGACACGGCGCAGAGCCGCGCGCTCGGAGCGGTCGAACTGGTCGCCGTCCCGCTCTCCGTCGATCTCGTGGCTCCAGGCGACGTCCTCTTCCATCAGGGCATCGGCCCGAAGACCTTCGGGAAAGTCGTGCGCGAGGCGCTTGGTGTCCTGGGAAGGGGAAGAAGAGGAGGTCATTGGGTCCTTACGTCGTTGGGGATTCCGTTGTCCGGCGACGGGGCGCAGCGTCGGCAGGGCTTCCCGGACCTCGGTGCGTAGCTGGTCCGTCACCCTGCTCAACGCCCGAGTGTCCCGGGAGATTCCCGTCACCCGTTCCGCCGACCTGGAAATGGTCGCACGCAACGCCCCGTCTCGTCACCGTGTTATTCCCCGTGCTGTTCCGCCGCCGCTTTCCTGGGCGCTGCGACCTTGGGCGAGGTCGGCTGCCCCGGCGACTGGTCGGCCGCGACCGGCTTCCAGTCCGGGTGGCCCGGCATCGGCGGCGTCTTCTCGCCGTGGAGCCACGCCTGGAAGAAGCCGTTCAGGTCCCGTCCCGACATCTGGGCGGCCAGCGACACGAAGTCGGCGGTGGTCGCGGTGCCGTCCTTGTGGCGACTCACCCAGGCCCGTTGCAGGCCCTCGAAGGCCGGGCGCCCGATCTCCTGGCGGAGGGCGTACAGCACCAGGGCGGCGCCGTCGTAGACGTTCGGCCGGAAGATGCCCAGGCGGCTGCCGGGCTCGGGCACCTTGGGTGCGGCGGGTGGGCCACCGGCGGCGCGCCAGCGGTCGGAGGCAGCGTACGCGGCGCGCATCCTCGCCTCCAGGGACCGGTTCGACTTCTCCTCCGCGTACAGCGCCTCGTACCAGGTCGCATGCCCCTCGTTGAGCCACAGGTCGGACCAGGTGCGGGGGCTGACGCTGTCGCCGAACCACTGGTGGGCGAGCTCATGGACCATGATCGAGTCGACGTACCACTCGGGGAAGGCCGGGTCGGTGAAGAGGCCCTTCTCGAAGAGGGACAGTGTCTGCGTCTCCAGTTCGAACCCGGTGGAGGCGTCCGCGACGAGCAGACCGTACGTCTCCAGGGGATACCGTCCGACCTTGCCCTCCATCCAGGAGATCTGCTCGGGCGTCTTGGCGAGCCACGGCTCCAGCGCGGTCCTGTGCCGGGTCGGCACGACGTCCCTCAGGGGCAGCCCGTGCGGGCCGGTGCGGCGTAGCACCGTGGAGCGGCCGATCGAGACCTGTGCCAGTTCGGTGGCCATGGGGTGCTGGGTGCGGTACGTCCAGCTGGTCGCGCCGCCGGAACGCCGCACGTCGGCCTGGAGACCGTTGGCGACGGCCGTGTAACCCTCCGGGGCGGTGACGCGGAAGGTGAAGCGGGCCTTGTCGGAGGGATGGTCGTTGCACGGGAAGACGAGGTGGGCGGCGTCGGCCTGATTGGCCATGGCGAGGCCGTCGGCGGTGCGGAGCCAGCCTCCTTCCCGCCCGCCCGTGGGCATGGGATCGCTGGTGTGCCGCACGGTGATGCGCGTCCACCGCCCCTCGGGCAACGCCTCGTCCGGCGTGATCACCAGGTCCTCGCCGGCGGCGGCGAACGACGCCGGCTCACCGTCGACCTCCACGGAGGAGACCTTGCCGCGGGCGAAGTCGAGGTTGACGCGTGACAGCGGGGCGGTCGTCCGGGCGTCGATGGTGGTCACGGCCTGGAGCGGTTTGTCGTTGCTGCCGGAATAGGTGAAGGAGAGGTCGTACGCGGCCACGTCGTACCCCGGGTTTCCGAGGTACGGGAAGAGGCGGTCGCCGACACCCAGTGGGGTGGGCGAGGCGCCCGCGGCGACGAGACAGACGGAGGCGGCGGAGGCGGCCAGGGCTGCCTTCAGCCGACGATGGGTCCTGGGGGCGCCGGTGCGGGCTCGGGCGCCGTCGGTGGCGGGCCTGGGAGCCCTGTCGCGAGGGGTGAGCAGCATGGGCTACGGCTATCAGCGCGCGCGTCCCGTACGACGACGGCGCGCGCCGGGCGCACCCGAACGGGGGCGCCGGGGGGGGCGACGTGCGCGGTCCGCCGGTGGGGTGGGTGTGGCGTGAGGTTGCGCGCGTGGGTACTGACCGTGCGCGCCGCCCGGATGCGGGCGTCGGGGGCGGGGACGGCGGCCACGTCGACGCCGCGCTCCGAGCGCGGACCGGTGGCGGTGGCCGCGGCTCGTTCCCGGCAGTGCGTGGCGGACTTCGTCCATCCGGTGCGTTCGACGGCTCCGCCGACGGCTGTGGTCGGGCTGCGCTGCCTCACCACGCCGCAACGTGGTGCTGCGCCCGTCTGACGTCGTACACCCCGGCCACGTTCCGCATCGCGCGCATCAGGGTGGGCAGGTGGGCGGCGTCGATCAGCTGGAGGGTGTAGGTGTGACGTACGCGCTGCTGCGTGGGGGGTTCGACGGTGGCCGAGACGATCTCGGCGCCTTCCAGGGCGATCGCCTCGGTCAGGTCGGCCAGGAGGTGCGGGCGGCCGAACGATTCAGCGACCAGCGTGACCCGGCACCCCGTGGTCTCTCCCCAGCGCACGCCCACCTCCGCGCGCCCCGTGCTCTTCATCCGCGCCACCGCCGCACACTCGGCACGGTGCACGGTCACGACTCCCCCGCGCACGGCGAAGCCGGTGACCTCGTCGGGCGGTACGGGCGTGCAGCAGCGGGCGAGCCGGACGCTCGCGCCGGGACGGTCGACGGCCACCGCTTCGGGGGCAGTGAACGCTCCCGGGGTTCCGGAGGCTGACGTGGCTGCCGAAACCGCCGTGGCAGCGGCAGTGGCGGAGGCGGCAGCAGTGGCGGAGGTGGCAGCAGTACCGGAAGTGGGACGAGGGGCGTCGGGTCGGCCGTCGGCCGGGGTGGGACGAGAGGCGGGGCCGCCCGGAAGGTCCGTGACCGGCGTGGGACGCGGGCCCGCGCCCCCCGCCGGGCCAGTGCCGCTCGGCTGCGCCACCCCCGCTCCCGCGGTCTCCGCCGGCGCCGGGTGCGCCGCCAGCCGGCGCTGGATGGCGATGCGGGCGGCAGGTGTGTGGGCGTGTTCCAGCCACTCCCGGGAGGGCTCGGAGGCCGGGTCCTGGCCCATGAGGAGCTGAACGGTGTCCCCGTCCCGCAGGACCGTGCTCAGCGTCGCCAGGCGGCCGTTGACGCGGGCGCCGATGCACGCGTGCGCGTCCTCGCCGTACTGCGCGTAAGCGGCGTCCACGCAGGACGCCCCCTCGGGCAGGCCGAGGGTGCCGCCGTCGGGACGGAAGACGGTGATCTCACGGTCCTGGGCGAGGTCCTCACGCAGGGTGGACCAGAAGGTGTCGGGGTCGGGCGCGGCCTGCTGCCATTCGAGGAGGCGGGAGAGCCAGCCGGGACGGGTGGGGTCCGCGCGCTCGCCGTCGGCGAGGTCCTCGGAGGAGGCGGGCGGAGCATAGGGGTTGCCCAGCGCGATGACGCCCGCCTCCGCCACCTTGTGCATCTGGTGGGTACGGATGAGCACCTCGGCGACCTGGCCGTCCACGCGCGCGAGGGCGGTGTGCAGGGACTGGTACAGGTTGAACTTCGGTACCGCGATGAAGTCCTTGAACTCCGAGACGACGGGCTTCATACACGTGTGCAGTTCGCCCAGGACGCCGTAGCAGTCGGCGTCCTCGTTCACGAGCACCAGCAGCCGCCCGAAGTCACAGCCGCGCAGCCGGCCGCGCTTGCGCGACACGCGGTGCAGGGAGACGAAGTGCCGGGGGCGGATGAGGACCTCGGAGGCGATGTCGGCCTCGTTCAGTACGGTGCGCATCTCGGCGGCGATCTCGGCGAGCGGATCGTCGGAGCGGGCCGCGTTCTCGGCGATCAACGCGCGTGTGTGCTCGTACTCCTCGGGGTGGAGGATCGCGAAGACCAGATCCTCTAGTTCGGTCTTCAGGGCCTGGACACCGAGCCGTTCGGCGAGGGGGATGAGGACGTCCCGGGTGACCTTGGCGATGCGGGCCTGTTTCTCGGGGCGCATCACGCCGAGGGTGCGCATGTTGTGCAGCCGGTCGGCCAGTTTGATCGACATCACGCGGACGTCGCTGCCGGTGGCGACGAGCATCTTGCGGAAGGTCTCGGGCTCGGCGGCGGCGCCGTAGTCGACCTTCTCGAGTTTCGTGACGCCGTCGACGAGGTAGCGGACCTCCTCACCGAACTGGTCGCGCACCTGATCGAGCGTCACGTCGGTGTCCTCGACGGTGTCGTGGAGCAGGGATGCCGTCAAAGTGGTGGTCTCGGCACCGAGTTCGGCGAGGATGAGGGTGACGGCGAGCGGATGGGTGATGTACGGCTCGCCGCTCTTGCGCATCTGGCCGCGGTGCGAGGACTCCGCCAGGACGTAGGCGCGGCGCAGGGGTTCGAGGTCGGCGTCGGGGTGGTGGGCACGATGTGCCTCGACGACGTGGCCGATGGCGTCGGGCAGCCGGTCGCGGGTGGCGGGCCCGAGGAGGGCGGCGCGTCCCAGACGGCGCAGGTCGAGCCGTGCAAGCGACCTTCTGCGCGGCGCCGACGAGGGCGCGGGGCCTGGCATCGGGCCCGCTACAGGGCCTGGGCTCGCAGGGTTCGTGGCCTCCGCACTCATGGGCACCTCCGGCTGCGTGGACCGGCGAACGGGGTGCCCCATGGCGGACACGGCTCAGGGGCTGGCGGACATCTCCCCCGTCCGGGCCGGTGCTTGATGCTATCGAGCCGGCCGCGCGCACTTGACCGCCTCTCGCCCAGCGTGAAACGGATCACCCATTCGAGCGACGGTTTGGATGTTTATGGCCGGGCACGGCATGAACTGGGGGGACGGGTGTCGAACGCCCGAGCGGTGGATCCCGCCGTTGTCCTCCGAGGGGCAGCAGCGAATCGCGGGCGGCCCGCCGTCTCCCGCCTGAAAACGGACGCTCCGTCAGCCGGCTGACCCCGTGAGCCACTCCGCGTCGATCTCGCCCTCCGCCACGATCACCGCCGGCCCGGTCATCTCGACCTCGCCGTCCGGGCGTTCGGTGATGACCAGGCGTCCACCCGGGACATCCACGGTGTACGTCGCCGGAGTGCCGGTGACAGCCGGGTCGGCGCCGTCACGGCGGGCGGTGGCCACGGCGACGGCGCACGCGCCCGTGCCGCAGGAGCGGGTCTCGCCGGAGCCACGCTCATGCACACGCATGGCGACGTGCCGGGGGCCGCGGTCGACGACGAACTCGACGTTGACCCCGTCCGGGTAGGCGGCGGCCGGGCTGAACGGCGGTGGGGAGTACAGGTCGCCGGCGTCCGTGAGGTCGTCCACGAACGCCACGGCGTGCGGGTTGCCCATGTTCACGTTCCGCGCGGGCCAGCTGCGCTCTCCGACGCTCACCGTGACGTCTCCCTCGGGCAGCCGCGCCGTGCCCATGCCGACGGTGACGTCACCGTCCTTGGCGAGGTGCACGGTCTTCACGCCCCCGCGCGTGGCTACGGCGACGTCGCCTTCGGCGACGTGTCCGGCGCGCTGGAGGTAGCGCGCGAAGACCCGCACGCCGTTGCCGCACATCTCCGCGATCGAGCCGTCACCGTTGCGGTAGTCCATGAACCACTCCGCCTCGGCCGCCATCTCCTTGGCCTCGGGGTGCGCGGCGGACCTCACGACATGCAGCACACCGTCACCGCCGATGCCCGCCCGGCGGTCGCACAGGGCTGCGACGGCGGCGGGGGACAGGTCGATGACGTTCTCGGGGTCCGGGACGATCACGAAGTCGTTCTCGGTGCCGTGCCCCTTGAGGAAGGCGATCCGCGTGCTCATTCCTCGATCGTACGGGGTGCCTACGACACTGCGTCGCGCACGTGGCGTCGGGTGCCGGTGACTGAGGGCCGACCCCGCAAAGACACGGGCCCATCCCCGGCGCTGAGCGAACCGCACGCCGAGCCGCTCGCGGAAACACGGGGCCCCCCGGCGGTGACCGGCCCGCCCGCCGAGCCCAGGCTCAGCGCAGCCGGGCCACCCGCCACACGGCCAGCACCACCACCGCGGCGACCACGACCATGTACGCGAGCACCACCCGCCAGTCCGGCCGCCGCCCCGAACCGCGCTGCGGCAGCCCCGGCCAGGTGTGGCCGACCCTGCGGGCCGCCATCATGCCCCAGCCGGCAGAGCAGGAGCAGATCAGCAGCCCCAGCATGGCGATCACGGCCCCCGAGTCGCCGAAATCGAAGGCGAGCGGGAACGCGAACATCAGGGAGCCCACCGCGGCCAGGCCCACGATCGGCGCGAGCTGCCACAGGCGCAGCCGGCGCTGCGGACGCAGCTCGACCTCGACCTCGGGCCCGCTCAGAAACATCTCGTCCGGCTCGGGACCGTCGTCGGTCACACCGTCCGGCGCCTCGTCGAGCCCGTCGACGCCGAGAGGGCCCTCCCCGTCGAGGCTGAGCGGAGCCTCACTCTCGGGGCTCGCGGGACCTTCACCATCGGGCCGGGAGGGACCTTCACCGTCGGGGCTGACACGCCCGTCCACGTCGGCGCCGAGACCGGCACCGTCGCCGGCGGGACCCGCACCGTCGGTACCGGGACGGGTTCCTCCGGCCGCGCCCGGCCCGTCCACCCCGGCGTCCGGACGACCGTCGACGCCCCGCTCCGGCGCACCGCTCCCGGTGGCGGTGTACTCGGTGCCTGGTGCCGTGTTGCGAGGGCCGGCCTCCATCGCCACGCGCCCTCCCAACTAGGACTCCACTTGGTCGATCGAAGCTCGATGATGGCACGGCGCCGGAGGCCCGGATGACGGCCGGAGCGTCCCGATGCCATCACGTGATCAGGCTGTAACCGGTCGTTCGAGCAACGCCAGGGCACGCCGCGGAAGTTCCCCGCGCTCCGACGCGGCCCCACTGAGCCAATGCACCCGCGGGTCGCGCCTGAACCATGAATCCTGACGGCGCGCGAAGCGTTTGGTGGCCCGGACGGTCTCGGCCCGGGCCTCCTCCATCGTGCACTCACCGGCCAGTGCCGCGAGCACCTGCTGGTAGCCGAGCGCGCGCGACGCGGTACGCCCCTGGCGCAACCCCCGCGCCTCCAGTGCGCGCACTTCCTCGACGAGCCCGGTCTCCCACATACGGTCGACCCGGAGCGCGATGCGCTCGTCCAGCTCGGGACGCGCCACATCGACGCCGATCTGCACGGTGTCGTACACCGAGTCGTGACCCGGGAGGTTGGCCGTGAAAGGCATCCCGGTGATCTCGATCACTTCCAGCGCCCGAACGATACGGCGGCCGTTGCTGGGCAGGATCGCCCGCCCCGCTTCGGGGTCGGCGACGGCGAGGCGTGCGTGCAGCGCGCCGGGCCCGCGAAGGGCGAGCTCCTCCTCCAGCCGGGCCCTGACCTCGGGGTCGGTGCCGGGGAACTCCAGATTGTCGACGGCGCCACGCACGTACAGGCCGGACCCGCCGACGAGGACCGGCCAGCGCCCGTCGGCGAGCAGGGCGTCGATGCGCTCCCGGGCGAGCCGCTGGTACTCGGCGACGGAGGCCGTGACCGTGACGTCCCAGATGTCCAGGAGGTGATGCGGGATGCCGCCGCGCTCCTCGGGCGTCAGCTTGGCGGTGCCGATGTCCATCCCCTGGTAGAGCTGCATGGAGTCGGCGTTGACGACCTCCCCACCGAGCTGCTGGGCCAGGTGAACACCCAGATCGGACTTTCCGGCCGCTGTCGGTCCGACGACGGCGATGACTCGGGGGGCGGGAAGTGCGCTGCTCACCGCAACAGTCTCGCAAACCTCCCACCCCGCCCTCGAACGAGTTACGTGACGGGGGCAACCCGGAGTCGTTGCCCGTTGCGGGGTTCACGCCGCCGGTTCACGGAGGCGGCGACCCGGGCGATACACGGACGCTTCCCGGCCTCCTCGGCGTCGCCCGGGCAGGGGACCCCGATGGCGACGCGGGATTTCGCCCGCGCGAGTAACGTATGGAGTTGATATGGGCGTTTTTGCGCGACTTTTCCGCAGGTCGAAGACCACGGAGGAGACGTCGACCGCCGAGGCGCGTGCCGACCAGCCGTCGGCCGGGTCCGCGGCGGAAGGGGCTGCGGAAGCCAAGGGCTCCGGCGAGACCGGTGCCGTCGCCGCGAC
The DNA here is from genome assembly GCF_043204795.1 of Streptomyces sp. NPDC047706. Lineage (NCBI taxonomy): Bacteria > Bacillati > Actinomycetota > Actinomycetes > Kitasatosporales > Streptomycetaceae > Streptomyces > Streptomyces sp. NPDC047706. Next base: position 51,756 of record NZ_JBIDCW010000019.1, on the reverse strand, counting down.
GGAGCCGGCCGCGGCGACAAAGGGTGACAAGGGTGAGGCTTCGGAGGCAGTGGAGATCCCGCAGCAGCAGTCGCCCGACAAGGCGGCCGACAGCGAGGCCGACGAGAGCGCCCGGACGTGACAGCCCGCGAGGGAAGGTGAACCCATGGGTCTTTTCGACAATCTGAAGGCCAAGCTGGGCCCGGCCAAGGGCAAGGTCTCCGACCTCGCGCATCAGCACGGGGGCAAGATCCAGCACGGCATCGACAAGGCCGCGAAGGCCGTCGACGAGCGGACCAAGGGCAAGTACAGCGACAAGATCCATACGGGCACCGACAAGGCCAAGGGCGCCATGGACCGGCTCGCGCACAAGCACGACGGGGGCGCGCGAGGCGGCACCACCACGCCGCCGAGCGGCCCGCCGCCGACCTCCTGAACAGGCGACAGCACAGCTGACTCCGGCCCCGCCGGCAAGGGGGACCAGGACATACGGCACGACGGGCGGCCGCGGAGCACGACGCTCCCGGCCGTCCGCCGTCGGCGGCCACTCGTCCGCCGTCGCCCGTTACCGGTGGCGTCGCCGGCACCGCTGCCCAGACGGTTACCGGCCGTCGCCCGACACCCGGCCCCGCCTCCGGCCCTTGCCCGCCGACCGCGGCACGACCAGCGTTCCCCGCACGCCCCCTGCTGCCGTCGCCCCCGCGCTGCCGTCCCCGCTCTACGACCAGGACGCCACCACGTACCCGACCCCGTACGGCGCGTCCTCGTACAGCAGCTCGGCGCCGAGACCGGCGCCGGCGGCCGCGGCCGCGAGCACCTGCCACGGCGCACGGCCCGAGACCATCAGCTGCCGCGCGAGCTCCACGTCCAGCGCCTCCAGGGCCGCGAGGTCGGCAGAACCCAGCGCACGGCCGGCGGCAGCGTCGAACGGCTCCGCGCGCTCGTCGACATAGCCCGGCGCCTTCAGCGAGCGGCACGCGCTGGCGTCTCCCATCACCAGCAGCGCCACCCGCTCGGCCCGGGCCGCGATGTCCCTGCCGAGCTCGGTACACCGCTCGGGCGCGAGAGGTTCCCCCACGGCGAGCCCCTCGATCGGCGCGCCCGCCCAGCCGGTCCGCTCCAGCAGCCACGCGGCGACCGCGAGCGACGGCGGCAACGCCGCTCGCACGTCCGCGTCGGACGTGCCGGACGCGACGGCCGGCCCCCGCACCTCAGCCGCCTCCGTCACCTCCGCCGCCGTCTCCCCGCCGAGGCGTACGCCCACGTCGACGCCGAAGCCGCGGAACGATCCGCGCGTGCCCTGCGGGTACGCGCCGGTCTCACCCTCTCGGGTGGGCCCGACGACGATCAGCCTGTCCGGCCGGGCGGCGGAGAGCACGCCGAGGGCATCCGTACACGCGGCACGGGCGGCGTCCAGCTCGGGAGCGGCACCCGCGGCGACCTCGGGAACGAGCAGCGGTGGGCACGGGCAGACTGCGGCGGCGACAAGCATGATCGGCAGCGTAGCCCCGCAACCCTCCCGGCCGGCGCCCCGGTGTCAGTCGCAGCCGCAGCCGCTGCCCGAAGCCACCGGCATGGGCTCCGGGACGCCCACCTTCGGCAGACCGAGCAGCACGCCCGCCGGCTTGGCGGCCGCCACGGCGTTGCGCTTCTCCCAGGCGTCACCCGCGCGCGTGCGACGGACCGCGAGGACGGGGCCCTCCGCGAGCAGGTGGTGCGGAGCGGCGTACGTCACCTCGACCGTGACCACGTCCCCGGGGCGCACCTCCTGATCCGGCTTGGTGAAGTGGACCAGGCGGTTGTCGGGGGCGCGGCCGGAGAGGCGGTGGGTGGCGCCGTCCTTGCGGCCCTCGCCCTCGGCGACCATCAGCTCCAGGGTGCGGCCGACCTGCTTCGTGTTCTCGTCCCAGGAGATCTCCTCCTGGAGAGCGACCAGCCGCTCGTAGCGGGCCTGGACGACCTCCTTGGGGATCTGCCCGTCCATCTCGGCGGCCGGGGTGCCGGGCCGCTTGGAGTACTGGAACGTGAACGCCTGCGCGAACCGGGCCTCGCGCACCACATGCAGGGTCTGCTCGAAGTCCTCCTCGGTCTCGCCGGGGAAGCCCACGATGATGTCGGTGGTGATCGCGGCGTGCGGGATGGCGGCGCGGACCTTCTCGATGATGCCCAGGTAGCGATCCTGGCGGTACGAGCGGCGCATCGCCTTCAGAACCGGGTCCGAGCCGGACTGGAGCGGCATGTGCAGCTGCGGCATCACGTTCGGCGTCTCGGCCATGGCGGCGATGACGTCGTCGGTGAAGTCCCGCGGATGGGGGGAGGTGAAGCGGACGCGCTCCAGGCCGTCGATCGTGCCGCAGGCGCGCAGCAGCTTGCTGAAGGCCTCGCGGTCGCCGATGTCGCTGCCGTAGGCGTTGACGTTCTGGCCGAGCAGGGTGATCTCCGATACGCCCTCGGCGACCAGGGCGTCGACCTCGGCGAGGATGTCGCCGGGGCGGCGGTCCTTCTCCTTGCCGCGCAGCGCCGGGACGATGCAGAAGGTGCAGGTGTTGTTGCAGCCGACGGAGATCGACACCCACGCCGCGTAGGCGCTCTCGCGGCGCGTCGGCAGCGTCGAGGGGAACGCCTCCAGCGACTCGGCGATCTCGACCTGGGCCTCTTCCTGCACACGCGCGCGTTCCAGCAGGACGGGCAGCTTGCCGATGTTGTGCGTGCCGAAGACGACGTCCACCCAGGGCGCCCGCTTCACGATGGTGTCGCGGTCCTTCTGTGCGAGGCAGCCGCCCACCGCGATCTGCATGCCGGGCCGCCGGGCCTTCTTCGGCGCGAGGTGACCGAGGTTGCCGTAGAGGCGGTTGTCGGCGTTCTCCCGTACCGCGCAGGTGTTGAAGACGACGACGTCCGCCTCGCCGTCGGCCCCTTCCGGGGCGCGGACGTAGCCGGCGTCCTCCAGCAGCCCGGCCAATCGCTCGGAGTCGTGGACGTTCATCTGGCACCCGTAGGTGCGGATCTCGTAGCTCTTGGGTGCTTGGACGTCCACTGCCGGGCTCCGGTCGCTGCTGCTGGTCATGCGTCAAGGGTAGGCGGTCCCGGCAGGGGCCCGTCTCGGCCCCGGCAGGGGCCCGTCTCGATCCCGGCAGGGACCCGTCTCGGTCCGGGAACCCAGGTCACCCGGCATGCCGGCCAGGCTGCACCGGCGAAGGGACCTGGAGTCGTCCCGGCCTCACGGCGTACGCCCGTCCCCGGGGGGCGGGGTGCGGACGCATGACACGACGACCACGAAAGGCCACACGGACTGAAGCGTCGTCACCAGTCGCTCGACGGCGCCTGCCGGTCCCTGGTGGCCCATCTCCATCAGGAACCAGGCAGCCCCGGCGCACATCGCGGCGGTCGCCGCGGCGCAGGGTCCCGGGCGCAGTGCCCAGGGTGTGGCACCGCCGCGTCCGGCGGCCAGGACCGGCCACACCGCGAGGAGCGTGAAGGCGACCGCGGCGACGGAGCCGTGGCGCAGTGAACCCCCGCTGCTCGGGGCCGGAAGCAGTGCCACCAGCAGCGCCGCCGCGCCACCGGCGGCCAGCGCCACCCGCCCGGCGGGCGCGGCAGCGCGCAGTGCCCAGGCGGTGAGCAGGTGGCAGGTGCCCAGGGCGAGCATGGCTCCGGTCATCACCCAGGACCCCGCTGCCCCGTAGGCAGCCAGGACGCTGATCGTCTGGGTGAAGGGGTCGTAGGCGGGGCCTTCGAGTCGTGCCGCGACCGTCCAGCCCGAGATCAGCAGGACAGGCGCGCATCCCGACGAGACCAAGGCCCACCTGGGCACCGTTCGCATCCGCACACCGTAGAACGCCCACCTGTGGCTTCCCGGGACACACGCGGCTGCCGCGCGCCCCGGCCGCCGTCCGCATCACCGCCCCGTGTCCTCGCGCGTCCACCCCGGCCGGTCCGGCTCTCGCCGCCGGTCGGCATCCGGAGCCGTATGTCCGTGCCCGGCTCGGGTCCTGGCCCCAGCGTCAGCGCTGCCCCGACAAGCAGTGCCAACGCAGTTCCTTCGGCGCCCAGGAGCGGGAACGCCACCGGATCGCGCGAAATCCACGACGAGGTCGGGCAGACCCTCACCGCGGCGCTGCTCCAGCTCAAGCGCGTCGGAGAGCGCCCGGGCCGCACTGGCGGCGCGTTCCGACTCCGGCCGGTCCAGCATCGTGTTGTACGTCCTGGTGAGCGCCGCCGTCCACCGGCCCGGCGACCTCGGCGCGGGCCCCCGGTCGCAGCAGATCGGCGGTGGCCACGGCCCGGCCGGGACGGGCCAGCGGCGCCAGGCCGACGCGCAGGACGGCCGCGTCGACCGCGAGCAGTGCCGCGAGTCCGCAGACGACGACCAGCGCCTCGCCCGGCAGCACCGGGGTCGACACCGTGACCGGACCGAGCAGCAGGGCGGTGGCCACGAGCAGACCAAGGGCGTTCAGGGGGAAGATCCGCCGGAACGGCGATACCCCTCTACCGGCCTCTGTCCCGGTCCTGGCCGAAGGCACAGCCCTGTCCAGCATCTCCCGCTCACCGCGGCCCGCGTCCATCCGTGCTGACACCCATGTCGCCACCGTACGGGCGGATGGCAGCATGGCGGGGCCGGGGCCGGGGGCCGGGACGACCTCCCGGCCCCGGCCAAGGCGCTCCGCGAAACGACGAGCAAGGGGAAGAAACGTGTCCGCTCCACGCCTGAGGTCGACACCGCTGCCAGGCATCGGGGTCCAGTACGACCTCGTCACCCGGGAAAACCGCCATCTGTCGGTGGTGGCCCACCGGGACGGCACCCGGACGGTCAACGTCTACCGGACCGACGACCCCGACTCCTGCGCCCAGTCGCTGCGCCTGACCACCGCCGAGAGCGCCACGCTCATCGACGCGCTCCAGCCCACGCACCACAGCAACAATCTGCTCTCGACCACGGACCTCGGCCTGGTGGCGGAGCGCATCGAGGTGGGCGCGACCTCCCGCTGGAACGGGCGGGTCCTCGGCGACACCCGGCTGCGGACCGAGACCGGCGCGTCCGTCGTGGCCGTGCTGCGACGGGCCGGGGCGATACCGTCCCCCGCGCCGGACTTCCGGCTCGCGGGCGGCGACACGCTGATCGTCATCGGCACCCGCGAGGGCGTCGACGCCGCCGCGGCGATACTCGGGCAGGAGTGAACGGTGCACTCCGCGGTTCTGTTGATCGAGTTCGGTTCCATTCTCCTGGGCCTGGGCCTGCTCGGCCGGATGGCCGGCCGGCTGGGTTTCTCCCCCATCCCGCTCTATCTGCTCGCCGGGCTGGCCTTCGGCGAGGGCGGGCTGCTGCCGCTCGGTGCGAGCGAGGAGTTCGTCGCCATCGGCGCCGAGATCGGCGTCATCCTGCTGCTGCTCATGCTCGGCCTGGAGTACACGGCCAGCGACCTCGTCACCAACCTCAAGTCCCACTACCCCGCGGGTCTGGTCGACTTCGCGCTCAACGCCCTGCCGGGCGCGGCGGCCGCGCTGCTCCTCGGCTGGGGTCCGGTGGCGGCCGTGGTCCTGGCGGGCGTCACCTGGATCTCGTCCTCCGGTGTGATCGCCAAGGTGCTCGGCGAGCTGGGCCGGATCGGCAATCGCGAGACGCCGGTCATCCTCAGCGTGCTGGTCCTGGAGGACCTGGCGATGGCCGTGTACCTGCCCATCATCACCGCGCTGCTCGCCGGGGTCGGACTGGCTGCGGGCAGCGTGACGCTGGCGATCGCGCTGGGCGTGGCAGGGCTGGTCCTGTTCGCGGCGGTGCGCTACGGCCGGGTCATCTCGCGGTTCGTCTCCAGCGACGACCCGGAGAAGCTGCTGCTCGTCGTCCTGGGGCTGACGATCCTGATCGCGGGCATCGCCCAGCAGCTCCAGGTGTCGGCGGCGGTGGGCGCGTTCCTGGTGGGCATCGCGCTGTCCGGGGAGGTCGCGGTGGGCGCGCACACCCTGCTCAGCCCGTTGCGTGACCTGTTCGCCGCGGTGTTCTTCGTCTTCTTCGGCCTGCACACCGACCCGGCGAGCATCCCGCCGGTGCTGCTGCCCGCTCTCGCCCTGGCCGCCGTCACCACCGTCACCAAGATCGCCACCGGCTACTGGGCGGCCCGGCGCGCCGGGATCTCCGTCAAGGGCCGCTGGCGGGCGGGCGGCGCGCTGGTGGCCCGCGGCGAGTTCTCGATCGTGATCGCGGGCCTCGCGGTGACGGCGGGCATCGAGCCGTCGCTGGGCCCCCTGGCCACCGCGTACGTCCTGATCCTGGTCATGCTCGGCCCCCTCACGGCCCGCTACACCGAGCCCCTCGCGATGCGCTGGGCAAACCGCCGCGCCAAGAGCCCGTCCGGGCCGGTGCGGCGTACGGAGGACGCCCGGACGGAGGCGCCGGTCGGGGACTGAGGTGCGCGCCGGGCAGACGGCCGTAGCCTTCAGCGCATGACGGACGAGGGAGAGTTCCGGGTGGGCGACGTACTGAAGGTCGCCTGCCCGTTCACCCGCACCCGGGTCGCGGGCGGCCTGAAGCGGGACCACGTCGCGCTGGAGTGGCCTTGGTGGCGACCTGACCGCGACAGCCGGTTCCTCCACTGGAACGGGGTGGTGGCGCTGGGGATCGACGCGGACACCCGGGTCTGGCACGAGACGGAGTTGTTCCGCACCGACCCGCCGCCCGAGCATCTGCGGCCCGGCCGTGTCTGCCGGGTGGGAGTGCCGCCGACGGTGGTCCACGTCACGGCCGTCGACCGGTTCGATCCCCCGCTGGTGACCGGTTGGCTGCCCCGCCCGCGCCTGGCCGTCCGCGTGCTGCCCCGGGGAGTGTCGTACCGCGTCCCGGCGGACAGCCGTCTCGACGGCACGGACTACGGGATTGACCCGGGCGACGGGACACCGTTCACCTTCGACCTGCTGTTCAGGCCCTACGCGTTCCTGGAACCGGGCGACGAGGTGGCGGACGCCGCGGGGCGGGCCTGGCGCTTCGACGGCGCCTGGGACTGGCACGCCTTCGACGGCGAGGACACCCGCGGGGGCCCCGAGTGGCCGCTGGCGCTACTGACCCGCTCGGGCGCGCCGTGCGGCCCGGACGGGACCGCGGCCGTGTCCGGCGCCACCGCGGCCGGCTCCCACCAGGAGACCCTCCGGCACTGGGCGCTCCTCACCGAAGCCACCCCTGCGCAGCACGGCACCCCCGGCCCCGGATTCTCCTCACCGTGAAGGGAGGCTCGCATGCGGCGACCTGACACTGCGCCAGGCCCGTCGGCCGGGCGCACGTGACACACGGCAAGCGGACCGCCCCCGCCCGGACCCGAGCGGCCGTACAGCCGCCGCACCATGCCCGGCCCGCTGTACGCCCCCTCCTCACTCCCCGTCCGGACTCCACCCCTGCCGGCGCAGCACCGCCGACACGTCCGGCGCCTCGTAGTGCTCCCCCTTGAGAACCTTGCCGTCGGCACGGCGCACCACCTGGCCGTCGGGGCCCAGCTTGGTCATGTTCGAGCGGTGGATCTCGGCTATGACCGCGTCGAGATCGATGCCGTGCACCAGAGCCGTGCCGTACGCCACGTAGACGACGTCGGCCAGTTCGTGCGCGAGCCTGTCGAGGGGGCCGGTCACCGACACCTCGGCGACCTCCGCGGCCTCCTCCGCCAGCAGCTCGCCGCGGTGCCCGGCCAGCTCGGGCGAGACCTCCGTCGGGACGCTGCGGGCGTCGAGACCGAAGGCGAGATGGAATGCACGGACCAGGTCGGCGGGCGAGGAACTCATGCCCGGAACCCTATCGGGCCCCACTGACAGCTCCTGTGATTCCCGTCCTGGTCAGCCGCCTTACGGGCTGGCAGGATCGCGCGCATGTCCACAGCGTTCCCCCGTACCGGCACCCGCAGGGCCCTGCAGGGCGCGGCCGCCGGCGCCGTCGCCCTCGGCCTGCTGCTGTGGTGGCTGCTGCCCCTGGGCGAGGAGCCGCCGAGGGGATCGATCACCTTCAGCACCGGCACGCCGCGCGGTGTCTACCAGGAGTACGGCACCCTGCTGCGCAGCGAGCTGTCGAGGGACATGCCGGACCTCAAGGTGCGGCTGATGACGAGCGACGGCTCGCAGGAGAACGTCGCGCGCGTGGCGACCGGCGAGGCGGACTTCACCATCGCCGCGGCCGACGCGGTGGAGACGTACGAGCTGAACGAGGGACCGGGCGCGGACGGGCTGCGGGGGGTGGCCCGGTTGTACGACGACTACGTGCATCTCGTCGTCCCCCGCGACTCGGGCATCGACTCCGTCGGGGACCTGCGCGGCAGGCGGGTGGCCATAGGGCTGCCGCACTCGGGCGTACGTCTGATCGCCACCCGGGTGCTGAAGGCGGCCGGCATCGACGCGCAGCAGGACATCACCCCGATGTCCGACGGCATAGACACCGGCCCGGCCCGGCTGCGGCGGGGCGAGATCGAGGCGTTCTTCTGGTCCGGCGGGCTGCCGACGGACGGTCTGCTGGGGCTGGCCAAGAAGTTCGAGTTCCGCTTCGTGCCGATCGACGCCGACTTCGTCACCGAGCTGCACCGCCAGGGTCCGGCCACCCACCACTACCGCGCGACCAGCCTTCCCGAGTCGGCGTACGGTGCCCGGGGCGGCGCCACCGTGCCCACGATGGCGGTGTCGAACGTACTGATCACCCGCAAGGACATGGACCCCGAACTCACCGAGTGGGTGACCCGAACGGTGATCAAGAGCCGCGACGGCATCGGGGCGCACGTCCACTCCGCACAGCTGGTCGATCTGCGCACGGCCATCTACACGGACCCGCTGCCCCTGCACGACGGCGCCCGGCGCTACTACCGCTCGGTCAAGCCGTAGGGGAGTTCCGGGGCACGGCCAGCGTCACCGTCAGCCCGTGCGGTTCGTGACGCTCGTAGGCGATGGAGCCACCGGCCGCCGCGAGCAACGCGCGCGTGATGGAGAGCCCCAGCCCGGAGCCCTTCACGTTCTGATGCCGTCCGCTGCGCCAGAAGCGGTCGCCGACGCGGGTGAGTTCCTCCTCGGTCAGACCGGGCCCGCGGTCGGCGACCACGACGGTCGAGGTGTCGCCGTTGGCGGCGACGGTGACCGTGACGCACTCGCCGTCGGGCGTGAACTTCACCGCGTTGTCGATCACCGCGTCCAGCGCGCTGGACAGCGTCACCGGGTCGGCCCACGCCGTCGTCGCCGGGCAGTCCCCCACCAGCCGTACGCCCTTGGCCCGGGCTGCCGGCGCCCAGGCCGCGACCCGCTCGGCGGCCAGCGCACCGATGTCGGTCAGCCGCAGGTCGGCCTCGGCGTGCTCGGCGAGCGCCAGGTCGAGCAGGTCGTCCAGGACCCGCGCCAGGCGCTTGCCCTCGGCCTGGACGGAGGCGATCTCCTCGTTGCCCTCGGGCAGTTCGAGGGCGAGCAGCTCGATGCGCAGCAGCAGCGCGGCGAGCGGGTTGCGCAACTGGTGCGAGGCGTCGGCGACGAAGGCGCGCTGCTGCTCCAGGACGTCCTCGACGTTGTCCACCATCTCGTTGAACGACCGGGCGAGGCGGCGCAGTTCCGGCGGCCCGCTGGCGACCGCGACCCGGGACTTCAGGCGCCCGGTGGCGATCTCGTGCGTGGTGGCGTCCAGAACGCGTACGGGTCTGAGCACCCAGCCGGTCAGCCGCAGCGCGGCGCCGACGGCCAGCAGCATGGCGGCCGTCTCGCCGGCTGCGATGACCAGCCAGCCGTACAGGATCTTCGAACGCATCTGACCGGTGGGCGAGTCGGTGACCACGGCCGCCACCACGTCGCCGTCCCGGATGACCGGCGAGGCCACCACGAGCCGGCCGTCCTGCCAGGGCCACACCTGCGGGGGATCGTCGCTGCGGCGGCTGAGCAGCGCCTCGTCGAAGGCGTCGCGCACCTCGCCCTCACGGGGCAGGCGCCACTCCGCCGGCGCGTGGGCCATGGGGGTGTCATCGGCGTAGAAGACACCGACGCGGATGCCGTAGACCTCGTAGTAGCTGTCGAGTTCGCGGCTGAGCGTCTCCAGGCGCCTGCCCGGGGGTTCGGGCGGGGCGTTGACGAACTGGGCGAGGGCCGCGAAGAACGCCGTGTCGTCGATCCGGTCGACGACCACCTTCTGCTGCTGTGCCGCGGCCACGCTGACGGCGAGCGGGACGCCGAGCGCCAGCAGTACGGCCGCCATCAGGACGATCAGCAGCGGCAGCAGACGTGTGCGCACCCCGCCCCGCTACGTGGCCGGGGCGACGAGCCGGTAGCCGACGCCGCGCACGGTCTCGATCAGGGCGGGCATGCGCAGCTTGGCGCGCAGCGACGCGACATGCACCTCCAGGGTGCGGCCGGTCCCCTCCCAGCTGGTGCGCCACACCTCACTGATGATCTGCTCCCGGCGGAACACCACACCGGGACGCTGTGCCAGCAGGGCGAGCAGATCGAACTCCTTGCGGGTCAGCTGGACGACCGATCCGTCCACGCTGACCTGACGGGTGTGCAGTTCGATGCGTACGGCGCCCAGGAGCAGCGCGGCCTCGCCGCCCGACGCGGGATCCTCGTGGGCGGTGCGCCGGCTGACGGCGTGGATCCGGGCGAGCAGCTCCCCCGTGTCGTAGGGCTTCACGACGTAGTCGTCGGCGCCGAGATTGAGGCCGTGTATCCGGGAGCGCACGTCGGAACGCGCGGTGACCATGATCACCGGGATGCTGGTGCGCTTGCGGATCTTGCCGCACACCTCGTAGCCGTCCTGGTCGGGCAGGCCGAGGTCGAGCAGGACGACACCGAAGCCCGCGCCCTCCGGGACGAGCGCCTGAAGGGCCTCCTCGCCGCTGCGCGCATGCGTCACATCGAACCCGTGCCGCGCGAGGACCGCGGACAGGGCGGCTGCGACATGGTTGTCGTCCTCGACGAGGAGCAGTCTCATCCCGGCCTCCTTCGGTTCATCGGCGGTACGGACTCGGTGGGTACAAAAAGGTGTGCACGCGCGCGCGTGCACCAAGGCAGTCACGCCGATGGAAGAGGACGGCGTCAAGAGGGTTCGTGTTGCGCGGGCCTTCCGTTATCCGGCCGATACGCGCCCCGGCACTCCGTGCTACCACCCGTGTCCAGCTGCTATCGGATCGTGATACTCAAATTCGCCTCAGATGTAATGACGCAGGTCGCATAGGGTAGCTACTGTCCTCCGAAACCGAGGAGGACGGAGCCTGAGAGCGATGACCGAAGTATCGGTGGCCAAGGAAGATGTGGCCGCGACCGGCGAACTGGTCGTCCTGAAGAGCGTCAACAAGCACTTCGGCGCGTTGCACGTACTCCAGGACATCGACCTGACCATCGCCCGCGGCGAGGTCGTCGTGGTCATCGGACCCTCCGGGTCCGGAAAGTCCACCTTGTGCCGCACCATCAACCGGCTGGAGACGGTCGACTCCGGCTCGATCACCATCGACGGCAAGCCGCTGCCCGCGGAGGGCAAGGCCCTCGCCCGGCTGCGCGCCGACGTCGGCATGGTGTTCCAGTCGTTCAATCTCTTCGCGCACAAGACCGTGCTCGAGAACGTGATGCTGGGCCAGCTCAAGGTCCGCAGGACGGAGAAGAAGCAGGCCGAGGCGAAGGCCCGGGCCCTGCTCGACCGGGTCGGCGTGGCCTCGCAGGCGGACAAGTACCCCGCGCAGCTGTCCGGTGGCCAGCAGCAGCGCGTCGCGATCGCGCGGGCGCTGGCCATGGACCCGAAGGTGATGCTCTTCGACGAGCCGACCTCGGCCCTCGACCCGGAGATGATCAACGAGGTGCTGGAGGTCATGCAGCAGCTCGCCCGCGACGGCATGACCATGATCGTCGTGACGCACGAGATGGGCTTCGCCCGATCCGCTGCGAACCGCGTGGTCTTCATGGCAGACGGCCGCATCGTCGAAGAGGCCGTGCCGGACCAGTTCTTCAGCAACCCGCGCAGCGACCGCGCCAAGGACTTCCTGTCGAAGATCCTCCACCACTGACCGTCGCTCGTCGCCCCTCGCGACGAGCCGCGTTCCCGCCCCGCACCGGACGGCTCTCACTTCACCACGCAAAGGATGTTCACATGAAGCTCCGCAAGGCCACCGCCGCGGCGACCACCGCGCTTGTCCTGTCCCTGACCGCGACCGCCTGTGGTGGGGGCGACGGGGACTCGGACTCGGGCTCGGGCTCGGGTGACGGCAAGAAGATCACGATCGGCATCAAGTTCGACCAGCCGGGCATCGGCCAGAAGACCGCGGACGGCGACTACACGGGCTTCGACGTCGATGTGGCGACCTACGTCGCCAAGGAACTCGGCTACACCGAGGACCAGATCGAGTGGAAGGAAGCGAAGAGCGCCGACCGCGAGACGATGCTGGAGCGCGGCGACGTCGACTTCATCGCCGCCTCGTACTCCATCACGGACGAGCGGGACCAGAAGGTCGACTTCGCCGGTCCCTACCTCCTCGCGCACCAGGACCTGCTGGTCCGGGCCGACGACAGCTCGATCACGAAGCCCGAGGACCTCAACAACAAGAACCTCTGCTCGGTCGCGGGTTCGACCTCGGCGCAGAACATCAAGGACACCATCGCGCCGAAGGCCAACCTGCAGACCTACGGCGGCTACTCGGAGTGCCTGACCGGCCTGGAGAACAAGGCCGTCGACGCGCTGACGACCGATGATTCCATCCTCGCCGGGTACGCCTCGCAGGAGCAGTTCAAGGGCAAGTTCAAGCTCGCCGGCCTGAAGCTGAGCAACGAGAACTACGGCATCGGCGTCCAGGAAGGCAGCGACCTCAAGGACAAGATCAACGCCGCGCTGGAGAAGATGGTCGCCGACAAGTCGTGGGACAAGGCCGTGGACGCCAACTTCGGCCCCGCGAACTACCAGAACGAGCCTGCGCCGAAGATCGGCAACATCGTCAAGTAAGGCAGGGGCGCTTCGGCACGCCGTCCGTGAGGGCGGCGTGCCGCGTCCTCCCCCAACGCGGAAGCGCGGGAGACAGTGTTCGACTTTCTTGCAGACTACGACAACCCCAGCCTGCTGGGAGCCTTCTGGGTAACGGTGCAGCTCACCGCCTACTCCGCCATCGGCTCACTGATATGGGGAACCCTGCTCGCCGGAATGCGTGTCAGCCCCGTACCGCTGATGCGCGGCTTCGGCACCGCCTACGTGAACGTGGTGCGGAACATCCCGCTGACGATCATCATCCTCTTCACGTCGCTGGGCCTCTTCCAGACGCTGGGCGTCAAACTCGGCGCCGAGGACTTCACGGTCATCAACTTCCGGCTCGCCGTGCTCGGTCTGATCGTCTACACGTCCGCCTTCGTATGTGAGGCACTGCGCTCCGGCATCAACACAGTGCCCGTCGGCCAGGCCGAGGCCGCCCGAGCCATCGGGCTGAACTTCCGGCAGGTCCTCACACTGATCGTGCTCCCGCAGGCGTTCCGCTCCGTGGTCGGTCCGCTGACCAACGTGCTGATCGCGTTGACCAAGAACACGACGGTCGCCGCCGCCATCGGCGTGGCCGAGGCGGCGTTCCTGATGAGGGAGATGATCGAGAACGAGGCCCAGGTCATGCTCATCGGTGGCATCTTCGCGTTCGGGTTCGTCTGCCTCACCCTCCCGACCGGTCTGATCCTCGGCTGGGTGGGCAAGAAGGTTGCGGTGAAGCGATGAGTTCGGTCCTGTACGACGTTCCGGGCCCTCGGGCCAGGCGGCGCAACCTCATCCTCTCGGTCGCGTTCATCGCCGTCTTCGCCGCCGCGCTGTGGTGGGTGTACCTGAAGCTCGACGAGAAGAACCAGCTCGACTGGGTCAAGTGGGAGCCGTTCTTCACGGATTCCCGTGTGTGGACCACGTACATTTTCCCCGGTCTGCAGAACACCCTGATCGCCGCCGCGCTCGCCATGGTCATCGCGCTGCCGCTCGGCGCCCTCTTCGGTATTTCGAGGCTGTCCGACCACCGGTGGGTCCGGTGGCCCTCGGGCGCCGTGGTGGAGTTCTTCCGGGCCATCCCCGTGCTGATCCTGATGCTCTTCGCGAACGCGGCCTACTCCGAGTTCACGGACATCAGCTCGGAGGACCGCCCGCTCTACGCGGTGGTCACCGGCCTCGTGCTCTACAACGCGTCGGTGCTCGCGGAGATCGTGCGGGCCGGCATCCTGTCGCTGCCGAAGGGGCAGTCCGAGGCCGCGATGGCCGTCGGCCTGCGCAAGGGCCAGACGATGCGGTACGTCCTGCTGCCGCAGTCGGTCACCGCGATGCTCCCGGCCATCGTCAGCCAGCTGGTGGTCATCGTGAAGGACACCGCACTCGGCGGCGCGCTGCTGAACTTCTCCGACCTCATGGCCGCGGTCCGCCCGATGAGCGCCTTCTACGGCGCCAACACCATCGCCAGCTTCACCGTCGTGGCCATCATCTTCATCCTGATCAACTTCGCCCTGACCTCGTTCGCAAGCTGGCTGGAAGCCCGGCTGAGGCGTAGCAAGAAGAGCACGGGGGTCGTGGTCGGCGCAGAGATGATCGAGGACCTCGAGACTGCGGGACATGCTCCGCCGGAAGCCGGTAACGACATCAAGGGATAGACACAGTTCACCAGAATTCAGGGGTGGCGCACATGGTGCGCCACCCCTGAATTCTGGTTGCACGTCAGGTTCCGCGACATCGTCGGCCACCGCGTGGGGCCACCCGGAGGACGCCGCCGGTGGATGACCGGCGACGAGGTGTACGGACAGGATCCGGTGCTGCGCGGCCGGCTCACCGAGCGGCGGCTCAGTCATGTCCTGGCGCCCAGCCATAGGCGCCGGTACGGGCCCCGCGGTCCAAGCGCCCGCACCGTCGCGGCGGTCCAGCCCGAGGAAGCCTGGGAGATCCGCTCGGCCGGGGACGCCGCGGTCACCGGCCGCCATGACCGCCGTGCAGTCCATGAGTACGCATCGCACAGGAAGGGACAGTGCCGATGCGCCCGATTTCGACCCCTTGGAGCTGATTCGCCTTGCGGGCCCCGGGTGAGTCAGCCCGACTGGGGCGCACACACCGCCAACTGCTCGTGGCGGTCAGAAGCCGAGTCCAGCTGCAGCGGTGCGAGGGCTGGGGACGGCACCGTGACGCCTCCACCCGCGATCAGCTCGACGACGAGCCGGACCGCCGGCCACAGCAAGTGCGGCTGCAGTACCAGCCGGGGCCGCGCACACGGGTGAACGGTCTCGAGACCACAGCCTGATCGCCAAGGTCGACGTCACTTGACGCAAGCACCGGCAATGGGTTGCATACGTTCTGTGATCGTGCACCCTGCTCCAACCTCCTGTTCACAAACGTCTCCGAAGGCACCGCTGCGGACAGGGAGCGCCGCGTGGATCCGGTGATCATCGTCGGAGCGGGGCCCGTCGGGCTCACGCTCGCCCTGGCGCTGGCGCGTCAGGAAGTCCCCTCCGTCGTCCTCGACGAGGGCCGGGGCAAGGACGAGCCACGGCTCGCCCGCACCCTCGTCCTGCGCGACGACACCGCCGCGCTCATGGAACGGCTGACCGGGGTGCCCCTCGACGAGGCCGGGACCCGTTGGGCCGGATGGCGGTCCATGCGGCGCAGGCAGGTGGTCCGGGAGATCACCTTCGAGGACTCCGGCGACGCCGACGCCTACGGCGGCCTCATCGGCAAAGCTCCCGGCTCCGGCGACCGCGGCCGACTCCACCAGGAGGACCCGGGGCTCCAGCTCGGCTCGGACTACGCCGTGACCACCGGCGCCGCCCCCGAGCAGCCGCCCGTTCACGTCGCGCAGCACGTCCTGACCGACGCCCTGCGCGCCGCCATCGACCACGAGCCCCTCGTCAAGGTGGCGGTGGACAGCTGGCTCGACACCATCGAGCAGGAGGCCTCCGGCGTCACCGCGCGCACCCGGGGTCCCCACGGCACTTGGTGGCGAGGCAGCTATCTGGTCGGCTGCGACGGCCCCCGCTCGACCGTGCGCAAGCTCCAGGACGTCCGCTTCCCCGGCCGTACGGCGGTGGAACGATACGCCGTCGCCGCCCTGCGCACGGAACTGCCCTGGCCCCGCCGGGCGTTGCTCCACCGCACGCCGCCATGGCGGACGTCGGGTCCCTCCGCCGGCGAGATCACCGCCCGCCCGCTCCCCGACGGCGTCTGGCGGCTCGACTGGCTCCTGCCTCCCGGCAAGGACCTGGTCACGCCCGAACTTCTGGTGACCCGCATCCGGGAGACCCTCGCGGGCTGGACCGGCGGCTCGACACCGCCGTACGAACTTCTCGACACCGGCGTCCACACCGTCCACCACCGGCTTGCCCGCCGCTGGCGGGTGGGCCGCGTCTTCCTCGCCGGGGACGCCGCGCACCTGCTCGGAGCGCTCGGCACGCAGGGACTGGAGGAGGGACTCAAGGACGCCGACAACCTCGCATGGAAGCTGGCGCTGGCCTGGCACCACGGGTCGCGTGAATCGCTGCTCGACAGCTACCAGGCCGAGCGCCGCGCGGTCGTCGCCGCCCGGCTGCGCGCCGCCGACCATGTGCTGCCGCTGCTCCGCGGTGGCAGTGCCCTTCGCTCCTACGTACCCGGCGCGAGCCGCGGACACGACGCGCTGCTCACCGACGGCCACCTGGGGCGCGGACCGCTGGGCGAGACGTCCACCTACGCCGACTCACCCCTCGCGGCCGCGCGTATCGAGGCGGAGGTCCCCGTCGACACGCTCCCCGGTGCGCCGGTGACGGATGTGCGCGTCACGGCGGAGGATGGTTCCTTCGTACGGCTGCGCGACCGGCTCGGGCGTGGCGCGCTACTCGTCGTACTGATCGCCCCGGGCACCGGCGTCTGGGAACGCAAGCACTGGGTGACCGCCGGGATCATGCCCCGGCTCGCGGCCGCGGTCACGGCGCTGCCGCACCCGGCCGAGCTGCTCGTCGCCGAGCGCTACCCGGGTGCGTCCGCCCACACCGTGCTCCTCATCCGTCCCGACGGTCACCTGGTCACTGCCCTCAACGGCGTCCGCCCGGCCGGCCTGTACGCGGCCGCCGAGGCTGCGCTGGGCGGCCCGGCGAAGGCCACGGCGGAGGCCACCGCGGGCTCACGCTGACGTCGGTCCTCCGGGGCTCCGGGTGCGCCTCGTCCTCACCGTCGCCCTGTGTCCGTCCGCAGGGTGGCGGTGAGTTGACCGGTCCGTACCGGCGTGGTGTACTCCGGATCGTGACCGACACCTGTGTGCGCCTGTGGCGGAGGGTCCATATGGACCTCGTCCGCTATGCGGGCTGCGTGTGTCGCCCCTCCTGCTGATCTCGCCTCTCTCCTCCCGCGCGCGCCGCTGAGGCCTCGTCGCACGCGCTCACGCGAACGCTCATCAGGACGGTGCACCGTGTCTGTCTCTCCCTCCGCCTCCGTCTCCCCTTCCGCCTCCGGGTCCGCCGCTGCCGCCCCGACACAGGCCGACCTTCTCGACTTCGTGCGGAGTACGGCCGCCGACGGCGTGTTGATCGACTCGCTTCCGCTCGACCCGCAGGGCCGCACCTGGGTACGGCTGGAGGGGCCGGGCGGCAGCGAGGCCTGGCTCATCGGCTGGCCGCCCGGCACGGGCACCGGCTGGCACGACCACGCCGACTCGGTCGGCGCCTTTCTCACCGCCCGCGGCGAACTCACGGAGAACTCCCTCGCCGCCAGGCTGCCCACCGACGGCTGGAAGAGCCTGGAACTCACCGGGGACGTCGACCGGCGGCGCCGCCTGCCTGCCGGCCGGGGCCGCGCCTTCGGCCACCACCACGTCCACGAAGTACTCAACGAGTCCCCCGACCGGCACGCCGTCTCCGTGCACGCCTACTACCCGCCACTGCCGCGGATCCGCCGGTACAGCCGTGCGCACAACGTGCTGCGGCTGGAGCAGGTCGAGCGACCGGAGGACTGGCAGTGAGGCGGCGCATGACGAGAGGTGCCGCCGGACAGGCGGACTGCGCAAGGAGGTTGAGGAGGAACGATGAGCGTGAGGCCTGAGGTGCCGGTGGGCATCGACGAGTTGCTGGAACGGGTACGCGAGGGGTACGTCCGGATCGGCCCGCAGGAGGCCTACGAGGTCGCCCGGTCCGGCGAGGCCCTCCTCGTGGACATCCGGTACGAGGCCCTTCGCGAACGGGACGGACTGATCCCCGGCGCCCTGGTGGTGGAGCGCAACGAACTGGAGTGGCGCCTCGACCCCCTCGGAAGTCACCGCCTCCCCCAGGCCGTCGGCCACGACCTGCGGGTTGTGGTGATCTGCAACGAGGGTTACGCGTCCAGCCTCGCGGCGGAGTCCCTGCACCGCCTGGGGTTGCAGCGGGCCACCGATATGACGGGCGGCTTCCAGGCTTGGCGACATGCGGGGCTGCCCGTGACGGCGAGCCTGTGACAGAGGCCTTCGAACCCGGCGCGGCTAGAACCCCTCTTCGCCCAGAAGCTCCGCATCTTCCCCCTCTTCCTCCAAAGCCCGCCTGACCACCCGCAGAGCCATCCCCTCGGGATAGCCCTTGCGCGCGAGCATCCCCGCCAGCCGCCTGAGACGCTTGTCGCGGTCGAGACCGCGGGTGGAGCGCAGTTTCCGGGCGACGAGTTCACGCGCGGTCGCCTCCTCCTGCTCGGTGTCGAGCTGGGCGACGGCCTCCTCGATCAGCGTGGAATCGACGCCCTTGGTCCGCAGCTCCTGTGCCAGCGCCCGCCGTGCCAGCCCCCGGCCGTGGTGCCGGGACTCCACCCAGGCGTCCGCGAAGGCACTGTCGTTGATCAGGCCGACCTCCTCGAACCGGGACAGCACCTCCTCGGCCACGTCGTCCGGGATCTCCCGCTTGCGAAGGGCGTCCGCGAGCTGCTTCCGCGTGCGCGGGGTCCCGGTGAGCAGGCGCAGGCAGATCGCCCGTGCCCGCTCAGCCGGGTCCCCTGGGGACTCCTCCTGCTCGGCCCTCGACAAGGAGGAGGTGCCCCCGTCCTCGGCGGACGGCTCCGAGGCGGACGGCTGCGGGAAGCCACGCCGGCGACGCCCGCGCCCCCGCCGTACGCCGGTCTCGCCGCGCCCCCCGCGGCCGCCGCGAGACCGGCCGCCATCGCCCGCACCGGGGTGCGAGGCCCCGTCGTAGCGATCCTCACCATGCCCGGTCCCGGCAAAGCGCCCCTCGTCCGCGCTCCCCGGGTCCGGCTCCCGCGGGATGCCGGCGTCGGGGTATGCGTACTCGGCCCAGTCGGTTCGCCGTGTCACGGGTCAGCTCTTGGCAGCCGCGGCCTTGGTCTTCGCGGTCTTGGCCGCCGCCGGGGCCGATACCGCCTTGGCCGGGTCGTCCGCGGGAGCGGAGACCGCGGCGTCCGTGCCCGGCTCCGCCGCGGGCTCCTCCGGACGCACCCCCACGCCCAGCTTCTCCTTGATCTTCTTCTCGATCTCGTTGGCCAGGTCGGGGTTGTCCTTGAGGAAGTTGCGGGCGTTCTCCTTGCCCTGGCCGAGCTGATCGCCTTCGTAGGTGTACCAGGCGCCGGCCTTGCGGACGAAGCCGTGCTCCACACCCATGTCGATCAGGCCGCCCTCGCGGCTGATGCCCTGGCCGTAGAGGATGTCGAACTCGGCCTGCTTGAAGGGCGGCGCGACCTTGTTCTTGACGACCTTGCAACGGGTGCGGTTGCCGACCGCCTCCGTGCCGTCCTTCAGGGTCTCGATGCGGCGGATGTCGATGCGCACCGAGGCGTAGAACTTCAGCGCCCGGCCACCGGTCGTGGTCTCCGGCGAGCCGAACATCACGCCGATCTTCTCGCGGAGCTGGTTGATGAAGATCGCGGTGGTCTTGGACTGGTTGAGCGCGCTGGTGATCTTCCGCAGGGCCTGGCTCATCAGGCGGGCCTGCAGACCCACGTGGCTGTCGCCCATCTCGCCCTCGATCTCCGCACGCGGGACGAGCGCGGCGACGGAGTCGATGACGATGAGGTCGAGGGCGCCGGAGCGGACCAGCATGTCCACGATCTCCAGGGCCTGCTCGCCGTTGTCGGGCTGGGACAGGATGAGGTTGTCGATGTCGACGCCGAGCTTCTTCGCGTACTCGGGGTCGAGGGCGTGCTCCGCGTCCACGAAGGCGACCTGTCCACCGGCCTTCTGAGCGTTCGCCACCGCGTGCAGGGTCAGGGTCGTCTTACCGGAGGACTCCGGGCCGTAGATCTCCACGACACGGCCGCGCGGCAGACCGCCGACGCCGAGGGCCACGTCGAGCGCGGTCGACCCGGTCGGGATGACCTCGATGGGCTCCTTCGCCCGCTCGCCCATGCGCATGACCGCGCCCTTGCCGAATTGCCGTTCAATCTGTGCGAGGGCGGCGTCGAGTGCCTTCTCGCGGTCGGTACCTGCCATGGGTTCCACCCGGTTTGCTTGAGTCGATCGCTTCACGTCAAAGACGCTAACGCCTGCCACTGACAATGCGCCCCGACGCCGGTCCAGCCTGTGGATAACTCGGGCACTTCTCCATCAAATCCCTGTGGAAATCCCCGCCGAGAGCCTCACCGGAGCCTCCATAAGAATGGATGTTCGATTTTTATGTCAAGCTCACCACGCGGCACTTCCGAGACTACGACCGCGCACCGACACCGGTCCCCGGCACCACCCCACAGCCCCGGAACCCGCCCGGCCTCCCTGTGTACTGGGCCGCCGTTGCCGAGGACGCGGTGCGGACGGTCCTCAGCACAGGCCTACTCGGACGTCAGTCGGACGTCAGTCGGACGTCAGTCGGACGTCAGTACGTACTCAGGCCGCGCCGCCCGTCACGACCGTTCGTCCGCGGCGCCTTCCCTCTGCTCGCCCGAAACCCCCGAAGCCCCTGCTCCCGAGACCACCCCCGAAGCCCCCGAAGCCCCAGAAGCCCCAGAAGCCCCAGAAGCCCCAGAAGAACGATCCGCACCGCTCCCCGGCCCCCCGGACTCCGCCGTCCGCAGCCCCACCCACACCCGCCGCGCACGCGTGACCAGCCGGGTCCCCGGTGCCTGTCTGCGGTGCCCGTGGACCCGAGGGTCGTCCGTGACGTCGTACCGCTTCACATACGCGCCGAGGAACGCCTGGAGCGTCGCGATCGCCGGGATGGCGATCAACGCACCGACCGCGCCGAGCAGGGCGGTGCCCGCGACGACCGACCCGAAGGCCACCGCGGGGTGGATGTCGACGGTCTTGGAGGTCAGCTTGGGCTGCAGCACGTAGTTCTCGAACTGCTGGTAGATCACGACGAAGATCAGTACCCACAGCGCGTACCAGGGATCGACCGTGAAGGCGATCAGCATGGGCAGGGCGCCCGCGAGATACGTACCGATGGTGGGGATGAACTGCGACACCAGCCCCACCCAGGCGGCCAGCACGGGCGCGTACGGCACGCCCAGGATCTCCAGCAGTAAGAAGTGCGCCACTCCCGAGATGAGCGCCATCAGACCACGCGAGTAGAGATAGCCGCCGGTCTTGTTGACGGCGATCTCCCACGCGCGCAGCACCTCGGCCTGCCGGGCGGGCGGCAGCACGGAGCACAGCGCGCGGCGCAGCCGCGGGCCGTCGGCGGCGAAGTAGAACGCGAACAGGGTGATCGTCAGCAACTGGAACAGGCCCCCGAGCACCTGCGCGGACACGTCGAGGACACCGGTCGCGCTGTTCTGCACGTAGTTGCGCAGCCAGTCGGAGCGGAGCACGCCCTCCTGGATGTCCACGCGTCTCAGCTCGGTCTTGAAGTGCGTGTTGATCCAGTTGATGACGGAGTCGAGGTAACCCGGGAAGCCCTCGACCATCGTGATGATCTGGCCCGCGAGCATGGAGCCGAGCAGTGTGACGAAGCCCGCCGAGAGGATTATCACAGCGAGGAAGACCACGCCCGTGCCCAGCCCCCTGCGCATTCCGCGCGAGGCCATCCAGCTCACGGCGGGCTCGATGGCGAGAGCCAGGAAGAACGCGATCAGGACGTTGATCAGCAGTCCGGTGAGCTGGTGGAAGGCCCAACTGCCCAGCTGGAACACGGCGACCAGGGCGAGCGCCAGGACCATGGCGCGCGGCAGCCAGCGCGGCATGCGCCCGCCGGGAGCCCCGCCACCACCGGCGGTGGGCCGGGGCGGCGGCGCCGTGCCGGAGGGAGATGCGTGCGGGGCTGCCTGCCCTGTCTCGTCTGCCACGATGCAAGTCTCACTCACGCCACCGGCAATCGGGTGACGTCCTGCGATCTTCGTGACAGCTCAGCGCCTTTCCTGCGGCACGTTCATGACCGCGCAGACCACACGCCACACATCCCTGGCCTCCCAGCCGGCGTCGAGTGCCTGGTACACGGTGCGTTCGCCGAGCTCCGACATCACGTGATCGCGCGCGAAGGTGTCGGCGTAGCCCGTACCGAAGTGCTCCGCCATCCGCTCCCAGAAGACCGTCAACCTCATGACACCAGTATCCCGCCCCTGAGAGTGGGCCCGAGCCGGGAGCACCTGCCGAGACCGCTTTGCGTCCTACGGTCTGAGCCATGGCCGAAACAGGAGCTTCACCACTCCCCCCGACGCCCCCGGCGCACTCCCCGCTGTTCCGCGCCGAGCAGTTCGTCTGGCTCACCGCGCGCGTGCTGGAGCAGCGCCTCTTCGCGTACCACTTCCTCCACGGCGGCGCCGACCCGGTCGAGACGGCACTGGACGCCTACCGCAACCAGGACGGCGGATACGGCCACGCCCTGGAACCCGATCTGCGCGGTCCGGTCAGCCAGCCGCTGCACACCGCGCACGCCCTGCACGTGCTGGACGCCGTCGGGCGCTGCGGCGGCCAGCGCGTGGAGCGGGTGTGCCGCTATCTGACGTCCGTCTCCGCCCCGGACGGCGCCCTGCCGACGGTCCATCCCAGCCAGCGCGGCTATCCGGCGGCCCCCTTCGTACCGGTCGTCGACGATCCGCCGAGCGAACTCCTCGCCACCGGGCCGGTGGTGGGCGTCCTGCACCGCAACGAGGTATGGCACGCCTGGCTGTTCCGGGCCACCGACTTCTGCTGGCAGGCCGTCGAGTCCCTGGAACCGTCCCATCCCTACGAGATCCAGGCGGCCGTGACCTTCCTGGACTCCGCGCCCGACCGCCCGCGCGCGGAGGCGGCCGCCGACCGTCTGGGCCGGCTGGTCCGCGAACACCGCCTCGCCGCATTCGATCCCGGGCATCCGGACACCTGCCCCGTCGCTCCGGGGTACGCCCCCGGCGAGCACCACTTCCCGCACGACTACGCCGGGACGCCGCACTCCCTCGCGCGCGCGTGGTTCACGGACGACGAGATGGAACGCTCCCTGGACCTCCTCGCGAGCCAGCAGCAGCAGGACGGTGGCTGGCCCATCCGCCGGCGCCGCTGGGCCCCCGCCCCCGCTCTGGAGGCCCGCCCCCTGGCCACCATCCAGGCCCTGCGCACCCTCAGGTCCTACGCCCGGCCCATCGGCTGACTCCGCACCTCACCCACCGATCGCCCGTACCCCCGCCGTCACCACGACAGCCGCCGCGACGACCAGGAGAAAGGGAGCACGCAGCATCAGCGCCACGGCGGCCGCGGCGACCCCCGCGGCCCGCGCGTCCAGCACCAGCGCCCGCCCGTCGGCGAACGTCTGCTGGGCCGTGAGGGCGGCGAGCAGGGCAACCGGCAGCAGCGCGGCGAGCTGCCTGACGAGGGGCCGCTCCAGCACGCCGGCCGGCACCAGCAGCCCGGCGAGCTTCACGGCGTAACAGCTGACGGCGGTGACACCGATCGCGATCCAGACGTTCAACGAACCTGCTCCCGTCCCGCGCGACGCCCCCGCATCCACAGCACGACCGGTGCCGCCAGCGCGGCCACCAGCACCGGCAGACCGGCGGGCAGCACCGGCAACAGCCCCAGCCCCAGAAGGACGGCGAGCCCGGCGACCACCCGCTCGGTCGCGCTCGTCAGCATCGGCGCCAGCAACGCCAGGAAGACCGCCGGCCCGGCCGCGTCGAGTCCCCATGCGGCCGTGTCGCCGATGGCCTCGGCCCCCAGCGCGCCGAGCAGCGTGGTCAGGTTCCACAGCACGTACAGGCTGAGGCCGGTCACCGTGAAACCGATCCGGACGCTGCGCCGCGTGGGCTGCGCCAGCGCGACCGCGGCCGTCTCGTCGATCACCCACTGCGCGGCGAACGGGCGCACCGCGCGCGGGAGGGCAAGCAACTGCGACAGGCGCAGCCCGTAGAAAGCGTTCCGCACGCCGAGGAAGAAGGCGCCCGCGGCCGCCGTGAACGGATTGCCGCCCGCGGCGAGCGCCCCCACCAGCGCGAACTGGGAGGCCCCGGTGAAAACCAGCAAACTGAGCGCACACGTCTGCCACAGCGTGAGCCCGCTGCCCGCCGAAGTCACCCCGAAGGCGAACCCCGACAGTCCTACGGCGACTCCGACGCCGAGGGCGTCCCGTACGACGGCGGCGTCCGGCCGTCCATCGGTGCGTATGTCTGCGAGAGCTGTCTGATCTGCCACGCGTCGGACGGTAGGCGCACCCGCCCGGTGGCGTCTTGTACGTTCTTGCGCTCCCGCTGGTAGGCCCCCGGTGGCACCCCGACGATCCGGCTGAAGTGCCGGTTCAGGTGAGGCTGGTCCGTGAACCCCACCAGTGCGGCGGCCTCCGCGGGCGCCGTCCCCCTGTCGAGCAGCCGACGCGCCCGCCGCACCCGGGCATCGGTCAGCCAGGTGTGGGGCGGCATCCCGTACGACTCGCGGAACGCACGCAGCAACGCGAACGGGCTGGTCCCGAGCTCCTCCGCAAGCCTCTCCAGGCCTGGCGGCTCGGCCATCCGCGCCTCCAGCACCTCCCGCGCGCGTGCCGCGGTCCGGGCCCCCGCCGTCCGCACCTCCCGCTGCGGCAGCGGCCCCCCGTTCAGCCGCAGCAGCCGCGTCACCGCGACCCGCAGAAGCGTGTCGGCGGCGAGGGCGTTTCCCTCGTCCGCGGCACGCAGGACCTGATGCACCAGTCCCACCGCGTACGGATCCTCGAGTACCGGCCGCACAAATCCGGGGGTGCCCCGGATCACCGTCGTCTCGGCAGCTATCTCCGCCACCAGGTCCGGCGAGGGATAGACAGCCCCGTACCGCCACCCCTGCGGCACCCCGGCCCGTCCGGTGTGCGGCGTGTCGGGATTGACCAGCGCCAGCGCCCCGGCCCCCGCGTACTGATCGCCCCCACCGTGGTGAAAGACCTCCACCCCGTCCGCGATGGCGGCGATCACGAAGTGCTCGTGCGTGTGCCGCACAAAGGTCTTCCGCACGTACCGGGCACGCAGCAGATCCACACCGGGCAGCTCCGGGTACTGCCAGTGCCGCGCGCGCTCACCCGACCCCATGACGTCATTCTCCGTCACCCGGCCGATGACGGCGGGGGCCCCGCCGCCCACGCTCTCGCACGGCGGGCAGGGGACGTGCCGGGGGTGTCCGCCCGCAGCGGTCGGCGCGTCAACCCGCATCCGGCACCCCACACCCCCGCACCCCCGCACCCCCGCACCCCCGCACCCTGAAACGCCACCCGCACCGCCACAGGCACCTCCCCCGCACAAACCTCCAGCTCAACCCCATTGTCAGTGCCGAGGTGCAGGATGGACGCATGGCGAGCTCCACGCACCGAGCCCTGGAGGGCTTCTCCCCCGCGACCCGCGGCTGGTTCACGGGGGCCTTCTCCGCGCCCACCGCAGCCCAGGCGGGCGCGTGGCAGGCCATCGGCGAGGGCTCGGACGTCCTGGTCGTGGCCCCCACCGGCTCGGGCAAGACCCTGGCCGCCTTCCTCGCCGCCCTCGACCAGCTCACCTCGGCCCCCCACCCCGCCGACCCCAGGAAGCGCTGCCGCGTCCTCTACGTCTCCCCGCTCAAAGCCCTCGCCGTCGACGTCGAGCGCAACCTCCGCAGCCCCCTCACCGGCATTCGCCAGGAGTCCGTCCGCCTGGGCCTGGCCGAGCCGGACGTCAAGGTGGGTATCCGCTCCGGCGACACGCCGGCCGCGGAGCGCCGTGCGCTGTCCACCCGCCCCCCGGACATCCTGATCACCACACCCGAGTCCCTGTTCCTGATGCTCACGTCGGCCACCCGCGAGGCCCTGACCGGCGTCGAGACGATCATCCTCGACGAGGTGCACGCCGTGGCCGGCACCAAGCGAGGCGCCCACCTCGCCCTCTCCCTGGAGCGCCTGGACGAGCTCCTGCCGAAGCCGGCCCGCCGCATCGGTCTCTCCGCCACCGTCCGCCCGGTGGACGAGATCGCCCGGTTCCTCTCGCCCCGCCGCAGGGTGGAGATCGTCCAGCCGAAGTCCGGCAAGGAGTTCGACCTCTCGGTCGTGGTGCCGGTCGAGGACATGGGCGAACTGGGCGGCTCCCCGGCGTCCGACAGCGGCCCCGAGGGCGGTGACCGCCCGTCCATCTGGCCGCATGTGGAGGAGCGCATCGCCGACCTGGTCCAGTCCCACCGCTCCACCATCGTCTTCGCCAACTCCCGCCGCCTGGCGGAGCGCCTCTGCAACCGCCTCAACGAGATCGCGTACGAGCGTGCGACCGGCGAGCCCCTCGACGAACACCACTCCCCGGCCGACCTCATGGGCGGTTCCGGCGCCGCCCAGGGCGCCCCGCCCGTCCTTGCCCGCGCCCACCACGGCTCCGTCTCGAAGGAACAGCGCTCCCTGGTCGAGGAGGACCTCAAGGCGGGCCGTCTCCCGGCAGTCGTCGCCACCTCCAGTCTCGAACTCGGCATCGACATGGGCGCCGTGGACCTCGTCGTCCAGGTCGAGTCCCCCCCGTCGGTGGCCTCCGGCCTCCAGCGCGTCGGCCGCGCGGGGCACCAGGTCGGCGCGGTCTCCACCGGCGTGGTCTTCCCGAAGTACCGCGGTGACCTGCTCCAGGCGGCAGTGGTCACCGAGCGGATGCGCACCGGCGAGATCGAATCCCTGAGAGTCCCCGCCAACCCCCTCGACGTCCTGGCCCAGCAGCTCGTCGCCATGACGTCGATGGACACCTGGCAGGTGGACGACCTGCTCGCCCTGGTGCGCCGCGCCGCCCCCTTCGCCTCGCTCCCCGAGTCGGCCTTCACCGCCGTCCTCGACATGCTCGCCGGCCGCTACCCGTCGGACGCGTTCGCGGAGCTGCGCCCGCGCGTGGTGTGGGACCGCGTCACGGGCACGATCACCGGCCGCCCGGGCGCGCAACGCCTCGCGGTCACCTCCGGCGGCACGATCCCGGACCGCGGTCTCTTCGGCGTCTTCCTGGCCGGCGCGGACCCCAAGAAGGGCGGCGGCCGGGTCGGCGAGCTCGACGAGGAGATGGTCTACGAGTCCCGCGTCGGCGATGTCTTCACCCTCGGCACCAGTTCCTGGCGCATCGAGGACATCACGCGCGACCGGGTCCTGGTCTCCCCCGCCCCGGGTGTCCCGGGCCGCCTCCCCTTCTGGAAGGGCGACCAACTCGGCCGACCGCTCGAACTGGGCCGCGCGGTGGGCGCGTTCCTGCGCGAGGTCGGCTCCCTCGGCAAGGAGGACGCCCGCCTGCGCCTGCTCGCCGCGGGCCTCGACGCCTGGGCCGCCGACAACGTGCTGTCCTACCTCGACGAGCAGCGCGAGGCCTGCGGCCACGTCCCCGACGACCGCACCATCGTGGTCGAACGCTTCCGCGACGAGCTCGGCGACTGGCGCGTCGTCGTCCACTCGCCTTTCGGCGCCCAGGTGCACGCGCCGTGGGCACTCGCGCTCGGCGCCCGCCTGTCCGAGCGGTACGGCATGGACGCCCAGGTCATGCACGCCGACGACGGCATCGTGCTGCGCCTGCCGGACGCCGACCTCATGGGGCTGGATCTGCTGGACCAGGAGCCGGTGAAGCCGGGCACGGAGTACGACGCCGAGCAGGCCCCCGTCGGCGCCGCGGACGTCGTCTTCGACAAGGGCGAGGTCGACCAGGTCGTCACCGACCAGGTCGGCGGCTCGGCCCTGTTCGCGTCCCGCTTCCGCGAATGCGCCGCCCGGGCGCTGCTGCTGCCCCGCCGCAACCCGGGCCGGCGCACCCCCCTGTGGCAGCAGCGCCAGCGCGCCTCACAACTGCTCCAGGTGGCGGGCGAGTTCGGTTCGTTCCCGATCGTCCTGGAGGCGGTCCGCGAATGCCTCCAGGACGTCTTCGACGTGCCAGGCCTGGTCGAGCTGATGGGCGACCTGGAGTCGCGCAAGGTCCGCCTGGTCGAGGTCACGACCCCGGAGCCGTCCCCCTTCGCGCGCTCCCTGCTCTTCGGCTACGTCGCCCAGTTCCTGTACGAGGGGGACTCGCCGCTCGCCGAGCGCCGCGCCGCCGCGCTGTCGCTGGACTCGCGCCTGCTCGCCGAGCTGCTCGGCCAGGCGGAGCTGCGCGAACTGCTCGACGCCGAGGTGCTGACCGAGCTGGAGCGGGAGCTGCAGTGGCTCACCGAGGACCGCCGCGTCAAGGACGCCGAAGGCGTCGCCGACCTGCTCCGGATGCTCGGCCCGCTCACCGGCGCCGAGCTTGCCGAGCGGGGCGCCGAGCCGCAGTGGGCCGAGGAGTTGTCCCGGGCCCGCCGTGCGATCCGGGTCCGTATCGCCGGTGCGGAACACTGGGCGGCCATCGAGGACGCGGGCCGCCTGCGTGACGCGCTCGGCACGGCCCTGCCGGTCGGCGTCCCGGAAGCCTTCATGGAACCGGTGAAGGACCCGCTGGGCGACCTCCTCGCGCGCTTCGCCCGCACCCACGGCCCCTTCACGTCGGCCACGGCCGCCGCCCGCTTCGGCCTGGGCGTGGCGGTCACGGAGGGCTCCCTGCAACGGCTCGCGGCGTCGGGCAGGGTCGTACAGGGCGAGTTCCACCCGGCCGGCATCGGCCAGGAGTGGTGCGACGCGACGGTCCTGCGCAGGCTGCGCCGCCGTTCCCTGGCCGCACTGCGGCACGAGCTGGAGCCGGTGCCTCCGGCCGCTCTGGCCCAGTTCCTCCCGCAGTGGCAGCACATCGGCCGGGGGCACGCACTGCGGGGCATCGACGGACTGGTGCGTGCCATCGAGCAGTTGCAGGGTGCCTCGGTGCCCGCCTCCGCCCTGGAGAAGCTCGTCCTGCCGTCCCGCGTCGCCGACTACACCCCGGCGATGCTGGACGAACTCACGGCGGCCGGCGAGGTGGTGTGGGCCGGAGCGGGCGCGCTCCCCGGCAAGGACGGCTGGGTGTCCCTGTACATGGCGGACGCGGCCCCCCTGCTGCTGCCGCCCCCGCACCCGTTGGAGCCGACGGCTCTCCACGAGTCCGTTCTCGCCGCCCTCTCCGGAGGCTACGGACTGTTCTTCCGCCAGATCGCCGACCAGGTCCGCGCCACCACGCATCCCGAGGCCGGCGACCCCCAACTGGCCGACGCCCTCTGGGACCTGGCCTGGTCCGGCCGGCTGACGAACGACACCCTCACCCCGCTGCGCTCCCTGCTCGGCTCGGGCCGCACCGCCGGCGCCACGGCGCATCGCGCCAAGCGAACGGTGCCACGGGGCCGCTACGGCTCGCTGACCGCCGCCGCCCGTACGGCGTCGCGCAGCGGCCCGCCCACCGTCGCCGGCCGCTGGGCCCTGCTTCCGGCCCACGATCCCGACCCCACCGTCCGCGCCCACGCCCTGGCCCGTACCCTGCTCGACCGGCACGGCGTGGTGACCCGGGGCGCCGTCGCCGCGGAAGGCGTCGCGGGCGGCTTCTCGGCGACGTACCGCGTCCTGTCCGCCTTCGAGGAGAGCGGCCAGGCCCGCCGCGGCTACGTGGTGGAAGGCCTCGGCGCCGCGCAGTTCGCGATGGACGGCGCGGTCGACCGCCTCCGCGCCGTGTCCAACGCCCGCGACCGGGGCGAGAGCCCGCCCGACCCGGCCTTCGGCAACGGCGCCGGCTCCCCTCACGGCACCGGCACATACGGCACCGGCCCTCACGGCACCACCGCCTTCGGAGACGGCGCCCCCGGCTCGGCCGACGGCCACCCCTCCCCCGCCGACGCCCTCGGCCCCCTCCCGGACCACGCCTACCAGGACGACGACGCCTACTCCGGCACCGACGGCGAGCCGCCGCTCGCCCACCCCGCACCGGGCGAGTACGTGTCCCCGCGTGACCACGCCGCCCAGGCTCCCGCGTGGCAGAACGGCGGCCCTGCTCCTTACGGCACCGCACGGGGAAACCGCCCGACCCCCGCCTCCCGGGCCGTCGTCCTCGCCGCGGCCGACCCGGCGAACGCTTACGGGGCCGCCCTGCCCTGGCCCGAGCCCCCGACCGGTGCCGGTCACAAGCCGGGCCGCAAGGCGGGCTCACTGATCGTCCTGGTCGACGGCGAACCGGCCCTGTACATGGAGCGCGGCGGCAAGACCCTGCTGGCCTGGCCCGCCGACCCGGACGCCGCTCCTGACGACGACCCGCGTCTCGGCGCCGCCGCCGAGGCCCTCGCGGCAGCCGCCCGCGCCGGTTCACTGGGCACGGTCACCGTGGAACGCATCAACGGCGCCGCCGCCCTCACGTCCCCCGTAGGCACCCTCCTGGAGTCGGCGGGCTTCATCGCGACCCCCCGGGGTCTGCGCCTCCGGGCATGATCGCGGGCCTGGTCGCCCGCGGCGTCCCACAGCTCCGTGGCGGCCGGCAGCGCGACCGACCGTGCCCCCGAACCCGGCGGCGCACAGGCCCCCGCAATCAGCGACAGCTGCCTTCGCACCGATCCGCAGCACCCCTGGAGACCGCCCCCAGCGGCCCACCCTGAGAATCCGCCTCCAGAACATGCCACCCTGAACCCATGCCCGAAGGAGACACGGTCTGGCAATCCGCGAGGCGCCTGCACACCGCCCTCGCGGGCAAGATCCTGACCCGCTCCGACCTGCGCGTCCCGAAAATCGCGACGGCCGACCTCACCGGCCGTACCGTCCTCGATGTCACGCCCCGGGGCAAACACCTCCTCGCCCGCGTCGAAGGCGGACTGACCCTCCACTCGCACCTCAGGATGGACGGCTCCTGGAGGGTGTTCGCGGCCGGCGCACGCTGGACCGGCGGCCCCGCACACCAGATCCGTGCCATCCTCGGCAACCCCGACCACACCGCCGTCGGCTACCGCCTCCCCGTCCTCGAACTCCTGCGCACCACCGACGAGGACCGCGTCGTGGGCCACCTCGGCCCCGACCTCCTGGGCCCGGACTGGGACTCGGACCAGGCCCTGGCCAACCTCCTCGCGGACCCCGCCCGCCCCCTCGGCGAGGCTCTCCTGGACCAGCGCAATCTCGCCGGCATCGGCAACGTGTACAAGAGCGAACTCTGCTTCCTGCTCGGGGCCACCCCCTGGCTGCCGGTCGGCGCCCTCCCCGCCGACCGCACCGCCAAGCTCCCGGACCTCGCGAAGAAGCTCCTGGAGGCCAACCGCGACAGCCCGGTCCGCAGCACGACGGGCCGCCGCGGCCAGGACCTGTTCGTCTACGGCCGCGCACCCCGCCCCTGCCTGCGCTGCAACACCTCCATCCGGGTCGCCGACCAGGGCGACGGTTCCCGCGAACGCCCCACCTACTGGTGCCCGCGCTGTCAGACCGGCCCGGCCCCGGCCCCCGGCGCCGCACGCGCCGGCGGCGGCCGACGGAGCAGGCCCCGCCCGGCCCCGCCCGGCGAGATCCAGCACCGCCCAACCAATTGACGGCCCGTCAGAACTCCTCGTACCGTCCCTGCATGGCCGTACAGGCATACGACCTCACCGGGCGCACCGCCTTCATCACCGGCGCCGCGGGCGGCATCGGACGCGCCTCGGCGATCCTCCTCGCCCAGGCGGGCGCCACCGTGCACTGCGCGGACCGCGACGCCCCGGGCCTGCATGAGACCGCCACGCTCATCAAGGGCCGGGGCGGCGCCGCGCACACCCACCACCTCGATGTCACCGACCGCGCCCAGGTCAGGCAAGCCATCGCGGCCTGCGACCGGCTCGATGTGCCGGCCGCGATCGCCGGTGTCATGCACAGCAGCCCGGTCCTGGAGACCCGCGACGAGGACCTCGACCGGGTGCTGAACGTCAATTTCAAAGGCGTCCTGTACGCCTGCCAGGAGGCCGCCCGCGCGATGCTCGAGACCGGTGTGCGGGGCAGCATCGTCACCATGGCCTCCGGCGCCGGCGACACCGGCGGCCCCGGCCTGCTGTGCTACGGCGCGGCCGAGGCAGCCGTCGTACAGCTGACGAAGTCGCTGGCCACCGAGATGGGCAGGTACGGCATCCGGGTGAACGCGGTCGCGCCGGGCTGGATCCGCACGCCCATGACCGAACGCTACGACAGCGCGGCCCTGGCGCACACGGAGTCGGTGATGGCCCGGATGTCCCCGCTGGGCCGCGTGGGCACGGCGGAGGAGGTCGCACACGCCGGCCTCCACCTGGCCTCGGAGGCGTCGGCCTTCACGACGGGCCAGATCATCCGTCCGAACGGGGGCGTGGCCATGCCCTGGTAGCGGTGCCCCGTACCGCCCGCCATACCGCCGCCCCGAGCGAGCCTGCCGCGCGCCCCCTGGGCACACAGTGCACCGGCAGCAGGCTCAGCCCCCATCCCCCGGCCACGACCGCCGCCTCCAGCGCCCCCGCGTCGGGCGCCGTCGCCAGCCGCAGCACGGCCCACCACCACACCGCGCCGAGTCCCAGTGCGGCCCCCCAGCACACTATTCGCCCCGCCATGGCCGTCACCTCCAGCTCGGCGCCAGAAAGGCCGTCCTCATCTCGGGGACGACGTTAGTGGCGTGCCCTCCTGCCACGGGAGGGCGCACCAGCGGCACAGGGGCGCACCATTCACCAGCACCGACGGAAAAGAGGCACCTGGGGTCGACCGGGCCGTCTCCACGCCCCAGGCCGCCCCGGGGCAGCATTCGTGCGGCAGGCGCCACACGACGGCCGCGCCCTCGGGGCCGAGGCGAGGGACCACTCGTGCCGCAGCGGCGACCTCGTTCGATGCCGACCCGTGGGCGCGAGGCGGTCTTCCACCGGGCCGCTCAGGAAGGGAGCAGGTCAGGCCCACCAGCGACCGGGCCCGGACGCGACCCGCATGGGGACCGGCTCAGCCGTTCTCGGCCTGGAACATCCAGTGGTGCTTCTCCAGATCAGCCGTGACCCCGATCAGGATGTCCTGCGAGACGGGATCCGGCGCCTCGGTGGCCGCCACCCTCTCGCGCATCCGGCCGATCACGGCCCCCAGCGCGTCCACGAGGACACCGACCGCCTCAGCGTCCCTGATCCAGCCGCCGGCCGTCGCCGCGATGCCGCTGCCCACGGCCACCGTGGAGGCACGCCCGTCGGGAGAGACACCCAGCGCCGAGGCCCGCTCGGCGACCGTGTCGGAGTGCGTACGCGCGCTGGTCACCACGTCGTCGAGCTGAAGGTGCACGCTGCGAAAGCGGGGGCCGACCACGTTCCAGTGGACCTGCTTGGCCACGAGGGCGAGGTCGATCAGATCGACGAGGGCGCCCTGAAGCGACTCGGCGACCGTCTTCAGATCGGCGTCGGACAGCGGGCTTTTCACGACGTACATCGCACCTCCGTAGGGCTGGCCCGTCATGTCCCTCCACGATGACCGCGCCACCCCGGACCGGCAAACGCACGCAAAACAGCCCCGAAGGGAGAACCCCGGCGGAGACCCCGAAGACGCGAAAACCCCGACCGCACTCTCCGGACCTCCCGGAGAGGCCCTGGCCGGGGCCTCACACGTTCTCGCAGTCGCTGAGCACGCGCTTC
Source organism: Streptomyces sp. NPDC047706 (assembly GCF_043204795.1). NCBI lineage: Bacteria > Bacillati > Actinomycetota > Actinomycetes > Kitasatosporales > Streptomycetaceae > Streptomyces > Streptomyces sp. NPDC047706. The sequence goes on along the minus strand of NZ_JBIDCW010000019.1, from coordinate 18,097 downwards.
AACGCGAGACTCAGCTCACGCGGCAACCACGTCCACCGCTTCGGCGGGCGCCTTGATGGTCACCCGTTCCGGTGGCACACCGGTCACCGATACGGAACCCAGCATCGCGCGAACCGGCGTGGGAACAGGCTCGCTGGGGGTGGCCGCTGCAGACTGGGCCAGCTCGGCGAGGGCGAGCTCGTCGCTCACTTCCCGCATGAGCTCGGACATCCGTACGTCCAGCGCGTCGCAGATGGCGGAGAGCAGTTCGGAGGAAGCCTCCTTCTGCCCCCGCTCCACCTCGGAGAGATAGCCGAGTGAGACTCGGGCGGACGAGGAGACTTCGCGCAGAGTACGGCCCTGGCGCTGGCGCTGCCGACGCAGCACGTCACCCAGCAGGCGACGGAGCAGAATCATCGGTGGCTCCCTCCTCGGACCGCGTAGCCGCATCCTTCACGCCCCACCGTACCGCCTTGCGCTGCGGCCGTGCGGGGAGCGATGTCGTGTTCACTCAGGGCTGCAAACATCAAAACCCCCCGTTCCGTTCCGTATCCTGTGCCCGCTCATTCCCAGTCTGTTCGCCCGCAAGCTCCCTCAGAAGCAGTGCGAGTACGCTCCGTACACTCTCCATACGAATTTCCGCCCGGTGGCCGTTCAACCTCAGGGCCTCCACTTTTCCGCCACCGGCAGAACCGGGACCCACTGCGAACGGGCCGTCCACGGCGACGAAAACGGTCCCGACGGGCTGTCCGTCCTGTGGGTCCGGACCGGCGACACCGGTGGTCGCGAGGCCCCAGTCGGCGCCCAGCGCCTTCCGCACTCCGGCTGCCATCTGGGCCGCGACCTGCGGATCCACCGCTCCCCGCTGAGCCAGCAGGGTGGCGTCGACCCCCAACAGCTCGTGCTTGAGGTCGGTCGCGTACGCCGTCACGGACCCCCGGAACGCCTTGGAGGCGCCGGGCACCGTGGTCAGCTCCGCCGCGACCAGGCCACCCGTCAGCGACTCGGCGACGGCGACCGTCTCGCCCCTCACCGTGAGTAGTCGCACCACTTCGGCGGCCGGGGAACTCACCCTTCCGTCTCCTCCAACGCGGCCTTGCGCTCGGCGATTCCCCGCCTGCGCAGCACAATGGCCTGTCTCACATAGTCGAGTCCGGTCGCCACGGTCAGGACGACCGCCGCGGCCATCACCCAGAACCGCAGGGTGGCCAGCCAGCCCGTGAGCGCCAGCACATACATCCCGACGGCCACGCCCTGGGTGAGCGTCTTCAGCTTCCCGCCGCGGCTGGCGGGGATGACGCCGTAGCGAATGACCAGAAAACGCAGCAGCGTGATGCCCAGTTCCCGCCCGAGGATCACCGCCGTCACCCACCACGGCAGATCGCCCAGCGCCGAGAGACAGATCAGCGCCGCACCCATGATCGCCTTGTCGGCGATGGGGTCGGCGATCTTCCCGAAGTCGGTGACGAGGTTGTACCTGCGGGCCAGATGGCCGTCGAAGAGGTCCGTGATCATGGCGATGGCGAACGCCGCCCAGGCCAGCGAGCGCCAGGCCGGGTCGTACCCGCCGTCGGCCAGCATCAGCGCGACGAATCCGGGAACCAGCAGCAGCCGGAGCATGGTCAGCAGATTGGCGATGTTCCAGACACTGGCCTGGTTCACCGCCGCGGCCGCGATCTTCCCGCCGCGCGCCGGCCGGGCATCCATCTGCGCGCTGGTGGCGCCGGCGCCGGAGACACCCACGCCACCGGCCCCCGAACCGGACGCTCCCACACCCTGTGCGGAGCCCTGGAGGGAAGCCCGCTGCGAGGAGGGCCCCTTCGAGGCCGCCGCCGTGCCGTTCGTGTGGGCGGAGCCACCCGCGGCGGACGCCGGTACTCCGGTCATCTGCCCGCCTCCCCACTGCCGGCCCGGCCGTCGGCGCCCGCGCCCGCGAAAGCCAGCGGCTCGGCCACGAGATCGACACCCTCCGTGCCGACCACCTTCGCCTCGACCATACGGCCGGCGCTCAGGGCCTCGCCCTGCGCGACTCCGGTCAGCAGCACCTGCCCGTCGGTCTCCGGAGCCTGGTGCGCCGCACGGCCGTAGGTGCCGTCCTCGCCGCCGACCGACTCCACCAGCACCCGCACGGTCTCGCCCACGCGCTCCTCGGCCCGCTGCGAGACGAGCTCCTCGGCGAGGTGCGAGATGTGGGCCAGCCGCTCGGCGACGACGTCCTCGTCGAGCTTGTTGTCGTAGGTCGCGGCCTCGGTGCCCTCCTCGTCGGAGTATCCGAAGACGCCGATCGCGTCCAGCCGTGCCCCGTTCAGGAAGCGCTCCAGCTCGGCCAGGTCGGCCTCGGTCTCGCCGGGGAACCCCACGATGAAGTTGGACCGCACGCCCGCGTCCGGGGCCTTGCTGCGGATGGTGTCGAGCAGCTCCAGGAACCGGTCGGTGTCGCCGAAGCGGCGCATCGCGCGCAGCACGCCGGGCGCGGAGTGCTGGAAGGACAGGTCGAAGTAGGGCGCGACCTTGGGCGTCGAGGTCAGGACGTCGATCAGGCCGGGCCGCATCTCGGCGGGCTGGAGGTAGCTGACGCGCACCCGCTCGATGCCGTCGACGTCCGCCAGCTCGCGCAGCAGCGACTCCAGCAGCCGGATGTCGCCCAGGTCCTTGCCGTAGGAGGTGTTGTTCTCGGAGACCAGCATGACCTCCTTGACGCCCTGCTCGGCCAGCCAGCGCGTCTCGTTCAGCACGTCGCTGGGGCGGCGGGAGATGAAGGAGCCGCGGAAGGACGGGATGGCGCAGAAGGTGCAGCGCCGGTCGCAGCCGGAGGCCAGCTTCACCGAGGCGACGGGGCTGCCGTCCAGGCGGCGCCGCAGCGGCGCGCGCGGGCCCGAGGCCGGGGCGAGGCCCTCCGGGAGGTCGGAGGGGGCGCCGTGGCCGGGCAGCGCCACGTCGGACGCCGACTGCCGCTCGGCCGGGCTGATCGGCAGCAGCTTGCGCCGGTCGCGGGGGGTGTGCGCGGCGTGGATGCCGCCGTTCAGGATGGTCTGGAGCCGGTCGGAGATGTCGCTGTAGTCGTCGAAGCCGAGCACGCCGTCGGCCTCGGGGAGCGCCTCGGCGAGTTCCTTGCCGTACCGCTCGGCCATGCAGCCCACCGCCACGACGGCCTGGGTTCTGCCGTGCCCCTTGAGGTCGTTGGCCTCCAGGAGGGCGTCGACGGAGTCCTTCTTGGCGGCGTCGACGAAGCCGCACGTGTTCACGACGGCGACGTCCGCGTCCTCGGCGGTCTCGACGAGCTCCCAGCCGTCCGCCTCCAAGCGGCCTGCGAGCTCCTCCGAGTCCACCTCGTTACGGGCGCAGCCAAGGGTGACGAGTGCGACGGTACGGCGTTCAGGCATGGGCTCAAGACTACTTCGTCCGACTGACACCCCACGTCGACGGGGTTGGCCGATCTTGGCCAACCCCGTACGCACCTCGCCCCTGCGGGTCCTTCTATCCGGCCTGCGGGTCGCCCTTCGTGTACGTGAGGCGCTCGACGGCGCCGGGCTGGAAGTCGTCCTCGATCTTCTTGCCGTTCACGTAGAGCTGGATGGCGCCGGCGTCGCCGAGCACCAGGTTGACCTTGGAGCTGTCCTGGAAGGTCTTGGACTGGCCCTGCTTGAGGAGGCCGTCGAACAGGAGCCGGCCGTTGTGGTCCTTGGCGGAGATCCAGCTCCGGCCGTCGACGGCGCTGACCTGGACGGTGACCTTGTCGCGGGGCGCGGCCGCGATGGCGCTCTCGGTGGGGTCGGGCTTGGGGTCGGTCGGCTTGGCGGCGTCGGCCGGCGGCGAGGCGGTCTTGCCTGCGGAGGGCTTGGCACCCTCCGCGACCGGCGCCTTGGAGCCGTCCTCGGACTCGCCCTTGAACAGGGTGAACCCGACGAAGCCGACGACGGCGACGATCGCCGCGACCATCGCCGCGGTCCAGTTGGGCCCCCGACGCTCCGGACGGATGCGCTCGGCCTCGAACAACGGCGCCGCCGGCGTGGGCGCCGGGCCCCCGCCGCGCTCGGCGTCGTACTGCTCGAGGAGCGGGGCCGGATCCATGTGGACATACTTGGCCAGTGTCCTGATGTGCCCGCGCGCGTAGACGTCACCGCCGCAGGGCGCGAAGTCGTCCGACTCGATGGCGTGCACGATGGCGATGCGGACCCGGGTGGCGGTACTGACGTCATCGACGGTCAGCCCTGCGGCGATACGCGCCTGCTGCAGGGCACGGCCGATGGAGGGGCGGGCTTCCTCGGAAACGTCTTCGAACGGACGCTCGTCTTCAGGGGAGTTGCCGATGGACACGGGGGCGCCTTTCGAGCGTGTAGCCACCTGTGCTGGAGGTTCAGTCTAGGGGGGGTGCAAAAGGGTGGGGCAACCCGGCGGAGAGACTTTGTACGCCATCCGAATGGCCGGACGTCCCGACGACGGGTTTGGTGCTTGACGAATGGTGGGGCGGGTGTTTGTCGCTTCCCTCAACTTGACGTGCGAAGCGGGGAAACGGTTGCTCAATGATCCCTTACGGGTGAGTCACGATCGAACAACCTTGTGCGGCGAGCCGACGAGCGTGACCCACTTGCCTACCCTTCAGACTCCCCACGGATGACGGCGAGCACGCCATCCAGCTCATCGGGTTTCACAAGAACATCACGTGCCTTGGAGCCCTCGCTCGGCCCGACGATGTTCCGCGACTCCATCAGGTCCATCAGCCGCCCGGCCTTGGCGAAGCCGACGCGCAGTTTGCGCTGCAGCATGGAGGTCGACCCGAACTGCGTGGAGACGACCAGTTCGGCCGCCTGGCACAGCAGATCGAGGTCGTCGCCGATGTCCTCGTCGATCTCCTTCTTCTGCTTGGTGCCGACGGTGACGTCGTCCCGGAAGACCGGCGCCATCTGGTCCTTGCAGTGCTGGACGACGGCCGCGACCTCCTCCTCGGTCACGAACGCGCCCTGCATACGCGTCGGCTTGTTCGCCCCCATCGGCAGGAACAGCCCGTCGCCCTTGCCGATCAGCTTCTCGGCGCCGGGCTGGTCGAGGATGACGCGGGAGTCCGCCAGCGACGACGTGGCGAACGCCAGCCGCGACGGCACGTTCGCCTTGATCAGACCGGTGACCACGTCCACGGACGGCCGCTGCGTCGCCAGCACGAGGTGGATGCCGGCCGCGCGGGCGAGCTGGGTGATGCGCACGATCGCGTCCTCGACGTCCCGCGGCGCCACCATCATCAGGTCGGCGAGCTCGTCGACGATCACCAGCAGGTAGGGGTAGGGCTGGAGCTCGCGCTCACTGCCCTCGGGCGGCTTGACCTTGCCCTCGCGCACGGCACGGTTGAAGTCGTCGATGTGCCGGTAGCCGTACGCCGCCAGGTCGTCGTAGCGCAGATCCATCTCCCGTACGACCCACTGGAGCGCCTCTGCGGCCCGCTTCGGGTTGGTGATGATCGGCGTGATCAGGTGCGGAATGCCTTCGTAGGCGGTCAGCTCGACGCGCTTGGGGTCGACCAGGATCATCCGGACGTCCTCCGGGGTCGCCCGCATCATGATCGAGGTGATCAGGCAGTTGATGCAGGACGACTTGCCGGAACCGGTGGCTCCGGCGACCAGCATGTGCGGCATCTTCGCCAGCGAGTGCATGACGTACCCGCCCTCGACGTCCTTGCCGAACGCCACCAGCATCGGGTCGTCGTCCTCGGCGGACTCCGCGAGCCGCAGCACGTCGCCGAGGTTGACCATCTCCCGGTCGGTGTTCGGGATCTCGATGCCGACCGCGGACTTGCCGGGGATGGGACTGATGATCCGCACGTCGGGGCTGGCGACGGCGTAGGCGATGTTCTTGGTGAGCGCGGTGATCCGCTCGACCTTGACGGCGGGCCCGAGCTCGACCTCGTAGCGCGTCACCGTCGGCCCGCGCGTGAAGCCGGTGACGGCCGCGTCGACCTTGAACTCGGTGAAGACGGTCGTCAGGGAGGCCACCACGGCGTCGTTCGCGGCGCTGCGCGCCTTGCCGGGGCCGCCTCGCGTGAGGAGGTCGAGCGAGGGCAGGGCGTAGGTGATGTCGCCGGACAGCTGGAGCTGCTCGGCGCGCGGCGGCAGGTCGCGCTCCTGCGCGGGCGGCGACTTGGTGAGGTCGGGGACCCCGGTGCCGAGCTTCTCCTGCCGCGGGCGCGCGGCCGGCACCGGCGTCGGGGTCGGCGTGCTCTCCGCGCGGTCGCCCACGCTGACGCCCTGGGTGAGGTCGGCGACGATCGGCGAGGGCGGCATGCCGTGCAGCACGGCGCCGTCGAGTGCGGCGGCGGCGGCCGCGGCGACGTCCACGGCGTCCCGCTGCCGCTCCCCCTCGGGCTGCGGCACGGACGAGCGCCTGGGACGGCCCCGACGTTGCGAGAGGGCCTCCTGCTCGGGACCGTCCGGGTCGTACGCCGGCGGGGCCTGCCCCCGTCTGCGGGGTCGTGCGGCGACGGCCTCACGCCACTGCTCGTCGTAGCGCGCGTCGTCGGCGGTGAACTCGTCCTCGTACTCCTCGGCGTCGCGGACGAGTCCCAGCTTCACGCCGAGCAGCCGCAGCCGCTGCGGGATGGCGTTGACGGGCGTGGCCGTGACGACCAGCAGTCCGAAGACCGTGAGGAGTACCAGCAGGGGTACGGCGAGCACCTCGCCCAGGGCGTACGTCAGCGGGGTCGCCGTGCCCCAACCGATCAGACCGCCGGCGTCCCGTATGGCCTGCATGCCGGCGCTGCGCGCGGGCGAGCCGCAGGCGATGTGGACCTGGCCGAGCACGCCGACGAGCAGCGCGGACAGGCCGATGACGATGCGCCCGTTGGCCTCGGGCTGCTCGGGGTGCCGGATGAAGCGCACGGCGACGACCGCGAGGAGGATCGGCGTGAGCAGGTCGAGCCGGCCGAAGGCTCCGGTGACCAGTATCTCGACGAGGTCGCCGACGGGACCGCGCAGGTTGGACCAGGTGCCCGCGGCGACGATCAGCGCGAGCGAGAGCAGCAGCAGGGCGACGCCGTCCTTGCGGTGGGCGGGGTCGAGGTTCCTCGCGCCCTGCCCTATGCCGCGGAACACGGCGCCGACGGCGTGCGCCAGGCCGAGCCAGACAGCGCGGACCAGCCGGTAGACGCCCCCGGTCGGGCTGGGCGCCGGCTTCGGCGCGGCCTTCTTCGCCGGAGCCTTCCTGGCGGGCGCCTTCTTCGCGGGCGCCTTTTTCGCGGCGGCCTTCTTCGCCGGAGCCTTCGCGGAAGCGGCAGCCTTCTTGGCGGGCTGCTTCTTGGCTGCGGAGGGACGTGAGGCCATAGGTGTGAGGTTACCGGTGGAGACGACAGCGGACACGCGTGCCCACTGCTTCACCCGTTCGTGTCGCCCTTGCCCAGGCGCGAAACTGACGCGAACTCACGAGCAGGCGCCTTGTCCGGGCCCGCCGCAGGACGGCTCCGTGAACTCCGGGCGGACGAGCGGCAACTCGGCCCGATCCGCCGTCAGTTCTGCGACGGCACCGAGGGAGCCCCGCCGGCCCCCGGTTCCAGCGCGTCCAGCGCCCGGCGCAACCCCGTGAGCTTGCGCTCCAGATGGGCCGCCGTGGCCACCGCCGCCGCGTCCGCGGACTCGTCGTCGAGCTGCTTGGACAGCGCCTCGGCCTGCTCCTCGACGGCCGCGAGGCGCGCCGACAGCTCGGCGAGCAGCCCGGCGGACTCCTTGCCGCCGACCGCGCCCTTGCCGCCGCCCTCCAACTGGAGCCTCAGCAGCGCGGCCTGCTCGCGCAGCTGGCAGTTCTTCATGTAGAGCTCGACGAAGACGGAGACCTTCGCGCGCAGCACCCACGGGTCGAACGGCTTGGAGATGTAGTCCACCGCACCGGCCGCGTAGCCCCGGAAGGTGTGATGCGGGCCATGGTTGATGGCGGTGAGGAAGATGATCGGGATGTCCCGGGTCCGTTCCCGCCGCTTGATGTGCGCGGCGGTTTCGAAACCGTCCATTCCCGGCATCTGGACGTCCAGCAGAATGACCGCGAAGTCGTCCGTGAGTAGTGCCTTGAGCGCTTCCTCCCCGGAAGATGCCCGCACCAGCGTCTGATCGAGCGCAGAGAGGATCGCCTCCAGCGCCAGCAGATTCTCCGGCCGGTCATCGACCAGGAGGATCTTGGCCTTCTGCACCATGGCCCGCCCTCCTCGCCCCGGCAGTGCACCGGGCGCCGCCCCGTGGGCCGACTCCGTTGCGCCGCCCATCCTCGTGCCGGTCATCGTAGCCGCACCCCGCTTGTCGCCACACCCTGTCACCGCGATGTCACTGTGCACCTAGCAGAAACGCGGCAGGGGACCAGAAGGTTCCCCGAATCCCGCACTTCTACACGGCTTCGCACACTCTGCGTCAGCAATCCCTCAAAGACACCCACTGTTCATTCGTCCTGCATCCACTGCTCCATCACCGCCAGCAGATGATCAGGATCGACCGGCTTCGTCACATAGTCCGACGCACCCGACTCGATCGCCTTCTCCCGGTCACCCTTCATCGCCTTGGCCGTCAGCGCGATGATCGGCAGCCCGGCGAACTGCGGCATCCGGCGAATCGCCGTGGTCGTCGCATAACCGTCCATCTCGGGCATCATGATGTCCATCAGGACGACCGCCACATCGTCGTGCTGCTCCAGCACCTCGATGCCCTCACGGCCGTTCTCGGCGTACAGGACCGACAGCCCGTGCTGCTCCAGGACGCTGGTGAGCGCGAAGACGTTGCGGATGTCGTCGTCGACGATCAACACCTTCTCACCCCCGAACCGGACACTCACGCGCGGGCGGGTGTCCGCCTCCTCCTCACCGCCCTGCCAGGGCTCCGGCAGGGCCGGCAGCGCCCGCGGCTCGGCGGCGGGGAAGGTCCTGCGCCGGCGCCGGAAGAGCGCGGCAGCCCCGTTCTGCGTCTCGCGGTACGACTTCACCTCGGCCGGCGTCTCGACCGCCGGCTCGGCCGGCTCCGGCCACTCGGCGAGTTCGGCCACGGGGGTCGCGGGCGTGGGCTGCTGGTATCCGTGCGGGGGCAGTTCGGTCGGGTACAGCGGCAGGTACAGCGTGAACGTGGACCCGCGGCCCGGCTCGCTCTGCGCGTGGATCTCACCGCCGAGCAGCTGGGCGATCTCCCGCGAGATGGACAGGCCGAGGCCCGTACCGCCGTACTTGCGGCTGGTCGTGCCGTCCGCCTGCTTGAACGCCTCGAAGATCACCCGCATCTTGCTCGCCGCGATCCCGATGCCGGTGTCGGTCACCGAGAACGCGATCAGCCCGGCCTCGGCGTCGGCCAGCGAACCGGCCTCCAGCAACTGCTCCCGGATCGCCTGCGGCACGTCGTCGCGCGCGGGACGGATGACCAGCTCCACCGAACCCGAGTCGGTGAACTTCACCGCGTTCGACAGCAGGTTGCGCAGCACCTGGAGGAGCCGCTGCTCGTCGGTGTGCAGTGTCGCGGGCAGCTCCGGGGACACCCGCACGGACAGATCCAGGCCCTTCTCCGCGGTCAGCGGCCGGAAGGTGGCCTCCACGTAGTCGACCAGCTGGACGAGCGCGATACGGGTCGGCGAGACGTCCATCTTGCCGGCCTCGACCTTCGACAGGTCCAGGATGTCGTTGATCAGCTGGAGCAGGTCGGAGCCGGCACCGTGGATCGTCTCCGCGAACTCGACCTGCTTCGGCGTCAAATTTCCGTCCGCGTTGTCGGCGAGCAGCTTGGCCAGGATGAGCAGCGAGTTCAGCGGCGTACGCAGCTCGTGCGACATGTTGGCCAGGAACTCGCTCTTGTAGCGCATCGACACCGCGAGCTGCTCGGCACGCTCCTCCAGGACCTGCCGCGCCTCCTCGATCTCGGTGTTCTTCACCTCGATGTCGCGGTTCTGCTGGGCCAGCAGCTCGGCCTTCTCCTCCAGTTCGGCGTTGGACGCCTGAAGGGCCTTCTGCCGGTTCTCCAACTCGGCTGAGCGCTCACGCAGTTGCTCGGTCAGCTCCTGCGACTGCTTCAGCAGCACCTCCGTCTTGGTGTTGACGGAGATGGTGTTGACGCTGGTCGCGATCATCTCGGCGATCTGGTTGAGGAAGTCCTTCTGAATCTGCGTGAACGGCGTGAACGAGGCCAGCTCGATCACGCCGAGCACGATGCCCTCGAACAGCACCGGCAACACGATGACCTGCGCGGGCGGGGCTTCGCCCAGGCCGGAGGAGATCTTCAGATAGCCACTGGGCGCGTTCTCCACGAGGATCGTGCGCTTCTCCTGGGCGGCGGTGCCGACCAGCGCCTCACCGGGCGCGAACGACGTCGGCATGGAGCCCATCGAGTAGCCGTACGAGCCCAGCATCCGCAGCTCGTACTGCTCGTCCTCGCCCGTGGTGTCGGCCGGCTGCATCGCCAGGAAGAACGCCCCGTGCTGCGCGGAGACCACCGGCGTCAGCTCGCTCATGATGAGCGAGGCCACGTCCTCCAGGTCGCGGCGGCCCTGCATCAGCGCGGAGATCCGGGCGAGGTTGCCCTTCAGCCAGTCCTGCTCCTTGTTGGCGATCGTGGTGTCGCGCAGGTTGGCGATCATCTTGTTGATGTAGTCCTGAAGCTCCTGGATCTCGCCGGAGGCGTCCACATCGATCTTCAGGTTCAGGTCGCCGCGGGTCACCGCGGTCGCCACGCGCGCGATGGCACGCACCTGCCGGGTCAGGTTCCCGGCCATCTCGTTCACGGACTCCGTCAGGTCCCGCCAGGTGCCGTCGACGTCCCGCACCCGCGCCTGACCACCCAGCTGGCCCTCCGTGCCCACCTCGCGGGCCACACGCGTGACCTCCTCGGCGAACGAGGACAGCTGGTCCACCATCGTGTTGATGGTGGTCTTGAGTTCGAGGATCTCCCCGCGCGCGTCGATGTCGATCTTCTTCGTCAGGTCACCCTTGGCGATGGCCGTCGTCACCATCGCGATGTTCCGCACCTGACCGGTCAGGTTGGACGCCATCTGGTTCACCGACTCGGTGAGGTCCTTCCAGGTACCGGCCACACCCGGCACATGCGCCTGACCACCGAGGATGCCGTCCGTACCGACCTCACGGGCCACCTTGGTGACCTGCTCCGCGAACGAACTCAGCGTCTTCACCATGGTGTTGAAGGTGTCGGCGAGCTGCGCCACCTCACCGCGGGCCTCGATCGTCACCGTGCGCGTCAGGTCGCCGTTGGCGACGGCCATCGCGACCTGGGAGATGTTCCTCACCTGGACGGTCAGGTTCTTGGCCATCAGGTTGACGTTGTCGCTGAGGTCCTTCCAGATGCCCGTGACGCCCGGCACGTGCGCCTGGCCGCCCAGGATTCCCTCGGTGCCCACCTCGCGGGCCACCCGCGTCACCTGGTCCGCGAAGGACGACAGCTGGTCGACCATCGTGTTCACGGTGGTGACGAGCTCCAGGATCTCGCCCTTGGCGTCGACGGTGATCTTCTTCGACAGGTCGCCCTTGGCGACGGCGGTGGTGACGTGGGCGATGCTGCGCACCTGCACGGTGAGGTTGTTCGCCATGAAGTTGACGGACTGGGTGAGGTCCTTCCAGGTGCCCGAGACGCCCTGCACCTCGGCCTGCCCGCCCAGCTTGCCCTCGGTGCCCACCTCACGGGCCACGCGCGTGACCTCCTCGGCGAACGAGGACAGCTGGTCCACCATCGTGTTGAGCGTGTTCTTCAGCTCCAGAATCTCGCCGCGCGCGTCCACCGTGATCTTCTGCGAGAGGTCGCCCCGCGCCACCGCCGTCGCGACCTGGGCGATCTGCCGCATCTGAGCCGTCAGGTTGCCGGCCATGCCGTTCACGGAGTCCGTCAGGTCCCGCCACACGCCGGCCACGCCGGGCACCTGCGCCTGACCGCCGAGCCGGCCCTCCGTACCCACCTCGCGGGCCACCCGCGTCACCTGGTCGGCGAAGGCCGAGAGCTGGTCCACCATCGTGTTGACGGTGTTCTTCAGCTCCAGGATCTCCCCGCGCACGTCCATGGTGATCTTCTGCGACAGGTCACCGCGCGCCACCGCCGTCGTCACCTGGGCGATCTGCCGCACCTGGGCGGTCAGATTGCCGGTGATGGAGTTGACGGCGTCGGTGAGCTCCTTCCACGTCCCGGAGACGCCCTCCACGCGCGCCTGCCCGCCGAGCCGTCCCTCGGTGCCGACCTCCCGGGCCATCGTCGTGACCTGGTCGGCGAAGGACGACAGCTGGTCGACCATCGTGTTCACGGTGTTCTTCAGCTGGAGCATCTCGCCGGAGACGTCCACGGTGACCTTCTGGGAGAGGTCACCGTTGGCGACCGCCGTCGTCACCTGGGCGATGTTCCTCACCTGTCCGGTGAGGTTTCGGAACGCCGTGTTGACGGAGTCCGTGAGGTCCTTCCACGTCCCCGCGGCTCCGGGCACCTGCGCCTGCCCGCCGAGCTCACCCTCGTCGCCGATCTCCCGCGCCACCCGCGTGACCTCGGAACCGAAGGCGGACAGCTGGTCCACCATGCCGTTGACGGTGTTCTTCAGCTCCAGCATCTCGCCGGCCACGTCCACGGTGACCTTCTGGGAGAGGTCACCGTTGGCGACCGCCGTCGTCACCGCGGCGATGTCCCGCACCTGAGTGGTGAGGTTCCGGAACACCGTGTTGACGGAGTCCGTAAGGTCCTTCCACGTCCCCGCGGCCCCCGGCACGTTCGCCTGACCGCCGAGCCGCCCCTCGGCACCGACCTCGTTGGCCACCCGCGTGACCTCGTCCGCGAAGATCCGCAGCGTCTCGGTCATCTGGTTGATCGTCTCGGCGAGCTGGGCGACCTCGCCGCGCGCCTGCACGGTCACCTTCCGCGACAGATCACCGTTGGCGACCGCGGTCGTCACCTCGGCGATACCGCGCACCTGGGCGGTGAGGTTGCCGGCCATGGTGTTGACGGAGTCGGTGAGCTCCTTCCACACCCCGGCCACCCCGGGCACCTGCGCCTGCCCGCCCAGTTCACCCTCGGTACCCACCTCACGCGCGACGCGGGTCACCTCGGAGGAGAACGCCGAGAGCTGGTCCACCATCGTGTTGACGGTTTCCTTCAGCTCCAGCATCTCACCGGCCACGTGAACCGTGACTTTCCGGGACAGATCACCCTTCGCCACGGCCGTCGTCACCAGCGCGATGTCACGCACCTGAGCGGTCAGCCGGTACGCCATCGTGTTGACGGACTCCGTGAGGTCCTTCCACGAACCCGACATACCGCGCACCTGGGCCTGCCCACCCAGCTTGCCCTCGGTACCCACCTCGCTGGCCACCCTTGTGACCTCGTCGGTGAACGTCGACAACTGGTCGACGAGGTTGTTGACGGTCCGCCCGACCTTCAGGAACTCCCCGCGCAGCGGGTGCCCGCTCCCGTCGGGCGCGTTCGTCCGCAGCTCCATCCGCGGCGCCAGATCACCCTCGGCCACCGCGAACAGCACCCGGCTGACCTCGGACACCGGCCATACGAGATCGTCGACCAGGGCGTTCGAGGCATCGATCGCGGCCGCCCAGGACCCCTCGCAGGCCCCCGCGTCCAGCCGCTCGGTGAGTTTCCCCTCACGCCCGACGACGCGCCGCACCCGCGACAGCTCACCCGTAAGGTGCAGATTTCGGTCGGCGACCTCGTTGAAGACGGCGGCGATCTCCGCCATCACACCGTCCCCGGACACCGTCAGCCGCTTGCGGAAGTTGCCGTCCCGCATCGAGACCAGAGCCGCCTTCAACCGGTTCAGGGCAGCCGTGTCCACCTCCGTGGTCCCGTTCCGGCTGCTCGGGGACTGTCCGCCCTTCGCGCGCGGCTTCGTGCCCCGCGTCGCTGCGCCAGACTCCACTGTGTCCCTCCCGCAGGGGTCGACCATTACTGCTGTGCTCGGCTCTACTGCTCGGCGTATCGATCACTACTGCTGCCTGCACCCGTGGTACCGGCCGTCAATCCCACCAGGAGGTACCGGACCGCACCAGGGGCTGCTGCCCGCCGAACGCGCACCGCACTCGCCCTGCCCGTACCTCCACCACAAGCCTGCCCAGTGTTTCACCCCCGCCGAACCAGGCCATAACAGTTCGGCAGCTTCGCACACCGTCCGCACACCCTCCGGACGGAAACACTGCAGACCGGCATCCGCATGAACCGCGAAGGTAAGTAACCTTGCATGCGGCTGTCCAGCCGCACCGGTTCCGTCCGGCCTGGGCGGTGGCACGACAACGAGCGGGCATCGGAGGGGCGGCCGCACACATGACCACCGGACTGATCCCGGGGGACCAGCCCCCGGACCCCCGGCCGACCAGCGGCCTGCCGTCGCAGACACGGCGCGAGCCGCTCGACGGCACCGCAGCCCAGCACGTCGAGAGCAGATCGAGGAGTTTTGTGATCACCGCGCGCGCGGCCGCCAGCTTCGAGCCCGTCGGGCGCTCGGTCGCCTCCGCGCGCTCCTTCGTCCGCGACACGCTCCAGGGCTGGGGGTACGCCGACATCGTCGACGACGCCGTCGTACTGACCAGCGAACTGGTCACCAACGCCGTCGTGCACGCGGGAACCACCGCCGACGTCCTGTGCCTGCGCCTCGACGGCGGCGTCCGCATCGAGGTCGCCGACCACTACCCGGAGCGTGAAGTCCCCCTCCAGGGCTCTGCCGTCAACATGGGCAGCCCCGACCGTGAGGGCGGCCGCGGCCTCCAGCTGTGCGCGGCCCTCGCCGGCCGCTGGGGCGTCGACTACACGCCCACACACAAACAGGTGTGGTTCCAACTCGACCTGCCCGAACGCGCCGTGGGCACCCGCACCGCCGGACCCTCCCTCCCCGCCGACCTGCTCCCGCCGGCCGACGGCCGCGTCCGCGTCGCCGTGATCCAGATCGACCGCGGCGGCTCCATCACGGCCTGGAACGAGGACGCCGAGGAACTCTTCGGCTACCAGGCCGAGCAGGTCACCGGCAAACCCCTCACCGACCTCGCCGCCTGGCCGCACACCCCGGGCACCAGCACCGGCATCGCCGAGGCCCTGCAACTGTCGCGCTGGGAGGGCAGCTACGGCATCCGCGACGCCGGCGGCCGGGTCGTCCCGGTGTACGCCTCGCACCTCCGCGTCCGCGACACCGCAGGCGAACCCTCCACCGTCTGCCTCCTCGTCCGCGACCACGAACGGGCCGTCCTGCAGACGCCGATGCGCATCACGGCGTCCGACACGACCACCGCCTCCGAGGGCCAGAGCACCGACCCCTTCGAGGTCTTCATCGGCTCCCCCGCCCCGGACGACCTCGACGGCCTCCTCCAGCGCACGGTCGAACGCGCCCGCGACATGCTCGACGGCGACTCCGCGTTCCTCCTCCTCGCCACCGACGACGAGACGGAGTTGGAGGTCCGCGCCTCCACGGGCCTACCCTCCGCCCGCCAGCGCTTCGCCCGCGTCCCCGTCGAGGCGGGCCCCGGCCGCTACGGCTCGGCCCGCATGCCCGCCGTCCACGACGACCTCACGGCCGTCCCGGGCGCCGTCCCACTGCTCAACGGCACCGGCATGCGCTCCGTCGTCACCGTCCCGCTCAAGGTCGAGGGCCGCCTCACCGGCTCCCTCGGCGTCGCCGCGGAGGGAGCGGGCCGATACTCCAACGAGGAGGCGCTGCGCCTCCAGTTCGCCGCCGACCGCATCGCCCTCGCCGTGGAGTCGGCCCGCCTCGGCGAACTCGAACGCCTGCGCCGCGGCTCGCTCAGCTTCCTCGTCGAGGCATCCGACCTCCTCGCCGGCACCCTGGACCGGGACCAGACACTCGCCCTGATGGCACAGATGACGGTCCCGACGCTGGCCACCTGGTGCGCGGTCTACACGATCGCCGACCAGGCCTCCGAGCCGTACCTGTCGTACGTCCTGCACGAGGACGAGGAACTCATCGACGGCATCAAGTCGCTGCTGTCGAAGATCGCCCCGCCCGACCCGGTACCCACCCCCGGCGCCCGCGTCTGGTCGGCCCCGGCGGAAGCCGCCCACCAGGCGGCCCTGCGCACCTCGATGCGCAGCCTGGGCCTCGGCCAACCCGCCACGGTCAGCTCCGGCATCGGTACGACGCTGGCGACGGCGTCCGCGGTCGGCGGCGAGACGGTCGTGCTGCCGCTGGTCGCCCGCAACCGCGTCATCGGCATGCTCACCCTCGGCAAGCCCACCGACGAACACTTCCGCCAGGAGATCCTGGAACTGGCCGAGGACCTGTCCCGTCGAGCCGCCCTGGCCCTGGACAACGCCCGTCTCTACTCCGAGCGCACGGCCATCAGCCAGTCCCTCCAGCGCAGCCTCCTGCCTCCCGAACTCCCCGTGATCGACGGCGTCGAGGTCGAGGTCATCTACCGCGCGGCCGGCGAGGGCAACGAAGTCGGCGGCGACTTCTACGACCTCTTCCCCATCCGCGACGGCGCCTACGGCTTCGCCATCGGCGACGTCTGCGGTACGGGGCCGAACGCCGCGGCCGTCACCGGCCTCGCCCGGCACGCCCTGCGCCTCCTCGCCCGCGAGGGGCTCAGCGGCCCGGCGGTTCTGCAGCGCCTCAACTCCGCCATCCTCGACGAGGGCGCCCGCAGCCGCTTCCTCACCCTCCTCTACGGCGAGATGCGCCCGCTGGAGGACGGCAGCGCCGAGCTGAAGGTGGTCTGCGCCGGCCACCCGCTCCCCCTGCGGCTGCGCCAGGACGGCACGGTGGAAGCCGCCGCCGAACCCCAGCCGCTCCTCGGTGTGCTGGAGGACCTGGACCTCTACGAGCAGACGGTCACCCTCGACCCCGGCGACGTCCTCCTCTGTGTCACGGACGGCGTCACGGAGCGTCGCGAGGGCAACCGCATGCTGGGCGACGACGGCCTCGCCGACGTCCTCACCACCTGCACCGGCCTCACGGCCGGCGCGGTCGCCGCCCGCATCATGCGCGCGGTGGAACGCTTCGCCTCGGACGCGCCGTCCGACGACATGGCCATCCTGGCGATGCGCGTGCCGGGCCTCCACAACGGCCTGACCACCGTCTGAACAGCAGCCCGCACAGCAAGAAGACCCCCACCCGAATGGGTGAGGGTCTTCTTCAGTGCGAGCCCCCAAACGGAATCGAACCGTTGACCTTCTCCTTACCATGGAGACGCTCTGCCGACTGAGCTATAGGGGCCGGTCACCTTGCCGAGGTCTCCCTCGCGGCAACGGAAGAGATCATACCCTGAACAGGCCGGTGGTCCCAACAAAGACCGTCCCGTGCAGGAAGCGATCAGAAGGCAGCCTGCAGCAGTCCGCCCAGCGCATTGCACGCGGATACGACCCTCTGCATGTCCCGCTTCGTCAACGCACCGTCCACGGGCAGCGCGAGTGTCTCTTCCGCGGCCCGCTCGGTCTCCGGCAACGACACACACTGCCGGAACGCGGGCAACCGGTGCACCGGCGTCTTCACCGGCACCCAGCACTCAACTCCCCTTGTGCGCAGTGACCGTGCGAACGCGTCCCGGTCCGGCCGCCCGTTCCCGGGCACCCTCACCACGTACTGCTGATAGGTGTGCCCCACGCCGCCATCAGGCGTGTACAACCCCCTCAACTTCGCATCCAGATAAGCGGCCCGCTGCCGCCGCTGCGCCACCTCGTCGGACGGCGCCTCGGACTCCCCCTGCTCCAGCACCAGAAGCCCGTTCCGCTGCCCCACGCCACGCAGTCCCCGGACATCCGCCGGGCGGCCGAATCGATGTACGACAACGACGGCCGCGGTTCGCGAAGTTACGGCCGCCTCGACCGCGGACGTGTCGAGGCAGTACGACACCGGGTCGATGTCCGCGAACACCGGGCGTGCCCCCGCCAGGCTCACCGCTTCGGAGACCTCGACGTTCCCGAAGGCCGGCACGATGACCTCGTCACCGACTCCTACGCCGGCGGCCCTGAGCATTGCAGCAGTACCCATGCCGCGGATCGTGGTAGCGCAACGTGAACTTCAAGTGACGCCGAACAAAAAAGGGTTGGACCCGGAACCGAAGTTCCGGGTCCAACCCTTCTAATAACTGTTCGGCGGCGTCCTACTCTCCCACAGGGTCCCCCCTGCAGTACCATCGGCGCTGTAAGGCTTAGCTTCCGGGTTCGAAATGTAACCGGGCGTT